>MGBT01000037.1:0-18677 GCA_001788395.1 Candidatus Rokubacteria bacterium GWA2_70_23
TACGGCATCGTCAAGCAAAGCGGTGGCAACATCTACCTCTACAGCGAGCCGGGCCGGGGGACCGTGTTCAAGATCTACCTCCCGCGCGTCGATGGGCCCCTCGCGACGGAGGAGCAGGTGGTCGCCACACCCCCTCGGGGGTCCGAGACGGTTCTCCTGGTGGAGGACGAGGACGAGGTCCGGGCACTCGCTCGCGAGATCCTCGAGCAGAGCGGCTACACGGTCCTCGACGCGCGCCACCCGGCCGAGGCACTGGGGATTGCCGAGCGGCACAGCGGCTCCATCCATCTCGTCCTCACCGACGTGGTCATGCCGCACATGAGCGGGCCCCGGTTGGTGGAGGAAATCGCCCCGCTCCGCCGGGGCATCAAGGCGCTCTACATGTCCGGATACACGGCTGATGCGATCGCCCAGCACGGCGTCCTGGAGCCGGGCATCGCCCTCATCCAGAAGCCGTTCTTGCCCCAGGCGCTCGCCCGGAAGGTGCGTGAGGTCCTGGACGCTCAAGCACTCGTGCGACCCGCGACAGGCTCGAGCGGCGGAGGCGGTAGGCTGGTGACCCTGGTGCGGGTGGCCGGGCCGGGAGCGCCGTCGCCGTAACCGACCCCCGCGGCGGCGCGCCCCTCTGGGCGAAGGCGCGAACGGCGCCCGCGCCTGCTACGCGGACGTCTGCCGTTACCTGGTGTATCCGGGGCGGGAGCGGTACTCGCTGGGGGACGGCGTGACGGCCCTGCCCGTCGGACAGCTCCTGGCCCGCCCCGGGAACGTCCGCCACCTCCCCGACCACCTCGGGGCGCCTCTCCCCTGTCCCAGTCCTGCCTCACCTGGGGCGACTCAGCCGCAAGGGCGGTAGGCTGATTGCGCTACTCCCCCCCGGATCTGCTTGGAAAGCTTGCGGCGCGGACATCGCCATCACCCTGGAGCGAATCTTGCTTGATCGTCACACGCTTGTCAGCGCATTGGGCCTACCGGCCAAGCAATCCGACACCCGGTAGGTCCTGGAGGATCTGCCACGGAGTTCCCGGCCGTCACGCGAGTCAAGCTCTCCAGTCTCCGGGCCCGGCTCCTGTGTCTCGTGCTCGTGGCGATGTTCCCGCTCATCGCCCTCTCGGTGTACGACAGGTTCAGTGACCGCAGGATCGCCATTGACCATGCGACGGAGGAGGCCCTCAATGCCGTGCGGCTGGCGGTCGCCGGTCACGCGCGGCTCTTCGCGGGGGCCCGCCAGCTCCTGACGGGCCTCGCGCAGGCGCCGTCGGTGCAGAGCCTCGACGCCGCGAGGGCCACGGCGCTCTTCCGCGAGATGGTCAAGCGGTTTCCCTTCTACGGGAATATCGGGGCAGCGACCCCCGCGGGCGATCTCTTCGCCGCGGCCGTGATGGACCCCGGCCGCGTGAGCATTGCCGATCGGGACTACTTCCAGCGCGCTCTCCAGACCCGGGACTTCGTGCATAGCGGGTACGTCATCGGGCGGGTCACAGGGAAGCCCACCATCGTGCTCGCCTATCCCTCGGTGGACGAAAGAGGGGCCGTGCGGGCCGTCGTCCTCGCCGCCATGGATCTCACCTGGATGGCCCAGCACCCCGACACGTTCCATCTCCCCACTGGCTCGGTCGTCACCGCCATCGACGGGAACGGGGTGGTCCTTGCCCGCCACCCCGAGGGGTCCGGGGTCGGGCAGGCCATGCCCGATGCGGAGATCGTGAAGACGATTCTCGACCGCCGAGCCGAGGGCACAGCCCGGCTGAAGGAGATCGACGGCGTCCGGCGGCTCTACGCCTTCGCGCCCCTGCCGTTCGAGAAGCGCGCCGGGGAAGCGTACATCGTTGTCGGCATCCCGGAGGCCGTGGCCTTCGGCGGGGCAAGCCGCCGGCTCGCCTGGGCGCTCGCGGTTTTCGCAGCCACCCTCGGCCTGGCCTTCGCCGGGGCGTGGCTCGTCAGCGACAGGTTCGTCCTGCGCCATGTCTCGGCGCTCCGGGAGGCCGCGGCGAGACTGGGGGGCGGTGACCTGACGGCGCGCACGGGGCTGGGTGAGGAGAAGGGCGAGCTGGGAGATCTGGCGCGGGCCTTCGACGGCATGGCGGGGACTCTGGAGCAGCGCACCCGGGGCCTCGCCGAGGCCGAGGGCAGGTACCGGGCGCTCGTGGAGCAGTCGCTGGCCGGCGTGTACGTCACGGACGCGGAGAGCTTCCTGTACATGAACCAGGCCGCTGCCGACATCCTGGGCTACACGGTCGAGGCGCTGGTCAGCCGGCTCGCTCCGATGCACGTGGTGCATCCTGATGACCGGGAGCTGGTGGCCCGGAACATCCGCGCCCGCCTCGACGGGGCGGTGGAGGCCCTCCGGTACAGCTTCCGCTGCGTCCGGAAAGACGGGACCACGATCGAGTGCGAGGTGTTCGGCCGCCGGGTGACCTACGAGGGCCGGCCCGCCATCCTGGGCACGGTGATCGACGTCACCGAGCGGAAGCGCGCCGAGGTGGAGATGCGGAGGCTCAACCGGGCGCTCCAGGCGATCAGCCAGTGCAACCAGGCGCTCATCCGCGCCCGAGACGAGCCCGAGCTGCTGGGCGAGGTGTGTCGCATGATCTTGGATGTGGGCGGTTATCGCCTGGCCGGAGCCGGCCTCGCCGAGCACGACGAGGCCAGGACGATCCGCGTCGTCGCCCACGCCGGAGACGAGGCCGGGTATCTCCAGACCGCTCGGCTGAGCTGGGGTGACGGCGAAGCGGGGCGCGGTCCCGCCGGGGTCGCGATCCGGACGGGCCGGCCGTGCATCATCCGCAACGCGCTCACGGATCCCGCCTTCGCGCCCTGGCGCGACGAGGCTGCACGCCGCGGCTACGCGTCCGTCATCGCATTGCCTCTGATCAGCGAAGGTCAGGCCCTCGGAGTGCTGGGGATCTATGCCGGGGAGCCCGACGCGTTCGAGGAGCCGGAAGTGGAGCTGCTCACGCAGCTCGCGGACGACGTGGCCTACGGCATGGCCGCCCTGCGGGCGCGCGCCGAGCAGCAGCGGGCCCAGGAAGAGATGGAGCGCCAGCGCGAGGCCATACACCACCGCGAGAAGCTCGCCGAGATGGGCTCGCTCCTGGCCGGTGTCGCGCACGAGCTGAACAACCCACTCACCGTGCTCATCGGGCGGATCAACCTCCTGCGCGCCACGATGGAAGGCGGGCCAGGGGCGGAGGGGCTCGACAAGGCAGCTGCGGCCGCGGACCGCTGTGTCCGCATCGTCCGGAATTTCCTGGCGCTGGCGCGCCAGCGACCGCCCGAGCGCCAGCAGACCTCCCTCAACCAGGTCGTCAGGGAGGCGGTGGAGCTGCTGGCCTATTCACTGCGGGTGAACAACGTGGAGGTGAGTTTTGTCCTGGCGGAGGACCTGCCCGCGCTCTGGGCCGACTCCCATCAGCTCCACCAGGTGGTGGTGAACCTCATCACCAATGCGAGCCAGTCGATGCAGGAAAGCGCGGGGCCCCGCCGCCTGACCTTCACGACGCGCTCCGATGCCGAGGGCCGGCGGGTCATCCTCGAGGTCGCCGACACGGGCCCCGGCATCCCCCCCGAGGTCCGGAAGCGGCTCTTCGAGCCCTTCTTCACCACCAAGCCGGTGGGGCAGGGGACGGGGCTGGGGCTCGCCATGTGCCAAGGGATCGTCGAGGGGCATGGCGGGGCCATCCGGGTCGAGAGCGCTCCGGGGCACGGGGCGACCTTCGTCGTGGAGCTGCCGGTCGAGCTGCCGCCGGTGCAGGACTCCGAGGCGTCCCCCACGCCGGCGCAGCCGCGCCGCCGAGGCGGGCGCATCCTCGTGGTGGACGACGAGCCGGCGGTCGCCAGGCTGCTGGAGGAAATCCTCGCGGCGGACGGCCATCGGGTGGACACGGCGGTCAACGGCGCGGACGCTCTGGTCAAGCTGGGGGAGCGGGCCTACGATGCGGTGCTGAGCGACATCAGGATGCCGGACCTCGACGGGCCGGGCCTCTACCGCGAGCTCGAGCGCCGTCACCCGGAGATCACCACGCGCATCGTCTTCATGACGGGGGACGCGCTGGGCCAGCGGACGCGAGAGTTCCTCGACGCCAGCGGGGTGCCGAGCTTCGAGAAGCCCTTCCGCCCGGAGGACGTGAAGCGGGTCATCTCCCGGATCCTGTCTCCTCGCATCCCCGAGGCGAGCTGAGGGCGAGATGCGATCCCGGTCGGTCGGCGGTCGCGCGAGGGGCAGGCTCAGCCTCATCCTCGCGGCATCGCTGGGCCTGGTGCTGCTGGGCCCGGTCTGGGGCGCCGGGGCGAGCTGTCCGCAGCCCACCAGAGCCATTCTGATCCGGCACGCCGAAACACAGTGGAACGCCCTCGGGCTCTTGCAGGGGCACGCGGACATCCCTCTCAGCGCGGCCGGGCGCGCCCAGGCCGAGGCCCTGGCCGCAGCGCTGGGAGGCAAGCAGGTTGACGCGGTCTACGCCAGCCCGCTGTCACGAGCGCTGGAGACGGCGCGCGCCATCGCGGCCCCACGCGGGCTGACCGTCACCGCGCGCGATGATCTCCGGGAGATCGGCACCGGCGTCTACACCGGCCGTCCCGCGAGCGACATCCCTCCCGCCACCCGGACGACCTGGGCGACCAACCCGAGCGTCGCCATGCCGTCGGGCGTGCCCGACCCCGCCGGACTGCGGGAGCCGGCGCCGGTCCAGGGGAGATGGTTCGAGGGGGAGTCGCTGAGCGGGGTCGCCGAGCGCGCGTGGCGCGAGATCCTCTCGCTGGTGGGGCAGCACTGCGGCAAGGATGTCGCGATCGTCACGCACGGAGGCGTCATCCAGCTCGCGCTGACGCGGGCCAAGGGCCTGCCGGCCACCGAGTGGCGGAACTTCCGGGTCCCCAACGTCGCTCAGATTGCGCTGGAGTTCCAGCCCGACGGCGCGGTCGTGGTGTTGCCCGGCTGGTGAGGCCCTCCAGGTCTTCCGAGGGAATGCCCACGCTTGCAAATTAGAGTCGGCGCTTCTATGTTGCATGCGGGACCTGGAGGTGGCGCGCGCCTACCTGCTGTATCCGGGGCGGGAGCGGTACTCGCTGGGGGACGGCGTGACGGCCCTGCCCGTCGGACAGCTCCTGGCCCGCCCCGGGAACGTCCGCCACCTCTGAGCCGGAGCGGAGGCTAGAACGAGCGGATGAGGCGCTCGACCCGCTCGTCGTGGCTCTGGAAGGGGTCCTTGCAGAGGATGGTCTCGCGCTCCGGGTCGTTGAGCTTGAGGTACACCCAGTCCACGCGGTAGTCCTTGCCCTTGAGGTTCGCCTGCCGGATGAACTCGCCGCGGAGCCGCGCTCGCGTGGTCTGCGGCGGCAGATGCTTGGCGCGCTCGATCAGCTCGTCGGTGACGATGCGGTCCACCGAGTCGCGCTGGAGGAGCCGGAAGTAGATGCCGCGGTCGGGCCGGATGTCGTGGTACTGCAGGTCGATGAGCGAGACCTTGGGGTCGCGCCACGACAGCTTGTTCTTCTCCATGAAGCTCTCGATCAGCTCCTTCTTGATGACCCAGTCCACCTCGCGATGGAGCCGCATGGGGTCCGTGGCGAGGGCGTCGATCACGGCGGTCCAGCGCTCGAGCACGTCGTGGGTGGCAGGGTCCGCGTCGATGGCGCGCACGTAGCGGGTGGCGTACTCGAGGTACTCGATCTGGAGATCGAGCGCCGAGATCGTGCGGCCGTCCTTGAGCCTCACCGTCTCCCTCAGCGTGGGATCATGACTGATATCCCGGATCGCCTGGACGGGGGACTGCAGGCTGTAGTCCCGGTCGAAGTGGCCGTCCTCGATCATGTCGAGGATCAGCGCGGTGGTGCCGACCTTGAGGTAGGTGGCCACCTCCGACATGTTCGAGTCGCCGACGATGACGTGCAGCCGCCGGTACTTCTCGGCATCCGCGTGCGGCTCGTCGCGGGTGTTGATGATGGAGCGCGACGAGGTCGTGGCGCCCGAGATCTCCTGGCAGATGTGCTGGGCCCGCTGGGAGAGGCAGTAGTGGAAACCGCGCGGGGTCTGCAGCACCTTGCCCGCGCCGGCGAAGATCTGGCGCGTCACGAAGAAGGGGATGAGCCCCTCGGCGAGCCGCTGGAAGGACACGTCCCGGCTCACGAGGTAGTTCTCGTGGCAGCCGTAGGAGTTGCCGGCCGAGTCGGTGTTGTTCTTGAAGAGGAGGATGTTGCCGGAGATCCCGTCCTCGCGCAGTCGCTTCTCCGCCTGATGGAGCAGGTCCTCCACGATGCGCTCGCCGGCCTTGTCGTGGGTGACGAGCTCGGCGACGTCGTCGCACTCGGGGGTGGCGTACTCGGGGTGGAAGCCCGTGTCGAGGTAGAGGCGCGCGCCGTTCTCCAGGAACACGTTGGCGTTGCGGGCCCCGGGGATGACCTTCTCGAAGAGGTACCGCGCGACGTTGTCCGGCGAGAGGCGCCGCTGGCCGTTCAGCGTGCAGGTCAGGCCGTACTCGTTCTCGATCCCGAAGATACGGCGCTTCATGTGGGGGTCAGGGTAGCAGGGGGTGGGAGCCCGCGCAACATTTCCGGCCGGCCCCGGGGGCCTACGTGCCGGGCTCGAGCAGCTGGTGCAGGACCTCGGAGGGAATCCGGCGGAACCTCCGGCGCTCCTTGTTGCGGTCGAGCACCGCGACCTCGAGGTCCCGCTCGGTGAGGGTCTTGTTCTGGGTCACCATGAGGGCGCGGACGCCGAGCTGGAGCGCCCCCGCCAGGTCGAGGCCCTCCTGGAAGTTCTCCTTGAGGTAGCGGCGGATCTCGTCGGCCTGTCCGCCCATGGCCGCGAAGTTCTTCTCGTCCTCGATCGTCCCGTCGTAGAGGATGTGGTAGATCTCGTTCTTGGACCCGTTCGGGTCCCCCACCTCCACCACGAGCACCTCCACCTCGAAGGGCTTGATGTCCTGGGTGAAGATGTTCCCGAGCCCCTGCGAGTAGGCGTTGGCCAGCGCCTTGGCGCTCACGTCCCCGCGCGAGTACGAGTAGCCCTTCACGTCGGCGTGCCGGACCCCGGCCACGCGCAGGTTCTCGAACTCGTTGTACTTGCCCACGCCGGCGAAGGCGATGCGGTCGTAGATCTCGGAGATCTTGTGGAGCAGCGTCGAGGGGTTCTCCGCCACCAGCAGGATCCCGTCGCGGTACTCGATGGTGACGATGGCCTTGCCGCGGGAAATGCCCTTGCGGGCATACTCCGCCTTGTCCTTCATCATCTGCTCGGGCGAGACGTAGTAGGGCAGCGGCATCACAGCCTGCCTCGGTCGTTGAGGATCGCTTCGCAGTGGCGGCGGACGTCGTCGTCCGGCAGGTCGCTGATCCCCGAGCGGGTGATGGTCTTCACGGTGGGGAAGATGCCGCGCATGAGGTCCGGCCCGCCGGTGCCGAGGTCCTCGTCGGCCGCGTCGAGCAGGGCCTCGACGGTGACCCGCACCGCCTCGTCCTTGCCCAGGTCGCGCTTGAAGCGCTTCTTGAGCGAGTCCCGCGCGTCCTTGCCGCCGGAGCCCTGGGCGAAGTAGTCGGTCTCCTCGTAGCGGCCGCCCGTCACGTCGTACTTGAAGAGCCGGCCCACGCCCGCCTTCTCGTCGAAGCCCGCGAAGACGGGCACCACTACGAGCCCCTGCATGGCCATGGGCAGGTTCACGCGGATCATCTGTCCGAGCCGGTTGGCCTTGCCCTCGAGGGAGAGGTTCTCGCCCTCGACCTTCTCGTAGTGCTCGAGCTCGGTCTGGAAGAGCCGTGCCATCTCCATGGCCGGCCCCGCCGCCCCCGCGATGCCGACGGCCGAGAGGTCGTCGGCCTTGAAGATCTTCTCGATGCGGCGGTGGGCCACCTGGTACCCCTCGCTGGCCTGGCGGTCGCCGGCCATCACCACGCCGTCCCGGTAGCGGACCGCGAGCACCGTGGTGCCGTGGGGCACGGGCGGCGGCCCCTGCGGGTCCTGTCCGGTCCAGGTGGACGGTGGGGGGAGCAGGTGGGGCGCGCTCCGCCGCAGGACCTCCGAGAAAGAGGAGGTGGCGTAGTCGAAGAAGGCGGCCTGCCAGCGAGCCTCCATCAGACGTCGCCGCTCGGCTTGCCCAGGTTGCGCAGCAGGTCTCCCGCGGTCGGGGAGTCGGCGAAGAGCTCGCGCACGTGCGCCTCCGTGCCGCGCAGCGGCTCGAGCATGAAGATCTTCTTGAGGGGCCCTTCCTTGAGGTCGAAGATCACCGAGTCCCAGGAGGCGGAGACCACCTCGTCGGCGTACTTCTGCAGGCACATGCCGCGGAAGTATGCCCGCGTGTCCTTCGGGGGATCGTAGATCGCCTTGGAGATCTCGTCGTCCGTCACCAGGCGCTCCACCGCGTCGGACTCCTCGAGCTTGTAGTAGAGGCCCTTGCCCGGCCGGATGTCGTGGTACTGGAGGTCGATCATGGCCACCCGCGACTCCGACCACGGCAGCCCGTGCTTGTCCCTGTAGGCCTCGATGAGGTGCCGCTTGATCACCCAGTCCAGCTCGCGGTCGAGGCTCATGGGATCCCGGGCGAGACGCGTCAGCACCGACTCCCAGCGCGCCATCACGTCCTCGACCCACGCCTCGTGAGGCCGCGTCTCCCAGTAGCGCCGCGCCCGGGTCAGGAACTCCCACTGGAGATCCACCGCGCTGAGCGCGCGGCCGTCCTTCAGCCGGACGGTCTCCCGGCAGGCGAGGTCCCGCGACACGTTCCGATACGCGATCACCGGGGTGTCGAGCGAGAGATCGCGGTCGATGAAGTCGTCCTCGATCATGCTGAGCACGATGGCCATGGTCCCGCACTTGAGGTAGGTGGCCGTCTCGCTCATGTTTGCGTCGCCCACGATGACGTGCAGCCGCCGGTACTTCTCGGGATCGGCGTGCGGCTCGTCCCGGGTGTTGATGATGGGGCGACTGTGCATCGTCTCGAGCCCCACCTCGGTCTCCAGGAAGTCGGCCCGCTGCGAGATCTGATAATCGCAGTGCTCGGTGCTGTTCTCGGCGCCGACCTTCCCCGCGCCGGTGAAGACCTGGCGGCTCACGAAGAACGGCATGAGGTACTGGACGATGCGGGCGAAGGGCACCTTGCGGTCCATCAGGTAGTTCTCGTGGGTGCCGTAGGAGTTGCCCTTGGAGTCCGTGTTGTTCTTGTAGATCAGGATCCGCTGCTCGGGCGGCGAGACGGCCTCGGCGCGGGAGCGGGAGAGGTTCAGGATCCGCTCGCCGGCCTTGTCCCAGATGACGCAGTCCCGCGGGTTCGTCGTCTCGGGCGACGAGTACTCGGGGTGGGCGTGGTCCACGTAGAAGCGCGCGCCGTTGGAGAGGATCAGGTTGATGAGGCGCGACTCCTCCTTGGACGGGACCTCCTTGTCCTCGGCGTACTCGAAGCCGCGGGCGTCCCGCAGCGGGCTCTCGGCCTCGTAGTCCCAGCGGATCCGCGACGACCGGTACGTCTCGTAGGAGTTGATCAGCAGGAGCGAGGACAGGATCGGGTTGAAGTCGGGCTGGTTCTTGACGGTGATGCCGTACTCGGTCTCGATGCCCATCACCTTCGGAATCGCCATGCCCCCCCCGAGTTCGGACCGCTGCGTCTTCCGTGCCGACACCTGGCTTGCCGCGGGCGGCACGGGGCAGGGGGCCGGAGAGAAAAGCGGCGGGGGCGGTCGTGGTCCCGCCCTCGCCGCGTCGGTTACAGGTACTGGCCGGTGTTGATCAGCCGCTCGACCGCCCGCGGCTTGTCCTTGCTCTCGCCCATGAGCGGCTTCACGTAGACGATCCGCTCGCCCTTCTTGCCGGCGATCTTGGCCCAGTCGTCGGGGTTGGTCGTGTTGGGCAGGTCCTCGTTCTCCTTGAACTCCTCGCGGACGGCGTCGAGCATGTCCGCGAGCGTGATGCCCTTCTCGCTGGTCTGGATGTAGCGCTTCAGCGCGAGCTTCTTGGCCCGCCGCACCACGGACTCGATCATCGCCCCCGAGGAGAAGTCCTTGAAGTACAGGATCTCCTTGTCGCCGTTGGCGTAGGTGACCTCCAGGAAGCGGTTGTCCTCCTCGAGGCTGTACATCTCCTCGGCGGTGGCGGCGATCATGCGGTCCACGGCCACCTGCAGGTCGCCCCCGTCTTGCCGGGTCTCGGACTCGTGGATCGGCAGCTCGGTGGTCATGTACCGCGTGAAGATGTCCACCGCCGCCGCCTTGTCCGGCCGCTCGATCTTGATCTTCACGTCGAGCCGCCCCGGGCGCAGGATGGCCGGGTCGATGAGGTCCTGCCGGTTCGAGGCCCCGATCACGATGACGTTCCTGAGATGCTCGACGCCGTCGATCTCGGCCAGGAGCTGCGGGACGATGGTGGTCTCCACGTCGGAGGAGATGCCCGAGCCGCGGGTGCGGAAGAGCGCGTCCATCTCGTCGAAGAACACCACCACCGGCACGTCCTCGGCGGCTTTCTCGCGCGCCTTGATGAAGATCTCGCGGATCTTCCGCTCGGTCTCGCCCACGTACTTGTTCAGCAGCTCGGGGCCCTTGATGTTGAGGAAGTAGCCCTTCACCTTCTCGCCGCGCTTCTCGGAGATGCGCTCGGCCAGGTTGTTGGCCACCGCCTTGGCGATCATGGTCTTGCCGCAGCCCGGCGGGCCGTAGAGCAACACGCCCTTGGGCGGGGCCAGGTGGTGCTCGCGGTAGTAGTCGGCGTACAGGTACGGCAGCTCCACCGCGTCCTTGATGCTCTCGATCTGGGCGCCCAGGCCGCCGATGTCCTCATAGCTGATGTCCGGCACTTCCTCGAGCATGAGGTCCTCGACCTCGCTCTTCGGCAGCTTCTCCAGGAGGTAGCCGCTCTTGCCGTCCATCAGGATGTGATCGCCCACCTTGAGCCGCGCGGCGCGCAGCGGGTCAGCGATGATGCTCACCTTGTCCTCGTCGGCGCGGAGCGTGACGACGGCGCGCGCCTCGTCGAGGACCTCCTTGAGGATGACGACCTCGCCCTGGATCTCGTAGCCGGCCGCCTCGACGACGTTGAGGCCCTCGTTGAGGATCAGCTCCTGGCCGGGCTTGATCTCCTCGGGCTTGATGGACGGGTGCAGGTTGACCTTCACCTTCCGCCCCTGCGAGAGGATGTTGACCGTGCCGTCCTCGTTGACGGACAGGTAGACGCCGTAGGTCGAGGGCGGCGCGCACAGCTTGTCGACCTCCTCGCGAAGCGAGGAGATCTGCTCGCGCGCCTCGTAGAGCGCGTTGACGAGCTTCTCGTTCTGGTTGAAGGACTGGACGAGCTGGCGGTTGGCCTCGCGGAGCTTGTTCTCGAGGACCATGGTCTCCCTGGGCGCGTCCTCGACCTTCTTGCGCAGCCGCACGGTCTCCGTCTCGAGGGAGCGCACGTACGCCTGCAGGTCCTGGACCTGCACCTCGTACTCGGTGAGTCGCCGGCGATAGTTCGAGTCCGTCATGGGAAGGAACTTGGACAACCCCTTCATCCCTTCGGACGAAGGCTCCCTGTTCGGGCTGGGCTTCTTCTCGAACTCCTTCATCTCCTCCACCCATTCCTTTCCGGGTGAGTCCGCGGGCGCTGCGCCAGGCGGAGCCCATCGGGGGCACATCGCCCCACATGCGGCGTCAGTATAGGGGCCCGTTTTGCGGGGTGTCAAGGGAATTGCCCCTGAATCACCGTTCACATCCATCGAATTCATTTGAGTTTTCCCGATCTCTGACCGGGGCGCTCCCCTATCGCTCTCACCCTGTCAAACGCCTCGCGGAGCGGGGGAGTTCCAGTCTCATACATCAGGGTTCGGCTCCCCCACTGGACCTGATAAGCAAGTTCGATGCCCGTCGCTGCGTGAATGCCGGCGCATGGGACGACGCGGAGATGGGGCGGGAGGGCGCGCATGCGGCCTCGCGATCCGCAAGATCCGGTGACAGTTCTGGCCATGAGGTGACACGGGTCGTATAACAGGGACATGCCGCTACGCGCCCTGGTGTGCTGCTGCGTCCTTGCCGCGCTCTTCGGGCTCGGAGGCGCGCCCGTTGCTAGCGCTCAGGGCTCGGTGCTGCGCGTGGGGCTCTCCCAGCTACCCGCGACGCTCGATCCTGCCCTGGCCGTCAACGGGTCGGCTGCCATCGTCGCGCGCCACGTCTTCGATCGGCTTGTCCACTACCGCGAGGGATCGAGCGACGTGGAGCCGGGGCTCGCCCTCCAGTGGAGCGTGGCGCGGGACGGGCTCGCCTGGACCATCCGGCTGCGCGAGGGCGTTCGCTTCCACGACGGCACCCCCCTCACGGCCCAGCACGTGGCGGTGAGCCTCGAGCGGATGCTCTTCCCGGGCCACCCGCAGGCCCCAGAACGGAACCCGGTGGTGCCGCGGCTGCTGCGCGGGACCCCGGGCGTCATCAAGGAGATCCGCGTGCCGGATGCGCGGACCATCCAGATCCATCTCGTGCTCCCCTATGCGCCCCTCCTGACGGTGCTGGCGCATCCCGCCCTCGGCGTCGCGCGCGCGACCACGGGCCCCGATGGCGGCACGCGGTGGGTTGGCACCGGACCCTATAGCCCGGCGGAGATGGGCCCGGGCCGGATCGCCCTGGACGCCAACCCCTTCTACTGGGGCGGCGCGCCGCGAACGAGCCGGCTGGTCTTCCGCGAGTACCTGGACGTCGAGCAAGGCGAGGCCGATCTCGACGCGCGCGCGGTCGATGTGCTGATCCCCGACGTCGCGCCGTCACGGCTCGCCGGAGCGCTGTCTGTCCCCGGCTGGCGCATCGGCTACCTGGCCATGCAGACCGAGCGCGACCCGTTCAGGCGGAAGAAGGTCCGTCAGGCGGTGGCGGCGGCGCTCGATCCCCAGGCCATCGCCTCGGCCGTGGAGCCGGTGGCCGTCCCGCTCTCGTCCTTCCTGCCGCCGGGCGTCTGGGGCAGCGTGGCCGCTGGGGCGTCCCCGGGCAGGGCCAGCCCGGAGGCGGCGCGACGTCTCCTCGCGGCGGCCGGGCTCCCCCGGGGGGTCTCGTCCCAGCTGCTCGTGGCGGGGGTCGGCCCGGGGCTCGACGTGGGGCGCCTGACAGATGAGCTCTACTGGATGCTCGGGGCCGCGGGGATCGTGCTCTCGGTCCTTCCCGAGACACCCGACATCGCCCTGCGCGTGGCGCAGAGCGGCGAGCACCAGATGATCCTCGTCGAGGCCCGCGCGGAGGGCGGCGATCCGCACCTGCTCCTCTACCCGCTCTCCACGAGCGAAGGGGCCGCCAAGGGGGGCGCCGCCGTGAACCTGTCCTTCTATCGCAACCCGCGCCTCGACGATCTCCTGATCCGCGGCAGCCAGCTCTCCTTCCGTCCGGAGCGCCAGCGCGTGTACGCGCGCGCGCAGGCGCTCCTGGCCGACGAGGTCCCCTGGATCCCGCTGTACGTGCGGCTTCACTGGGCCGTGGCGCGCCCCGAGGTCCGCAACCTGCGCCTGCACCCGAGCGGCTGGCATCGGCTGGACCGCGTGGTGATAGAGCCTTCGTCTCTCGCGCCTGCCTTGCCTCCCGGGCCTGCCCCGCCTCTCACTCCGAGGCCATGACGGGGCGGCTGCTGGTCGCGCTCCTCACCGTGCTCTTCCATTCAGGGTAACCTCGGCACCCTCCACCGCGAAGCGGTTTCGTTCAAGCTCCGCACTCGGACGTGGCGGCGCGTGCGGACCCGGCCCCCCAAGGATCGTTCCCAATGCTCCCACCGATGCCGATGGCACCGCTTCCCCCGCCTGGATCCGGCCGTAGCCCTGCGTCTGGCCCTGCTGATGGCGTGGCGAAGCTGGATCGTCATCGAGGCTGCGGCGCCCCGCGAGATTTCCTTGGAGGTCCCACGCCCGTCCTGCTACAGTCGGGCCGTGCCACGCCTTGTGAACCCGTCGGCGTTTCGCCTCCTCGGGCGCGGTGTCTTCTGACGCGTTCTCCGTAGCTCCCCCGGGCCGGCGCCGTGCGCGCCGGCGCACCGGATCGAACAGCTCCCGGGCCCGCCGGGGGTGCCGCCCGTGTCTCAGGCCGGCTGCCTCCGGCGCCCGGGACCCCCCAAACCACCCCACGGACCCACGGGAGGTTCCAACATGCGCGCGCAAACGGCCCCCCAGACGACCGACAGCCTGCGGTGGGTGGTCGCCCTGCTCGCCCTCCTGGGCGCCGCCACCCTGCCCGCCCAGGAGACCGACGCCGGTCCCCAACGCTTCGTGCGCGTCAAGGTGGACACGGCGAACCTCCGCGCCCGGCCGTCGCCGAAGGCCGAGAAGGTCCGCGACGCCTACGAGAACGAACCCCTCCACGTGGTCGGCCGGCAGGGCCGGTGGCTCGAGGTGCGGGACGTCACCGGCGAAGCCGCCTGGATCTACGCCCCGCTCACGGACGGCCGGCCGGCCGTCGTGGTCGTCCGCGATGTCGTCAACGTGCGGGAGGGTCCCGGAACCGGGCATCCGATCGCCTTCACGGCGGAGCGGAGCGTCAACCTGCTCGTGCTCGATCGCGCGGGGCGATGGCTCCACGTGCAGCACGAGGTGGGCGAGGGTTGGCTGCACGACTCGCTCGTCTGGGGCCCGCCGTGAGGCCGCTGATGGCCGCCCGGATCTGGAGGAGCCGGCTCCGGGCGTGGGCGGTCGGCCTGGCGGCCGCGGCCGGCTTCGCAGTCCCGGTCTCCGCGGCCGACGCGGCGGTCGGCGCCCCCGTCTGGTGCCACGTCGTGCGGCGTGGGGAGTCTCTGGCCGCCATCGCCCGGGGGGCCGACACGTCGCAGGCACGGCTCCGTCGCCTGAACGCGCTTCGCCGCGGCGCGCCGGTCCGCCCCGGGGACGTGCTCGTGCTCCCCGCCGTCGAACGCCTCCGGAGCGGGCGGCTCCAGTCGTTCGCGGCGCCCATCCCGGCGAGCCGGGGCCACCTCGTCCGCGAGAACGCCCGGGCGGATGCCGAGCGGCTCTCCCGGCTCCGCACCCGCGGGTCACTGGGTCGATTCGTCCGCGCCGGCCTGCTCGTCTCTCTGCCCGAGGAGGCGCGTGGATTCCGCGTCGTCGGCGTCCCCCGCTGGCGACGGGTGGCCCGCCCCTGGACGCGGCTCTTCATCCAGCAACTCGGCGAGGCCCTGCACGCGCTGTTCCGGAGCCGCCTCCGCGTGACGGACCTCACGCGGACCGAGGCCGTCCAAGAGGCGCTGGGGGAATGGAACGGCAACGCGGCGCCCGCACGGGGCGCCATCGCCTCGACGCACCTGACCGGCGCCTCGGTCGACCTGTCCAAGGTCGAGCACTCCGACGTCGAGCTAACGTGGCTGCGCCTGGTGCTCGGTCGCCTGACCGCGCGGGGCCTCGTGAGCGCCATCGAGGAGTTCGCCCAGCCGCACTTCCACGTGATGGTCTTCCGCGCCTATGCGCGCCACGGCGTCCGACTCCGCGCCCCCGTGGCGATCGGTGGCTGCTAGCCGCGAGCGCGCCGGCCCTCGGTGCCGTGAGGCGCGAGCGCGTCTCGTCCAACCTGGGGTTCGACAGCGACCCGCCTCGACCGCACGTGAGCGGTCCGGAGTCGGTGGACACCCCGTTGGCCGGATTTGCCGGCGGGCGGCCCCACCGCCCGGGCGGCCGCACGGCGAGCCCGGCCGCCTTGAGGTAGGCGCTGGCGGTGTCGCGCCGCACACCCGTCGCCTGCTGGATCCGCCGAAGCGTCCAGCCCAACCGCCCAAGTGCCAGAACTTCCTGTCGCTTGTCGTCGCTCAAGATGTTGGTCATGCTGGCGAGAGGGACCACACCCCCGCCCGCCGCGTCAAGGTCTTGATCGCCTACCCCCTATGGCCGGGTTTGAGGTGTCCATCTATGGCCGGTTTTGGGTGTCGACCGAGGGGAATACCGGCACGGCTACCGCCATGCGTATCTCGGCGACGTGCCGGCGCCGGTGATCTACGGCGTCCAAGGCGGACTGCGCGAGTACTACGGGGTCGCCGAGGAGCCGCCGGTCGCGTCCACCCTTGACCACATCGTGGCCGCCGTCGCGGCGTGAATGTACGGCACCTTGCGCGGCGCCCTGGCAGGGCGCAAAATCGCGTTCGACCGTGACGCCTCGACCGCCACGGTCGAGGGCCGCATCGCCGGCATCGGGAAGACCATCCGCATCGAGGCCATTCACGTGCATTACGATCTCGCCGTTCCGGGGGAGGCGCGGGAGGCCACCGAGCGCGCCCTGGCGGCGCATCCTCAGGGCTGCCCGGCGCATCAGAGCGTGAAGAACGCCATCCACATCACATGGTCGGCCTCGCTCAGGGCGGGCGACCAGGTGCTCTCGATCAAGGAAGAAGGCCACGAGAGCCCTTCGGCCTAGAGACTTTGCGGAGATTGGCCCGCGTGTGCGACGGAGCCGGACCCGCAGGCACCGCACCCTGCGACAGGCCCCGCCCGCCACACGCGACGACCGTTCGTGAAGAATGCGGGATAGCGCATGTCCCGATCTATGTGTCGAAAAACGCCGCAAAGGAGGTGTCCCGTTCTCGGCTCGATCCGAACGCAGAGGCAGCGCTGGCGCTGACATGCTGGGCCTGACCGGCACACGGGAGAGACTACAGTGGGAATCGGGAAATCCATCCTGCGACGCGCCGTCGTGTGGCTCATCCTCGGGCTGATCGGCGGCGGGATCGCCGCCGACCTCTGGTGGCGCCAGGCGACCCGAGGGACCGACAAGCAGGTCAAGCAGCTGCAGACGGAAATCGATTCTGAGAAGATGCGCGCGCAGCAGCTGGAATCGAAGCTTGCCGAAGCCGGCGGCGAACTCCGTCAGCTGAAGGAACAGCTCGCAGCCGAGAGAAATCTCCGGCGCCGGTACGAAGATCTCGTGACCCGGGGGCGAAAGTAGCGGACGGCCGGACAGAAACGGCTTGCCGGCGCGACCCCTGCGTTCGAGCAGGAGGAAGGCGCTCAGAGACTGTGAGGGAATCGCCCGCGAGCGGCGAGGGAGCGTAGGCTGACGACGGCGTCGCGCGGGTTCATCGTGAATGGGCCGTCGTCAACGGGGGAGCCCCGGCCCGCCGCGGCCTGACTCGTCCAGTCCCCGCCCGGTCAGGGCGTGGCCGCTCATCCGGCCGCCCCCGCCGCCCGCCGGAGCCCCACCGCGCGCATCAGGTTGTGCGCCAGCGCGAACCACAGCAACACCGCCTGGACCTTCCGGAGGCCCCGCACCAGCAAGAAGCACGCGCTCGCCGATCCCGGGCCGTCCGACGGGCTGACCGAGGCGGTGACCGCCGTCTTCAGCGGCACCTCGGTGATCAGCGGCCTGGGCAAGGCCGTCGTCATGAAGACCGGTCCGGCGACGGAGTTCGGGCGCGTGGCGGCGGGCCTCGTCGGCCGCCCGCCCGAGACCGAGTGCGAGCGCGGGGCGCGGCGCTTCGGCTTCCTTATTCTGGAGATCGTCATCTTCCTCTGCCGCCGCTCTTCTTCGCCTTCCTCCTCGCCATGGTCGCCGGCTACCTGGGGCTCGTCGAGGTCGTCAAGCGCTGGTTCTACCGCCGCGACGCGATGTGAATGGCGCCGGGGCGAGGCGGTCTGATGCGGCCTCCCGGTCGGCCAGGAGGGTGTCTGGCCCGTCGTCCTCCGGACGGGCCGGCACGGCTCGGCTGGACTTGATCGGGTGCGCGTGGTAGAAAAACTCACCCCCCATGCTCTCGATTGCCGACAGCGTCACGGAGGTGGTCCACTGGGTGTTTCCGGAGCACGCGGGCGCCCCCGGACAGATCCACGGCGGGCGGACGATGCAGTGGATCGCCACCGTGGGGACCATATCCATCCACGAGGGAAGGTGAGGGCATCATGTCCGGGCATTCACGCTGGTCGCAGATCAAGCGGAAGAAGGGCAAGACGGACGTGCAGCGGGGGAAGCTCTTCTCCAAGATCCTCCGCGAGATCACGGTGGCGGCGCGCAACGGCGGCGGCGATCCCAAGGGCAACGTGCGCCTGAAGGCCGCCATGGAGGCGGCGCGGGCCGCGAACATGCCCGCCGACAACATCAAGCGCGCGATCCAGAAGGGCACCGGCGAGCTGCCGGGCGAGTCCTACGAGGAGATCACCTACGAGGGCTACGGGCCCGGCGGGGTGGCCATCCTCCTGCAGGTGCTGACGGACAACAAGAACCGCACCGGCCCCGAGCTCCGGCGCGCCTTCGAGAAGAACGGCGGGCGCATGGGCACGGCGGGGTGCGTGGCGTGGATGTTCGATCGCCGCGGCGTGATCCAGGTGGACGCCGAGCGGGTGACGGAGGACGACCTGCTGGAGAAGGCGCTGGACGCGGGCGCCATGGACGTCAAGCGGGTGGAAAAAGCTTTCGAGATCACCACGGCCCCTGATGAAATGGAACCGGTGCGGGAGGCGCTGGAGCGCCAGGGCATCCCCGTGCTGGAGGCCGCCGTGGCAATGCTGCCCCAGTCCACGGTCCGCGTGGAGGGCAAGGAGGCCTCGGTGGTGCTGCGGCTGATCGAGGCGCTCGAGGAGCAGGACGACGTCCAGGCTGCCTACTCGAACTACGATATCCCCGACGAGGTCCTCGACGCCATCTCCGCCGCCTAGCAGGACGCGGAAAAACTCCGCAGGCCGCTCAAAAAGGTCCAGATGCGAGGCGGCGAGGGAGGCGACGAGCGAGGCGGACTCGATGTACGTTGAGCGAGGAGCGACCGAGCCAACGAAGCAGATGGGCCTTTTTCA
>MGBT01000037.1:18726-42619 GCA_001788395.1 Candidatus Rokubacteria bacterium GWA2_70_23
TCATCCAGGCCCGCGAGCCGGGCCTCCTCGTCGTGGAAGACCTCTACACGGAGTACAAGTTCCCGCGGACCGCGATCCTCATGGGCCATGCCCGCGGCGTGATCTACCTCGCCGCCCGTCAGCTCGGCGTGGCGGTGCTGGCGCTCGCGCCCGCCGAGGTCAAACGCGCCATCACCGGCAACGGGGCCGCCGGGAAGGCGCAGATGCAGCGGAGCGTCCAGACTCTCCTGGGGCTTGCCGAGCCGCCGCGTCCGTCGCATGTGGCCGATGCCCTCGGGCTGGCTGTCACCGGCATGGGGCGGGTCACGGGGCGGATCCCGACGGGCCGGGGCCGGTGGCCCGCGGCGCGGGGGGCCTCATGATCGCCTCGCTCCGGGGCAGGCTGCGCGCGCGGATCGAGGACCGGGTGATCCTCGAGGCGGCCGGCGTCGGCTACGAGGTGTTCCTGCCGCCCGTGACCCAGCGCGCGCTGGCCGGCGCGTCGGCGGCCGGGGGCGACGGCGCCGACGAGATCTCGCTGGCGATCCACTACCACGCGACGCAGAACCAGCCGCGCCCCGTGCTCATCGGATTCACCTCCGAGCTCGACAAGGAGTTCTTCGAGAAGCTCATCACGGTGAAGGACGTGGGCCCCATGGTGGCGGCCCGCTCGCTGGCGGCCCCCGTGGGCGAGATCGCCGCCGCCATCGCCCGCCAGGACGAGGGGTATCTCCGCCGGCTGCCCGGCATCGGGCCCCAGAAGGCGAAGAACATCGTGGCCCAGCTCCAGAGCAAGGTGGCGAAGTTCGCGCTGCTCGCGGCCGAGGAGTCCGCCGGGGAGGCGCGCCCCGCGCGGCCTGCGGCGCCTCTGGATGAAGACGGGCTGCGCGGCCTGGTCTTCGAGGTGCTGGTGAAGCAGCTCCAGCACCGGCCCAGCGAGGCGGCCGAGCTGATCAGCCGGGCGCTCAGCCGCCGGCCCGACCTCACGACGCCCGAGGAGCTGTTCGACGAGATCTATCGCGGGAGCGGAGGCCGGACGTGAGCGACGAGGCGCACGTCATGAGCCGGGTGGCGCTGCCCGAGGAGGCGCAGATCGAGCGCCAGCTCCGCCCGCAACGCCTGGACGAGTACGTGGGCCAGCGCGCGACGGTCGAGAGCCTGCGGATCTCGGTGGAGGCGGCCCGCCAGCGGGGCGAGCCTCTCGACCACGTGCTCCTCTCGGGGCCCCCCGGCCTCGGCAAGACCACGCTCGCCACCATCATGGCCAACGAGATGGGCGCCCAGATGGTTACCACGGCCGGTCCCTCCCTCGAGCGGGGCGGGGACCTCATGGGCATCCTCACCAACCTGGGCGACCGCGACGTGCTCTTCATCGACGAGGTCCACCGGCTCCCGCGCATCGTGGAGGAGCTGCTGTACCCGGCCATGGAGGACTTCGCGCTCAACTTCGTGATGGACAAGGGGCTCAACGCCAAGAGCATGCGCATCCCGCTGCGCCCCTTCACGCTGGTGGCCGCCACCACGCGGCCGGGGATGCTCTCCTCCCCGCTCCGGGAGCGTTTCGGGATCTTCCACCACCTGGATTTCTACGACGTGGAGGACCTGACGTCGATCATCCTCCGGTCGGCTTCCATCATCGGAGCCTCCATCGATCAGGGCGGGGCCGGCGCCGTCGCCCGCCGCTCCCGCGGGACGCCGCGTATCGCCAACCGCCTCCTGCGCCGCGTCCGCGACTACGCCCAGGTGAAGGGGGACGGGGCGGTGACGGCCGAGGTCGCGCGGGACGCGCTGGACCGCGAGGGGGTGGACCAGGCAGGGCTCGACCGGCTGGATCGCCGCTTCCTCGGCGCGATCATCGAGCAGTACGGGGGCGGCCCGGTCGGCCTCGAGGCCATCGCGGCCACCATCAACGACGAGGCGGAGACGCTGGCGGAGGTGGTGGAGCCGTTCCTCCTGAAGATCGGCTTCGTCGTGCGCAGCCCGAACGGGCGGAAGGTCACGGCGGCGGCCTACGCCCATCTGGGCCACGCCCTCCCCGCTTCCTCCACCGGCCAGCGCGAGCTGCCCCTTTGACGGACCTCGGGAAAATCCTCGTGGGTTTCGGGGTCGTCATGATAGTCCTGGGAGGAATCCTGCTCCTGGCGGGAAATCTCTCAGGGAAGGTGCCATGGATCGGACGGCTGCCCGGGGACATCTACATCGAGCGCGGCACCTGGCGCTTCTACTTCCCGCTGGCGACCTCCGTCATCATCTCCATCGTCCTCACGCTGCTCTTGTCGCTCTTCGGCCGCCGCTAGCCCGCCGCCGACACGTCCGGCTGCTCGTCGCTCTCGCCCTCGGCGTGCTCGTGTGTCTGGGGGCGCGCCCGGCGCTCGCCGGAGGCGATATCCGCGTGGCGCTGGTCGACGGGGTCCGCGCGGTGGAGCTGGGCGGCGGTCCCTTCGCCATCCAGGACGCGGCCGGCCAGCCGCTCACGACCGAGCAGCCCACGTGGATTCGCCTGGTCCCGGTCAACGGCAACGTGGAAGTGCGCGGCCTGCGCGCCGACAGCGTAACCGCCGGGACCATCCGCGTGGTGGGCGCCAACGGCGGGGCCATGCGGTTCAACGGCCGCGACTACCCGGGGGCCATCGACGTCCTCCGCGCGGGCGACGGACTCCTGGTGATCAACGAGCTGCCGCTGGAGGACTACCTGATGGGCGCGGTCAAGGCCGAGGCCGGCGAGCGCATGCCGCCCGAGATGCTCAAGGCCCAGGCCGTCGTGGCGCGCACCTACGCCGCCTTCCACCGCCGGCTGAACGCGGGCAAGCCCTACCAGATCGTCGCCGCCACGGTGCATCAGCAGTACGCGGGCCAGGTCGGCGCCGACTCGCCCATCTGGGCCGCGGTGAAGGAGACGGAGGGGCAGGTTCTCCTCTGGGAGGGCGACCTCTTCCCGGCCTTCTATCACACCGACAGCGGCGGCTACACGGAAGACCCGCGCGCGGTGTTCGCCGCCTCGAACATGCCGGCGCTCCGGCCGGTGCGCGTCGAGTTCCCCTCGGAGTCGCCGCATCGCGTGTGGGCGCTGGACCTGCCGCTCGCCGACCTCACCGCGCTGCTCCGCAAGGGCGGCGTCTCGGTGGGGCGCATCGTGGCCCTCGAGGTACTCGAGCGAAGCGTGTCGCTGCGCGCGGCCCGGATCGCCGTCCGCGGCACGAGCGGCACGACCGTGCTCCGCGGCAACGACTTCCGCCGGCTCGTGGGCTACGACACGCTCAAGAGCACGCTGTTCGCCGTGGCCGTGGACGGCGCCCACGCCCGCTTCTCGGGCCGCGGCTATGGCCACGGGGTCGGCATGGACCAGGCGGCCGCCAGGACCATGGCCCAGCTCGGCTACTCGGCCCGCCAGATCCTCGAGTACTACTACCCGGGCGCGGTCTTCTCCACCCTCCCCTAGCAGGTTGCTGAAGAACTCGCAGGCTGCTCAAAAAGGTCCAGATGCGAGGCGGCGCCCGACGGCCGTACGCGAGGCGTACTCGCTGTACGTTGAGCGTGCGGCCGAGGGCGCCAACGAAGCAGATGGGCCTTTTTCAGCAGCCTGCTAGGGCCTCGCCGCCCGTGACCATCTCCTGGCTGGTAGGCGATCTCCGTCACGCCGCGAGCGGGGAGCTGCGGGATGCGCTGGCTACGATGACACCATCTCGCGGATGGCAGCGGCGATGTCGGCTGTGCCGGGCAACACCGCATCCTCCAGCGGGGGCGGGAAGGGGACGGGGACGCCGGGGTTGCCGAGGCGGCGCGGGGCCGTCCTGAGGGCGCCGAACGCGCGCTCGGTCACCAGGGCGATGACCTCGCTCTGGATGCTGCACGTGAGATAGGCCTCGTCCACGACCAGCAGGCGGCCGGTCTTTCGCACCGAGGCGATGATGGTCTCGCCGTCCAGCGGGACCAGCGTGCGCGGGTCGATGACCTCCACCGAGACGCCTTCGGCCGCCAGCGCCTCCGCCGCGGCCAGCGCGTGGTGCAGCGCGCAGAGCGTCGCCACCACCGTGATGTCGGTGCCGGCCCGACGCACCGCGGCCTGCCCGAAGGGGACCACGTAGTCGGGATCCTTGAACCCGGGCGGGACTGGCCAGCGGTTGCGGTAGAGTGCCTTGTGCTCGAAGAAGAGCACCGGGTTGTCGTCGCGGATGGCCGATTTCATCAGGCCCGTGGCGTCCGCGGCCGTTGCCGGCAGCGCCACCTTGATCCCCGGGACGTGAGCGAACCACGAGTAGAGCGTCTGCGGTGGAACAGCTCGGTCATCAGCGGGCCCGGGGCGATGGCGTTCACGCGGATCCGGTGCGGAGCCAGCTCGGCGGCCACGGTGCGCGTCAGGCTGATGATCGCCGCCTTCGCCGCCGAGTAGCCGTGGGCTCCGCCGCCTCCCGCGAGGCCCGCGACCGACGAGGTCGAGATGATCGAGCCGCCCTGGCCCTGGGCCTTCATGGCGGTTGCGCCGTGCTTCATGCCGAGGAACACGCCCCGGAGCAGCTCGGCCAGCGTGTAGTCCCACTCCTCGACTCGTGTCTCGTCGATGGGGCCGAAGGCGCCGCCGATCCCGGCGTTGTTGAAGACGCAGTCCAGCCGCCCGAAGGCGTCCAGCGCGCATCGGATCATCGCCTCGACGGCCCGCTCCTCGGCGACGTCGGTCCTGGCGAATCGGATGGCGTCTCGATGTCCCCGCTCCGCGGCGACGTGCAGCACCGCCTCGCCATTGGGCTCGTTCAGGTCCGCGATCACCACGCGCGCGCCTTCGTCGAGGAACCGGAGCGCCGTGTCGCGGCCGATGCCGTTGGCCCCGCCGGTGATCACCGCGACCTGGCCTGCCAGCCTGCCCATCTGCTCACCCCCGAGACGGTATCTTGGCGTAACTCTCGCGGGAATGCCAAGCCAAAGCTCGCGCCGGTACTGGGTCAATTTGCGTCGCCATACTTCGTTACTCGGTCGCCCGCGACGCTCAACGTACAGAGAGTACGCCTCGCGTCGCTGGCTCCCTCGTGCCTCGTCTGGCTCGCAACTTGACCCAGTACCCTCGCGCCGGGGCCCCGGCTGTTCCCCGGGGGCCGTCTCGCGGTATAACCATGGAGGCCATGGCGAACGAACCGGCCGGCACTCTCCTCCTCGAGCGCAGGATCGAGCGCGCGGAGCTTGTGCGCCTGGCCCGGCTCTTCGGCGACATGATCAAGTACGTGGTGGACGTGGAGCGGGGAGTCATCGCCATCGGCGGCGAGCTGCACGCCGACGCGGAGCAGCTCCTCCTCGAAGCCGGCAGCCGCCAGGGGGACCTCTGGGGAGCGAACTACTACCCGGGACGGGGGCGGGACGGATGCATCGAGTTCACGTCGCTCATCAATATCCGGCCCTCGCAGGGGAACCCCGGCATGGAGGTGCAGGACCCGGCGCTGCGGAAGCGGATCCGCGCGCTGACCGGGGCACTCGTCGGCGACGGGGAGGGTCTCTGAGATGGCGCAGCACGCCTCCTTGACGCCCGAGCGGTGGGCGGGGTTCTCGGTCGATCAGCAGGTGCTCATGATCGGGAACGAGATGAACCGGGCGGCAAAGCTCGGGGACGCGCGCGACCGGGGACGCCTGCGGAGCGCCTACGAGCGGGTGTTCCAGCTCGTCGACCTGACCGTCCAGGTGCAGGCGCGGAGATCCCTGCGCCGGGAGCTGCTGCGGTGGCGCGACCTGATCGCCGCTCTCTACGTGGCGCCGGAGAGCGATCCCGACGCGCACGCGGCGGCCTTCCGCTGCCTGCTTCGCTTCACACCGGAGGCGTCGAAGCAGCTCTCGGCGCTCTCGCCGCCCCCGCGGGGCCGGGACGCCGGGCCCGGGTAGCCGCGCCACTGGATGCTGGACTCCGACCGTCATGGACGTCGCGCTCTTCGATTACCCCCTGCCCCCCGAGCTGATCGCCCAGGAGCCCGTCTCCCCGCGTGACGCTTCCCGGCTCCTGAGACTCGACCGCGCAAGCGGGCGCCTGGAGGACCGGCGCTTCCACGAGCTGCCGGATCTCCTGCGCCCTGGCGACTGTCTGGTGTGGAACGATAGCCGGGTGATCCCGGCGCGCCTCCTGGGCACGTTCGCCACCGACGGCCGTCCCGTGGAGCTGCTGCTGCTGCGCGAGGTGGCGTCCTGTCACTGGGAGGCGATGGCGCGCCCCGGCCGCCGCTGTCGCCCCGGCGTGAGGCTCCAGCTGGCCGGCGGCGCCGCGCGTGCCGTGGTTCTCGAGCGAACGCCGCGGGGCAACCGCGTCTTCCGGATCGAGACCCCGGGCTCGGTACGGGACCTCCTCGAGCGCCACGGCCTGCCCCCGCTCCCGCCCTACATCGACCGCCACGACTCGCCGAAGCCCGAGGACTGGCAGCGCTACCAGACCGTCTACGCGCGCGATCCGGGCTCGGTGGCGGCCCCGACGGCGGGGTTGCACTTCACGCCGGAGCTGATCGAGCGCGTGCGGGGAAGAGGCGTCGAGATCCACGCGGTCACGCTCCACGTGGGCCCGGGCACCTTCAGGCCGGTCCAGGGCGAGGACGTGGAGGCGCACCGGATGGAGTCCGAGCAGGTGACGATCCCGGGCGAGACCGCCGAGGCCGTCACCCGCGCGAAGGCCGAGGGCCGCCGGGTGGTGGCCGTGGGGACCACGACGACGCGCGCGCTCGAGTGGGCCGCCGATGGAACCGGCCGGTTGCGGCCGGAGACGGGCGAGGCCGACCTTTTCATCCAACCCGACTACCGCTTCCGGGTGGTGGACGGGCTCGTCACCAACTTCCACCTGCCGCGCTCCACACTCCTCGTCCTCGTGTCGGCCTTCGCGGGCCGGGAGCTGATCCTCGCCGCCTACGCCCACGCCGTGCAGGCGCGCTACCGCTTCTACTCATATGGCGACGCGATGCTGATCGAATAGATGGCGCCGATCCGGTTCGAGCTGATCCGGACGGACGGGGCGGCGCGTCTCGGCAGGATCCGCACCAGGCGAGGCGACATCGAGACGCCCGCCTTCATGCCCGTGGCCACCCAGGGGAGCGTGAAGAGCCTGTCTCCCTCCGATCTCCGCGCCGCCGGCGCCCAGATCATCCTCGCCAACACCTATCACCTGTCGTTGCGCCCGGGGCATGGGCTGGTGCGCGAGCTGGGGGGCCTTCACGGCTTCATGGGCTGGGATGGGCCGATCCTCACCGACTCCGGCGGCTTCCAGGTCTTCAGCCTGACGAAGCTCAGGAAGGTCAGCGAGGAGGGCGTCGAGTTCCGCTCGCACCTGGACGGCTCGCTCCACTTCCTGTCTCCCGAGACATGCGTCGAGATCCAGCAGGCGCTCGGGGTGGACATCATCCACCCGCTCGACGAGTGTCTCGCCCAGCCCGCGACGCCCACCGATACGGAGCGCTCTCTCGCGCTGACGCTCCGGTGGCTCGCTCGCTCCGTCGCCGCCCATCGCAAGGGCGACGGCAGCCAGGCGCTGTTCGGCATCGTTCAGGGCGGGATCCACGAGGACCTCAGGCGGCGCGCGGTGGAGGCCACGGTGGCGCTCGGGCTCGACGGCTACGCCATCGGCGGGCTCGCGGTCGGCGAGCCGACGGAGCGCATGTACGACATCACCGCGCTGGTCGCTCACCTCCTGCCGCGGGACCACCCGCGCTATCTCATGGGGGTGGGCAAGCCCCACGACCTGGTCGAGGCGGTGGCGCGCGGCGTGGACCTCTTCGACTGCGTCATGCCCACGCGCAACGCGCGCAACGGCCAGGTCTTCACCGCCGATGGGCCGCTCACCATCAGTCACTCCCGTTATGCGCGCGACCCCGCCCCGCTCGAGGCCGGGTGCCCCTGCGAGGGCTGCCGCGGCTTCTCGCGCGCCTATCTCCGGCACCTCTTCATGGCGCGGGAGCTCCTCGCCTACCGGCTGCTCTCGCTCCACAACGTGACGTTCTATCTCGGGCTCATGGCGGCCATGCGCCGGGCCCTCGCCGCGGGCGGATTTCGGGCATTCCGCTCTCGGTTTCTGGACCGTTATGGGGTAGAATCTCACGACGGTTCGCCGGACAGCACGAGAGATACGGAGGCCTGAGACTCATGGTGGATGTGGCGTATGCGGCGGCTCTGTCCCCGGGCGGCGGTGGCGCCGGCTCGGTGGCGACCCAGCTAGTCTTCTTCGCGGCCATCTTCGCGATCTTCTACTTCCTCCTCATCCGCCCGCAGCAGAAGCAGAAGCGGGAGCGGGAAGCCCTGCTCCGGGCCGTCAAGAAGGGCGATCGCGTCGTGACCACGAGCGGAATGCACGGCACGGTCGTGGGCCTCGATGAGCACACGGTGACCCTCAAGGTGTCCGATCAGGTCAAGCTCCAGCTCGACCGGTCGGCCATCGGCCGCATCGTGCCGGCCGCCGGGGAGAGGGAGGGCGCCGCCTGATGCGGCGGCGCTTCCCGCTCCGGATCGGGATCGTCGCCGCCGTCATCGTCGGCTCCCTCCTCTACCTGTACCCGCCCCCCTTCGCCCGGTCGTATCTCTACGGGCCCGCGGCACCGGCCGCGCGCCCGGGTGGCATCCTCCCGTCCACCCTGAATCTCGGGCTCGACCTCCAGGGCGGCATCCACCTCGTTCTCGGCGTGGATCTCGACAAGGCGATCGAGGCCCAGGTGGAGCGGGCCGGGAGCGGGATCCGCAGCTCCCTCGAGAAGAAGGGAATCGCCGTCAAGGGCATCCAGCGCCGCGGGCCGACCGAGCTCGTCGTGGAGCTGGCCTCGCCCGAGGCCTGGGCCGCCGCCCAGTCGACCTTCGGTGAGCTGGCCATCTTCGAGACGAAGGAGGCCGACCAGGCCGCGGGGCGCGTGGTCCTGCTGCTCCGAGCCAAGGAGGGCGCGGCGCTGCGCGATCTGGCGGTGCGCCAGGGACTCGAGACCATCCGCAATCGCGTGGACCAGTTCGGCGTCTCGGAGCCCTCCATCCAGCAGCAGGGGGAGAACCGGATCCTGATCCAGCTCCCCGGCGTCCAGGACCCCGAGCGCGCCAAGGCCCTCATCGGCAAGACGGCGCTGCTGGAGTTCAAGCTGCTGGACGAGAGCGCCGACGTGGACCGTGCGGTGAAGGAAGGGCCGCCCGAGGGGGACGAGGTCCTTTACCAGCGGCGGGTGGACAAGGAGACCAAGCAGGAGCGCCGCATCCCCTTCGTGGTCCAGAAGAAGACCCTCCTCACCGGCGCCGATCTCTCGACGGCCCGCGTCTCCATCGACCAGACCACGAGCGAGCCATACGTGTCCGTGGAGCTCAACGCCGCGGGGGCCAAGGCCTTCGCCGACCTCACCGAGGCCAACGTGAACAAGCGCCTCGCCATCATCCTCGACGGGAACGTGCACTCGGCCCCGGTGATCCGCGAGCGTATCCCCTCCGGCCAGGCGCAGATCACGGGGGGCTTCACGACGGAGGAGGCGACGGACCTCGCGATCGTGCTCCGGGCGGGCGCCCTGCCGGCGCCGGTGCAAGTGCTGGAGGAGCGCACGGTGGGGCCGTCCCTCGGCGCGGACTCCATCCGGCAAGGGATCATCGCCATCCTGGCGTCCACGGCGCTGGTGTGCCTCTTCATGCTCGTCTACTATCGGCTCTCGGGCCTGATCGCCAACGTCGCCCTCGGACTGAACCTGCTCGTGCTCCTGGCCGTCATGGCGGGCTTCCACGCGACCCTCACGCTGCCGGGCATCGCCGGCATCGCGCTCACCGTGGGGATGGCCGTGGACACCAACATCCTCATCTTCGAACGGATCCGGGAGGAGCTGCGGAGCGGCAAGACGGTGCGTGCCGCCATCGGCGCCGGCTTCACGCGCGCCTTCAAGACCGTCGTGGACACCCACGTGACGGTGCTGGTGTCCGGCCTCATTCTCTACCAGTTCGGGACCGGCCCGGTGAAGGGCTTCGCCGTGTCCCTCATGATCGGCATCCTGGCGAGCCTGTTCACGGCCGTCTTCTTCACCCGGCTGCTCTTCGACCTGATCTACACGACCTCCCGGAAGGTCGCGTCGATCTCCATCTGACCCAGGGACGGACATGCTCCAGATCTTCGTGGATCCGCAGTTCGACTTCATCGGCAAGCGGCGCTGGGCCTACCTGGCGTCGGTGGTGTTCATCCTCATCGGGCTGGGATCCATGGCGGCCAAGGGCGGCCTGCGCTACGGCATCGACTTCTCCGGCGGCACCCTGATCCAGGTGCGCTTCGAGCGGGCCGTGCCGGTGGAGCGGATCCGCACGAGCCTCGAGCGGATCCAGATGGGGGAGAGCGTCATCCAGGAGTTCGGCGATCCCCGCGAGTTCATCCTGCGCCTGCCGCTGGCGGAGACCTCCGCCGAGGCGGTAACCCGCCGGGTGCAGGAGGCCCTCGGCGCGGACGCGGCCCTGGGCAAGGCCGAGATCCGCCGCGTGGAGTTCGTGGGCCCGCAGGTGGGCCGCGACCTGCAGATCCAGGCCCTCTACGCCGTCCTCTGGAGCATGGCCGGCATCCTGATCTACATTGCCATCCGCTTCGACTTCAAGGGCGGCTTCGCCTCCGTGGCGGCCATCATCCACGACGTGCTGGTCTGCCTGGGCGCCATGTCGCTCACCAACCGCGAGATGTCGCTGCCCTTGCTGGCCGGCCTGCTCACGATCATCGGGTATTCCGTCAACGACACCATCGTGGCCTATGACCGCGTCCGGGAGAACCGGGGCAAGGGACTCCGCCGGGGCCAGCCCTTCGCGAGCCAGATCAACGCGGCGATCAACCAGACGCTCTCGCGCACCGTGCTCACCGCCCTCACCACGTTCTTCTCCACGCTCGTGCTGTACCTCTTCGGGGGCAAGGTGCTGGAAGATCTGGCCTTCGTGCTCACGGTGGGGGTCATCACCGGGACCTACTCCACCGTGTACATCGCCGGGTCGCTCATCGTCGAGTGGACGGCATGGATGGAGGGCCGCGCTCGGCCGCGGAAGAAACTCGTAGCAAAAGCTTGATTCTAGTGGCAAAATTCTAGGTCAACCTGAGGAGGACTTGGGTTGACCCAGCTGCAGAACCTGATCGAGGAGATTCCGAAGTACCAGCCAGGGGCCGATCTGGACCTGGTGACCCGCGCCTACCGCTTCTCCGAGCAGTCCCACCAGGGGCAGCAGCGCGCCTCCGGTGAGCCGTACCTCTCCCATCCTCTCGAGGTTGCCGGGCTCCTGGTCACCTTCAAGATGGACGTCACCACGGTGACAGCCGGCCTGCTCCACGACGTCCTGGAGGACACCCAGACCACCAAGGCAGAGCTCGAGGGCGAGTTCGGTCGCGAGATCGCCGACCTGGTGGACGGCGTCACCAAGATCGGCAAGCTTGCCTTCTCCTCGCGGGAACAGCGCCAGGCCGAGAACTTCCGCAAGATGCTCGTCGCCATGGCCCGCGACCTGCGGGTCCTGATGATCAAGCTCGCCGACCGGCTCCACAACATGCGCACCCTCGACTACCTCTCGCCCGACAAGGCGCAGAAGGTCGCCCACGAAACCCTCGACATCTACGCCCCGCTGGCCCACCGGCTCGGCATGGCGACGGTGAAGGCCGAGCTGGAGGATCTGGCGCTCCGGGCCCTCAACCCGGAGGACTACCAGGACCTGATGAGGCGGGTGGCCAAGCGCCGCCTCGAGCGCGAGGACGAGATCAACCAGGTCATCGCCTTCCTCCAGCGGAAGCTGGGGGAGGTGGGGATCGAGGCCCGGATCAGCGGCCGGCCCAAGCACTTCTACTCCATCTGGAAGAAGATGCACGAGGGCGGGCGCGAGTTCGACGAGATCTACGACCTGACCGCCGTGCGCGCGGTCGTCAAGACCGTCCGGGACTGCTACGGCGCCCTCGGCGTGATCCACTCCCTCTGGAAGCCGGTGCCGGGTCGCTTCAAGGACTTCATCGCGATGCCCAAGGTCAACATGTACCAGTCCCTCCACACGACCGTGATCGGCCCCAAGGGGGACCCCGTCGAGATCCAGATCCGGACCTGGGACATGCACCGGATCGCTGAGGAGGGCATCGCGGCCCACTGGCTCTACAAGGAGAAGCGGAGCGAGCGCGACCGGTTCGACGACGCCTTCACGTGGCTCCGCCAGCTCATGGAGTCGCAGGACGAGGTCACGGACCCGCGGGAGTTCATGGACTCCGTGCACCTCGACCTCCTCCCCGATGAGGTCTATGTGTTCACGCCCAAGGGGGACGTCAAGGCGCTGCCCGAGGGCTCGACCCCCATCGACTTCGCCTACGCCGTCCACACCGACGTGGGCAACCACTGTGTCGGCGCGAAGGTCAATGGCAAGCTCGTGCCCCTGCGCTACACGCTCCGGCAGGGGGACATCGTCGAGGTGATCACCTCTCCCGCCCAGCACCCGAGCCGGGACTGGCTCAAGATCGTCAAGTCCACCCGCGCGCGCGCCAAGATCAACCAGTGGCTCAAGATCGAGGAGCGCGCCCGCTCGCTGACGCTCGGGCGTGAGTTTTTCGAGCGCGAGGCCAAGAAGTACCGCCTCTCGCCGGCCGCGCTGCTCGCCTCCGACGAGATGCGGAAGCTGATCACCGAGCTCGGCTTCCCCTCGGTCGACGACCTCCTGGCCTCCATCGGCTACGGCAAGACCTCCGTCCAGCAGGTGCTGGGCAAGCTGGCCCCGACGGCCGTGCACGAGGCCGACAGGCGGGAGGAGCCGCGCGCCCAGAAGGCGGCGAGGAAGACGGACGGGGCGGTGCGCATCCGGGGCGTGGACGACGTCCTGGTGCGCTTCGGCAAGTGCTGCTCGCCGGTGCCGGGCGACGGGATCGTCGGATTCATCACGCGCGGGCGCGGGCTCACGGTGCACGCCCGCGACTGCCTCACGGTGGTCAAGAACGTCCTCGACAAGGAGCGTCTGCTGGCCGTGGAGTGGGAGGAGGGGGAGCCGGCCAAGCGGCCCGTGAGGATCGCCGTCCACATCGGCCGGGACCGCCCCGGGCTCCTGGCGGAGATCACCACGGCGATCTCCTCGCGTCAGGGGAACATCACGAAGGCCGACATCATCGTGACCGAGGACCGGAAGGGGATGAACAATTTCGTAGTCGAGGTCGACGACCTGCGCCAGCTCCAGTCCATCATCCAGGCCATCCGTGAGGTGAGGGACGTCATTAATGTGGAGCGGGTCCGCGGCCTCTAGCGGGCTGCTGAAGAGGGCCCATCTGCGGAGGTACGGCGCCCTCGGCCGCACGCTCAACGTGGCTCGCTCACGCTCGCCCGGATCTCCGGATCCGCTCACCTCGCCTCCGGCTCGGCTCGCCAAGCGGAGTACGCCTCGCGTGCGGCCGTCGGGCGCCGCCTCGCATCTGGGCCCTCTTGAGCAGCCCGCGGGGTTGGTCGGCGTCCTGCCCGCGCCGGAGCAGCGGACATCGCCCAGACTCAGGGAGTGATGACGCGCGCTGAGTTCGAGAAGCTGGTGAGTTCCGCCCTCCGCAAGCTCCCGCGCCCCTTCCGGGAGAAGATGGCCAACATCGCCGTGGTCGTCGAGGACTGGGCCGACGCGGAGACGCTCCGGGAGATGGGCATCGAGCCACCGGACACGCTCTACGGCCTCTACCGGGGGGTGGACCTGACCCACCGCGACGCCTTCTACGGCAACGTCCTGCCCGACACCATCCACATCTACCAGGGGCCCATCGAGGAGGACTGCCAGGACCAGGAGGAGATGGCCGATCTGGTCAGGGACGTCGTCAGCCACGAGGTGGGCCACTACTTCGGGCTCGATGACGACACCATGGAAGACATCGAGGAAGGCTCCTAGCACACCCTCCTGCTGTTCTACGCCCCTGTTTCAGCCAAGACCCAGGAGTCTTTTTTCTTGACAGGAGTTTCGTTTGTTCCTATTGTTTCAGCACACGCTGAAACATATGGAACAAGTGAAAGGATGTCTAAGTCTCGCGACATACGGAAGTTGGCGGGGGAGCGGCTCCGCGAGCTGTTCCCGAGAGCCAGCGACTGGGAGGAGCACCCTGATTCCAGGGCAGGCGCCCAACCCATGGATCTGCTTGTCAGATTCAAGCTCGGGGCGGTCGACCACGCCGTGATCGTCGAAACGACTTCCCTGGGGCAGCCCAGGCAGATCCGAGCGGTCATGACCAGGCTCGGCGAGCTCCGGCGGGAGCTCCCCGGCGCCTACGCTGTTGCCGTGGCGCCATACATCAGCGCCCAGGGCGCCTCACTCCTCAAGAAGGGCGGGCTCGGCTACCTGGACCTGTCGGGGAACTGCCACCTCTCCTTCGACAATGTCCTGATCGAGAAGGAGGGCAAGCCCAATACCCGTCCCTCCACCCGGCCCTTGCGGTCCCTGTTCGCTCCCAGAGCCACGCGGGTGGTCCGGGTGCTCCTGGTGGATGCCCAGCACCCCTGGCGCCTCGAAGATCTCGCCAAGGCGGCGGAGGTGAGCCTGGGCCACTGCCACAACGTGGTGAAGCGGCTGGAGGAGCTGTCGTGGGTGGAGCGACGGGATCACCAGCGCATCCATCTGGTGAAGCCGGGGGACTTGCTCGAGGGCTGGACGGATTCCTACAGCTACCGGGTGAACGACATCGAGGCCTTCTTCTCCCCGGAGCGGATCACCCGCAAGCTCGCCGGCGAGCTCGGACGGGTCTGTTATGCCGAGGGACGTCGCTACGCCTTCACGCTCCATTCGGGAGCGGCGCTCGTCGCCTCCAACGTCCGCTTCCCCGCCCTCCACTGCTACGTGGAGGGCAGCCTGGAGCCCATCGTCCGGAGCCTCGGGCTCAGGGCAGGCGTCGGAGAGGGCAACGTCTACCTGCTGGCGCCCTACGACGAGGGGGTCTTCTACTCGCCGATCACCAAGAGCGGACTGGCGGTGGTGTGCCTGCCGCAGCTCTACGCCGATCTCTACCACTACGAGCCCCGGGGCCGAGAGCAGGCGACTCATCTCCGGCGCGAAGCGATGGGCTACTAGCAACCGTCAGGCTGTCGAGGAGAGGGGGTGAGCCGACCGTGAAGAAGAAGGCCGTGAAGAAGGGTGCCAAGAAGAAGGCGGTGAAGAAGAGCAAGCGGAAATAGGACCGCCCCGGGCATCCAGGGCGATCCGGCCGTGAGCGAATGCAGACGAAAGGGGGTGACAGATCAATGGCGAAGAAGAAGGCGGCCAAGAAGAAGAAGAAGTAGCGTCTGCTGCTGCTGGGCGGTGGGGGGTGGCGGCCTCCCACCGGCACTCATGATTCCATACTTCCTGCTGCTGTGGTTCGGGGCGGGGGGCGGCAACGCCCCCCGCTCTTGTTGCTAGACGACCTTCGTGACCTTTCCGGCCTTCAGGCATCGTGTGCAGACGCGGGTCCGCTTCACGCTTCCGCTGATCTTCGCACGCATCGACACGAGGTTGGGGAGCCAGCGCCTCTTGGTGACGTTGTGGGCGTGACTGATACGGTGGCCGACGGAGGGACCCTTCCCGCAGACGTCGCAGCGCTGAGCCATTCTGACTCCTTCAGGGGTTCGGCTTCGGTTGTCGGATGCGGCCCTTGTTTATAGCATGGGCCCTGAGATGAGGCAACCCATTGGCCGCTAGCCCCCGGCGCGATCGCGCCCTGCACGCCGCCCCGGACGCACCTCCGGGGCTCGACACACCGCTGCAGTACCTCAAGGGGGTTGGCCCCCAGCGCGCCCGCCATCTGGCCCGGCTCGGGCTCGAAACCGTGGGCGACGCGCTCCTGTACCTTCCGTCGCGTCACGAGGATCGCAGTCAGCTGACACCGCTCGGCAGGGTGACGGTGGGGCAGACCCTCACCTGCACGGGCACCATCGCCGGCATCAGCCCCCCGCCACGGGGCCGCTCCCGGGCCCCGCTGTACGTGACGCTGAGGGACGCGAGCGGCTTCGTCAATGCCGTGTGGTGGGGCCAGGCGTATCTCGAGCGGGTCTTCACGCGGGGTCAGCGGCTGATCGTCCATGGCGTCGTCAAGCAGGGGCGCCGGTCGCCGATCGAGCTCCACGTCGCCGACCATGAGATCGTCGAGGACGGCGAGAACGAGACGCTTCACACCGGCCGGCTGGTGCCCGTGTACCCGCTGACCCAGGGGCTGCCGCAGCGCCCGCTCCGGGCGCTGATGAAGCGCTTGGTGGATGGCTGCGCCGCGGCGGCGCCCGAGCCCCTTCCCGAGACGATCCGTGTGCGGCACGGGCTTCCGCCCATCGGTCGCGCGCTCGCCCAGGGGCATTTCCCCGAGAGCGAGGCCGTGCTCGCCACGGCGCGCCGGCGCCTGGTCTTCGACGATCTCTTCCTGCTGGAGCTGGGGCTCGCGATCCGCCGCCAGCGGGATGGACGCCTCCCCGGTCTCGCCATGCATCCACCCGGCGCGCTCCCGCGGCGCCTGCTCCGGTCGCTGCCGTACCGGCTGACCCGCGCCCAGGAGCGCGTGTGGGGCGAGATCCGCATCGACATGGCCCAGCCGCACCCGATGAACCGGCTCCTCCAGGGGGATGTGGGCTCGGGGAAGACGGTGGTCGCGGGCCTGGCCATGCTGACGGCCATCGAGGCCGGCTTCCAGGCGGCGCTCATGGCGCCCACCGAGATCCTGGCCGAGCAGCACTGGCTGACGGTGTCGAGCCTTCTCGCTCCACTGGGCATCCGGGTGACGCTCCTGACCAACGCCACCCGCGGCAAGGCGCGGCGGGCCCTCCTCGCCGCCCTTGCGGAGGGCGAGACCTGCTGCCTGATCGGTACCCACGCGCTCGTGCAGGAGGGCGTGATCTTCAAGCGGCTCGGGCTGGCGGTGGTGGACGAGCAGCACCGCTTCGGCGTGGTGCAGCGGGCGACGCTCCGGAGGAAAGGGGAGAGCCCGGACGTGCTCGTGATGACGGCGACCCCGATCCCGCGCACCCTGGCGCTGACGGTCTACGGGGATCTCGACGTGTCGGTACTGGACGAGATGCCGCCAGGGCGGCAGCGCGTGCTGACGGCGATCCGCGACGAGAAGGAGCGGCCGGGGGTGTACGCCTTCCTGCGCCAGGAGATGCAGGCGCGGCGGCAGATCTACGTCGTCTATCCGCTGGTGGAGGAGTCGGAGGCCACCGACGTGCGCGCGGCCACCGAGATGGCCGCGCGGCTCCAGCGCGAGATCTTCCCGGACTTCCGGGTGGGCCTGCTCCACGGCCGGATGAGCGCCGCGGAGAAGGATCGCGTGATGGCAGAGTTCAGGGCGGGGGCCATCCAGCTCCTGGTCTCCACGACCGTCATCGAGGTGGGCATCGACGTCCCCAACGCCACGATGATGGTCGTGGAGCACGCCGAGCGCTTCGGACTGTCCCAGCTCCACCAGCTCCGCGGGCGCGTGGGCCGCGGCCCGTGGAAGAGCTACTGCGCCCTCATGACCCAGGGGGCCTCCGACGACGCCAGGCGCCGGCTGGACGCGATGGTCGCCACCAACGACGGCTTCCGCATCGCCGAGGCCGATCTCGAGCTCCGCGGCCCGGGCGACTTCTTCGGCACCCGCCAATCGGGGCTGCCCGAGTTCCGGGTGGCCGACCTGCTCCGCGACGCGGCCATGCTCGAGGAGGCGCGGACGGAGGCCTTCGCGCTGGTGGCCGCCGACCCGAACCTCCTCCGGCCCGAGCACCGGGCCCTGCGCGCCGACCTGCTGGCCCGCTGGCGCGGAAAGCTCGACCTGGCGAGCGTCGGCTAAGGGATAAGGGAAGGGAAGCCCCGAATGCGAGTCATCGCGGGCGCCCTCAAGGGACGCCGGCTCACCACGCCGCGCGGGCGGACCACGCGGCCCACCTCCGACCAGGTGCGGATCGCCTGTCTTGACACGCTGATGCCGTTCCTGCCGGCGGGCCCGTTCCTGGATCTTTTCGCGGGGGCGGGCGGCGTGGGGATCGAGGCCCTGTCGCGCGGCGCGCCCTCGGCGACGTTCGTCGAGCAGGAGGCGATGGCCCTTCGCGCCCTCAGGGGCAACATCGAGAGCCTGGGCCTGGCGGAGCGCGCGCGGGTGGTGCGCGACGATGCCGTGGTTGCGGTCGAGCGGCTCGGCGAGGCGGGCCAACGCTTCGCGGTGGCGTTCCTCGATCCGCCCTACGAGTCGCCGCGCGCCCTGCCGACCCTCGAGCGCCTGGCCGAGGGCGCCTGTCTCTTGCCGGAGGCGGTGGTGGTGCTGCAGCATGCGACGAAGGCGTCGCCCGCCTCGGCCCTCGGCGTGCTCGCGGCCTGGAAGACGCGCCGCTTCGGGGAGACCACGTTGACTTTCTTCCGGCGCCCCGCGTAAACTCAGCGAGGTTGCGTCACCACTTCCGAGCGCTCGAGGGGGTCGTCGTGGGCAAGCGTGCGGTCTATCCCGGCATGTTCGATCCCATTCACAACGGCCACCTGGATCTCATCGAGCGGAGCCTGCGCATCTTCGACGAGCTGATCGTCGCGGTGGTGGCCAATCCCGCCAAGGAGCCGCTCTTCACGGTGAAGGAGCGTCTGGAGCTGATCGACGAGGCGACCCGCGGGCTCGCGAACATGCGCATCACCTCCTTCGACGGGCTCCTCATCGACCTCGTGGACCGGGAGCACGCCGATTGCATCCTCCGCGGGATCCGGGCGGTGTCGGACTTCGAATACGAGTTCCAGATGGCGCTCATGAACCGCAAGCTCCGCAGCACCGTCGAGACCGTGTTCCTGATGCCCCATGAGAAGTACACCTACATCTCGTCCCGCCTCATCAAGGAAGTCGCCTCGCTGGGCGCGCCGGTCACGGGGCTGGTCCCGCCCATGGTGGAGGAGGCCATGGCGGAGAGATTCTCCAGAACGTAGGAGCTGCCCATGCTCGCCGATCGCCTGAAGACCCTCGCCCCCTCTCCGACGCTCGCCATGCAGGCCAAGGCCAAGGCCATGCGCGCCCAGGGGATCAACGTGATCTCCTTCGGCGCCGGCGAGCCGGACTTCGACACCCCCGCGCGCATCAAGGAGGCGGCCATCCGGGCGCTCGGGAGCGGGCAGACCAAGTACACCGAGGTGGGCGGGGTCCCCGAGCTCCGCGCCGCGGTCTGTCACAAGCTCACGCGCGATCAGGGGCTCGACTACGCGCCCGACGAGGTGGTGGTCTCCTGCGGAGCCAAGCACACCCTCTTCAACATCGTCATGGCGCTCGTGAACCCCGGCGACGAGGTGCTGATCCCGAGCCCGTACTGGGTCTCCTACCCGGAGCAGGTGCGGCTCCTGGGCGGCGTGCCCGTCGCGGTGCCGACGCACGAGTCCGCGGGCTTCGATCTGGATCCGGCGGAGCTGCGCCGGGCCGTGACCGGGCGGACGAAGGTGATCATCCTGGACAGCCCCGGGAATCCCACGGGCGCCGTCTTCTCGCCCGACGCCCTGGGCGAGGTCGCGCGGCTCGCCGTCGAGCGGAACCTCTGGGTCGTGTCCGACGAGTGCTACGAGGCGCTGACCTACGAAGGCCGCCACGTCTCCATCGCGACGCTGTCGCCTCAGATCAAGGCGCGCACGCTGGTGGTCAACACGTGCTCGAAGGCCTACGCCATGACCGGCTGGCGCATCGGCTATGCGGCGGGCCCCAGGGCGATCATCAAGGCCATGACGGACGTGCAGAGCCAGGTGACCTCGAACCCGACCTCCATCGCCCAGTGGGCCGCCGTCGAGGCGCTCGCCGGCCCCCAGGACGAGATTGCCACGATGGTCGGCGAGTTCGACCGCCGCCGGCGCGTGATCGTGGAGGGGCTCAACGCCATGCCCGGCGTCTCCTGCGTCCTGCCCAAGGGCGCGTTCTACGCGTTTCCCAACGTCTCGGGGCTGTTCGGCAAGCGCTGCAAGGCGGGCGCGCTCCAGGGCTCGGCCGACGTGTGCGCGTTCCTCCTGGACGAGGCGCGGATCGCCACCGTGGCGGGAGTGGACTTCGGCTCGGATGCTCACATCCGCCTCTCCTACGCGACGGGCCTTCCGACCATCACCGAGGGGCTTTCCCGCATGGCCACGGCCATCGGATCGCTCCGGGGATGACGCCCGATCCAGGGCTGGGCGCGCGCCCGGATCACGCTGAGGTGACGGCATGAAGATCGAAGGATCGACCGACATCCCGGCCCCCCGCGACCGGGTGTGGGCGGCCTTTCTCGACCCGACGCTGCTCGCCCAGGCCATGCCCGGCTGTGACCAGCTCGAGGAGATCGGGCCGCGAGAGTACCGGGCCGTCATGAAGGTCGGCGTCGGCGCCATCAAGGGGACATTCGAGGGGAAGGTCCACCTGACCGATCTGGACCCGCCGCTCCGCTACCACATGGCCGTGGAGGGCAAGGGCGGGCCGGGTTTCGTCCGCGGCCAGGCCTCCATGGAGCTGTCCGACACGGACGGGGGCACGCGGGTCAGCTACAGCGCGGACGTCCAGGTGGGCGGCCTGATCGCGAGCGTGGGTCAGCGGATGCTCGGCGGCGTGTCGAAGCTCATGCTGGACCAGTTCTTCAGTCGCATGACCGAGATGCTCGCCGCGCAGAAGTGAGACGAGTGGCCGATCAGGACGATGAGCCTCCTCCTGCTGGCTCTCGTCGTGCTGGCCGCAGCGCCGGCCACGGCCGCGGAGCCGACGCCGGGAGAGTGTTCGGGGGCCGGGGGTGCCTCCCCCTCGCGCTGCCTGTACCGCTCGATGCTGCCGAGCGCCGGGCTCGTGGCCGAGTGCGAGTCGGACGCCCGGTGCCGCGTCGGATACTACGCGGGCAGCCCGACCAAGGCCACATGGCTCGCCCCGCCCCGGGGCCTCGCGACGCTTCCCAAGCCCCAGGTGATCTGGCACTCCGCCACGTTCGCCGAGGCACGCTTCGACTGCGGGCGCCCCTGCTCGGTGAGCTACTTCTTCGAGGCGCGGCGGCGCTTCATCTCGCAGCCGCGCTGGTTCGTGCTGGACGTGGATCTCCGGCGCCAGCTCCTGGCCGCTGCGGAGGAGCGGGCCCTGGTGGTGCGGCAGATCTTCTCCGGCCGCGAGGTGGCGCGGATCGAGCGCCCCTGGTCGCAGGCGGCCTGGCTGGGCGACGTGGTGACCACGCTCCGCTTCGATCCCGACGGCCGCCTCTCGTTCACCTGGCTCCGGGGCAGCGAGCGAGCGCCGGTCAGCGAGCGCGTGTCTATTCCGTCGATCCCCCGCTGAGGGCCGGGGCCGGGTCCCGGAGCGCGAGGGTGAGCGGGAGCGTGGCGAAGACCATGATGCCCACGATCCCCAGCGTGAGCGCGACGCCTCCCCAGTCGCTGGCGAGGCCGTAGACGAACGGGGAGAGCGCCGAGGCGCTGATCCCGACGGTGTAGAAGATTGCGTAGCTCCGGCCGCGCCGGTCCGCGTGCACGAGATCGGCCACGCTCCCGTAGAGCACCGACGAGGTGCCGTTGAGCGCGATCCCGAGCGCCGGGAGCACCACGAGGCAGGCCCCGAGCGGCAGGCGCAGCAGCAGCAGGATGCCGAGCCCCGTGGCCGCCTCCGTGATCACCACCGTACGGATGACCCCGATGCGCTCGGCCAGGGCCCCGCAGGCCAGCTTGCCCGCCGCCCCCCCCGCGAAGGTGAGCATCAGGGCGAAGCCCACCGCCTGCACCGTCGAGCCCTTGGCGATGAGGAGGAAGGGCAGGAAGGTGAGGAAGGCGGTGCGCGTCGAGTTGTCGATGATGTGAATGGCCGAGAGCGCCCCGAAGCCGCGCAGATCGCGGATGCCCCAGCCCGAGGCCGCGGAGCCGGTTGCCCCTCCTCCGCCGGCTCGTGCCGGCGGCGTCCCCCCGACGCGGAGCGCGGCGAGGACCGCCAGGATCAGCGCCGCGGCCACGAGGCCCACCAGCGCATAGCCTCGCGTCGCCCCGCGCCAGCCCACCCATGTGGCGGCCAGGGCCACGGTGGCCGGCACCACCACCTTGCCGAGGTCGCCGGAGAAGTTGTAGGTCCCGAGCGCCACGCGCCGGGGCCCGCGCTCGTAGGCCTTCGAGACGAGCGACGAGGCCAGCGGGTGCTGGACGGAGGACCCGAAGCCTCCCAGGAAGAGGCAGCCGAGGAGCCCGCCGAAGCCTCCCGCGAAGCCCGCTGCGAGGAATCCGAGCGCGGTGATCACCGTGCCCACGACGAGCAGCCGCGCCTCGCCCCAGCGCTCGGCGAGCAAGCTCGACGGCACCTGGAAGCCAGCCATCCCTCCGCTGTAGGCGGTCTTGAGGAGCCCCACCTGCGCGAAGGAGAGGCCGAACTCGCCACTCAAGATGGGGAGCAGCACGTAGAGGATGTCGGAGAACCCGTCGTGGATGAAGTGCGTGGCGGAGGCGACGCCGAGCACTGCCGATGGACGGCGGGTCACGGCCGCGCTGCCGATGCGGCGGGCGCGGCATCGTGCACAAGCCTCTCCAGCGCCTGACGCAGGCGCGAATGGCCATCCATCAGCCGCACGTAGGCGGCCTCGCTCGTGTCGCCCTTGGCGCGGATCATGCGCAGAAGGCTCAGGCGCTCAGGTGCAGGCCATCGGGAGAGATCGGGAACCAGCGAGAGCAAGAGCGCCCAGCGCTCGAAGGCCGCCCGCCCCGGCCGCGGCCACCGCCGCCAGCCGGGCGCGCCGAGCGCCTGCGACACGCGGCTGGTCGCCTCCCGGATGGCCGCGGCCCGGTCCCCGGCGAAGCGGCGCGCGATGTGCTGGGTGGTGAGGGTGGCGAGCTGGCTCGCCCTGATCCGGCCCTCGGGCCGGCGGCTCGCCCCGGGGAGCCGCAGGCACATCTCGCCGCGCACGAGCCGCCGCAGCACCGGCAGCGGCGAGCGGTAGGCGCGGTCACGGGCGATCTTCTCCTGCTCCTGGGCCGCGAGCGCGAGCACCTCCGGGTCGTGGGGCCGGAAGCCGAGGCGGGAGTAGAAGTAGAAGGCGCCGGAGCGGAGGGCTTCGGCGTTCCCGTGGCCGATCTGGTAGGGATCCACGACCACGGTGCGGATCCCGAAGACGTGGTGGAAGACGCTGAGCACCTGGCCGAGGACGAGGCGCGACTCTCCCTGCCTGAACGATTCGAAGATGTTGAAGCCGAATTCCATGGTCTCGAACAGGCACCATGCGCCACCATAGCCCACCGGGACGCCGTTCCGCAGCGCGAAGAAGGCGTAGTAGCCCTCGAAGGGGAGCCTGAAGGCAGGGTCGAGGCCGATGAGCGCCACCGTGAGCCCGCGGCCGCAGTCGGCCAGGAGGACGTCGTCCCGGTTGGGATGGGAGAAGGCGTGCAGCTCCCGCGCCCGTGTGGCCATGGCCAGGCGCGCCGCCTCCATCAGCGCGTCCGCCTGCCGGCGCGGCGCCCGCCAGAGCCGCGCGGGAGGCGCGCCGACCGCGCGGACCAGGTCGAAGCCCGGCGACGGCGGCGCGGGCGAACCGAAGAACGGCTGATCGAAGGGAAGGCGAGCACCGGTGCGCGACCCTGTGAAGGTCCGGAGCCTCCACCGGATCGGCAGCCCCAGGCCCTCGAAAAGCCAGTCGCTGATCTCGTCGGGCAGCACGGCCCGCTCGAATAGCTCCACCAGCACCTGCAGATCGCTCACGCGCCGGCCCCCCTTGGCCGCGCGGATCCACTGGCGCCAGCCGAGGCCCCCTTCGGTGAACGTGTCCTCCTCGGCCTTGGCCACGAGCAGGGTGAGCACGTCCTCGAGTCGCTCGTCGTCGTCGAAGTCGGCCCACCCGACGTCCACATGCCGCGGGTAGCGCGAGGCGAGCCAGCGCGCCATGGGCAGCCCGAACGGGTAGTCGAGGCTCGAGCCCACGATCCCCGAGTCGTCGAGCCGCCTCCGGGCGGCCGCGCCGAGGCGCCTCACCCGGGCCGGGAAAGCTGCGAGCGCCTCGTCCACACGGGTCAGCACCTCCCGATCGTCGGGATAGGCCTGGAGCAGGCACAGCGCCTCGTGCAAGCGGAGCAGGCCCTG
>MGBT01000037.1:42640-66557 GCA_001788395.1 Candidatus Rokubacteria bacterium GWA2_70_23
AGCGAGCGCGCCCAGCAGACGGATCTTCTCCGCGCGGTCCTCGGGGGAGGAGCGGGGAGCGATGGCGGCGAGGGCCTCGACGAGGGCCCGGGCCCGCGGGCTCGCCTCAGGCGCCGAGGCCGGCAAGGAGCTCGAGCACGGCGGGGTTGAAGGCTTCGGGCTGATCCCGGTTGGCGAAGTGACAAGCGGGCGAGAGCAGGACGCGCTCGGCGTGCGTGATCGTCTCGGCCATGATCCGCATGGGGACGGCGATCTCGGGCAGGCGCTCCGTGATGGAGTCCATCTGCAGCAGCGCCTGGAGGGCGCTGGCGTAGCCGATGGGCGCAAGCATCCGGTACATGGCGAAGACGTCCTCGCGGGCTCTCGGATCGAGCGTGAGCCGTCCCGACACGTTGGGGTTGGAGGCGATGGAGTCGATCCTCACGCCGCCGGTCGTCGTGACGTGCGCCATGCGTGCCTCCCCCTCGGCGCCTGCGCCGGGGGCCCCGGCGCCGCCGGTCGATGGGACAGAGAGACTCCCATGGAACGGTCCTTCGCCGCCGAAGTCAAGCAGCTGGCCCTGGGCGGGCCTTCGGCCTCGACGGGCTCGGCTGTCCTCGGTGCGGGAGTCGGATGCGGGGGCCGGCGTTCATGTAGGGGCGGCAGGATTGCAAAAAATGGCTGGAAGGCCTACGAGAATGGTGAGACAGTGGGCGTCGGGTCCGCTACCAGCCACCCCGCCGGAAGGAGACGAACCATGGCCTCTCAGCTCACCTTTTCGGGCGTGATCCCGGCCAACCTGCTGCCGTTCCGCCCCGACCTCTCGATCCACGAGCCGGACTACCGGCGCCACCTCGCGTGGCTGGCCGACACGCCGGGCGTCACCGCCATCGTGTGTAACGGCCACGCCGCGGAGGTGTCGTCGCTCGACCGCGAGGAGCGCCGCCGCGCGCTCGCCCTCGCCGTCGACGCCGTCGGGGCGCGGGTGCCGCTCATCTCGGGCGTCTACGCGGACGGCACGCAGGAGGCGGTCGCGCTCGCGCGCGACGCCCGCGCTGAGGGCGCGCGCGGCCTCCTCGTCTTCCCGCCCACGCTCTTCATGTGGGGCGTCCAGGTCCACCCCGAGATGGCCTACCGCCACTTCGCGGCCATCGCGGACGCGGTGGACCTGCCGCTGGTGGTCTTCGAGTACCCCGTCGCCTCCGGCATCGGCTACACGCCGGAGACCCTCGCCCGCCTCGCCGGGATCCCGACGGTGGCGGCCGTCAAGGACTGGTCGAACGACATCGTCGCCTTCGAGCGCAACCTCCGGGCGATCCGGGCGACGGGGCGGCCGGTGGCGGTGCTCTCCGCCTTCACCATGTCGCTCTTCGCGACCTTCCTCCTCGGCGCCGACGGCTGTGTCTCGGGCCTCGGCTCGGTGCTGGGCGACCTGCAGGCGGAGCTGTACGCCCACGTCCGCCGCGGCGACGTCGACGCCGCGCGCAAGGTGAACGACCGGATCGAGCCGATCGTGCGCGCCGTGTACGCCGCGCCGTTCGTGGACATGCACAACCGCATGAAGGAGATGCTCGCGATGCTGGGACGCCTCTCGGGCGAGGCGGTGGTGCGGCCGCCCCTGGTTCGCATCGCGGCGGCCGAGCGGGAGCGCCTGCGCGCCGTGCTTGCCGAGGCCGGTCTCGGCGAGGGGCGGGCGCGCTGATGGCCGTCGTCGACCTGTCCGTCCTTGTCGCGCCGCAGATGGGCGTGCCGCCGGCGCTCAAGAACAACCGGCTCCAGTTCGAGACGGTGATCCGGAAGTCGGCGCAGAGCGAGGACATGGTGCGCATCGGCTTCGTCCGCAACCTCTGCATCCACACCGGCACCCACGTCGACGCGCCCTGCCACGCGCTCGGCGGCCGGCGCGCGGTGGCCGCCATCCCCCTCGACCGGCTGGTCGGGGGGGCGGTCGTGCTCGACCTCGGCGAGGTGGCCTCGAACGAGGCCATCGGCCCCGAGCGCCTCCAGCGTTTCGGCGGTGACGTCCGCCCCGACGACATCGTGATCCTCCGGAGCCGCTGGTCCGAGCGCTACTGGGGGAAGGACGAGTACTGGACGGACTCGCCGTACCTCACCGTGGAGGGCGCCCGCTGGCTGGTGGACCGGCGGCCGAAGGCGCTCGTCTTCGACTTCTTCGAGGAGTACGACGCCCGCTTCCCGGACTTCGACGCCATCGGCTTCAAGGTGCACCGGGAGATCCTCGGCCGCGACGTGCTCATCGTCGAGCACGTGGTGAACCTCGCCGTGCTGCCCCGGCGCTTCGCGCGGTTCGCGGCCGCCCCCCTGAAGCTCGACGACATGGAGGGCAGCCCCGTCCGCGCGCTCGCCATCCTGGACTGAACCCGAACCAAAAGGAGGGGCCCATGCCACCATCGCCGCGCGCGCGCCGGGCGCTCGCGCTCGCCCTCGCCCTCGCCGTCGTCGCCGGCGGCGTCCTGCCCGCCGCCGCCCAGCCGCGGGGCGAGCCCGTCAAGATCGGCTGGATCTCGGAGCTGTCGGGGACGTGGGCGTTCTTCGGCGCCACGTGCTTCGACGCCGCCAAGATCGCCGAGGAGGAGATCAACGCGCGGGGCGGCGTACTCGGGCGGCCGATCGCCGTGCTGCCCCAGGACAACCGCACCGATCCCGCGCAGGCGGTCGCGGCCGCCCGCGTGCTCGACTCGCAGGACAAGGTCCTCACGCTCAGCGGCCCCACCTCCTCGGACACCGCGCTCGCCGTCTACGGCTACGCCGAGCAGAACAAGGTGCCGTTCGTGGTGCCGGTGGCCGCATTCCCGCGCCTCACGCGGCCGGGGACCCAGTGGACGTTCCGCGTCGAGCCCGACGCCGTCGGCTGGGGCTACGCCATCGTCAAGTTCGTGGAGAAGCAGAAGCCGGGCGGCACGCTCGGCCTGATCTACAGCGACTACGCGCTGCAGCGGGCGATCACGGCCGGGATCAAGCACCAGGCCGAGCGCTCGAAGATCCAGGTCGTCTCCGACATCGTCTTCCCGCAGGGGGCCACCGACGCCACCGTGCAGGCGGCGCAGCTCAAGACGAGGAACCCGGACTACGTGGTCGTCATCGGCGGCGGCGCCTTCGACGTCACCATCACCAACCAGCTGCTGGACGTCGGCTTCCGGCCCGCCCAGTTCATCCACCCCTTCGGCACCGTCAAGCAGATCCTCGGCTGGGGCGCGCGGTCCGTGGGTTCCTACTACGGGACGTTCTTCGACCACTCGCTCGCCAACCTCAACGACTACGCCCGGGGGCTGATCGAGAAGTTCAAGGCGCGCAAGGGCTACATCCCGGCCTACATCGAGAACTTCTGCTACTCGACGGTGTACCTCATCAAGGAGGCCGTCGAGAAGGCGGGCAGCACCGACCGCACGAAGTTCCGCGACGCCTTGCGGGCGATCGACACCAAGGAGATCACGACCGGGATCCCGATCGTCTTCGACAAGAACGGGGCCCGCAAGGAGTACATGTACTTCATGCAGATCCAGGAGGTCGGCAAGGACACCTACCGGTCCAGGGAGGCCTTCTACATCGAGTGGGATCCGGAGGTGATCCCGGTCTACCAGCTCGCGCCCTGACGCGGCGGGGGCCGTGGACGCTCTCCTCCTGATCGGGCTGTCGGTGGTCACGACCGGCCTCATCACGGGGGCGATCTTCGCCCTCGTGGCGGCCGGCGTGACCATCGTGTACGGCGCCATCTGGCTCCCCAACGCCGCCAACGGGCAGTTCTTCATGCTGGGCGGGCTCCTCGTGTGGAGCCTCGTCACCGGCTGGGGGATGTCCCCGCTGCTCGCCGCCGCGCTGGTGGTGGCCGCCTCCGTGCCGTTCGCCCTCGTCCTCGAGAAGGGCCTCATCCGGTACTTCTACGACGTGCCCGACCGCAACATCGTCTACCTCGTCGTCACGCTCGGCCTCGCCCAGATCTTCGCCGGCATCTTCTCCTCCACCTACGGCCGGTGGACGGACAACTACAGCCTCCCCGCCGCCTGGCCCGGCATCGTGATGATCGGGCCCTTCCCGTTCCCGAAGACCCGCCTGCTGGTGCTCTCAATCGCGCTCGGCCTGCTCGCCGGGCTCTTCGTCTTCCTGCGCCTGCACCGGGTGGGCCGGGCGCTGCGCGCCGTCTTCCAGAACCGCGAGGCGGCCGCCCTGCGCGGCGTGAACGTCCGCGGGATCTACCGGTTCGCGTTCGTCCTCGGCACGCTGGTGGTCTTCGCGGGCGGCACGCTCTTCGCCATGGCGTACAGCTTCGATCTCACCGCCGCGTGGTCGATGGCGATCGTGGCCTTCGCGATCATGATCGTGGGCGGCCCGGGCAGCGTGCTCGGCTCGGTGGTGATCGGCCTCGTCTTCGGCTTCACGCAGGCCATCGTCTCGGTCTTCGCCAACCCGACGATCGCCACCTTCTCCTACCTCGTCGCGATGCTCGTCATCCTCCTCGTGAAACCGAGCGGCCTGTTCACGCGATGACCGACCGCCTGCGCGTCCCGCGCGTGGCGGGTGTCGTCCTCCTCGTGGCCCTCGCGCTGGCGCTGCCGGTGGCCGTCGCCGACCGCCGCTTCTACGCCTTCATCGTGGGGATCACCTTCCTGCACGTCCTCTGGACGGCCGGGATGAACCTGCTCTCCGGCTTCACCGGGCTCATACCGCTCATGTACGCGGGGCTGGCGGGCATCGGCGCCTACGTGACCGTCAACCTCGTCATGAGCGCCGGCGTCTCCTTCTGGCTCGCGATGCCGCTGGGCGCGGTGGCGGCGGCGGTGGTGGGCGTCGTCCTCGGGCTCCCCGCCCTCCGCCTGCGCGGGTTCTACTTCACGCTCTCCTCGCTCGTCATCCAGTCGGCGCTGACGCTGCTCTTCGTGTACTTCCCACGGTTCACCCAGGGCGACACGGGCATCTCCCAGATTCCGGCCCCCACCGTGACGCTGCCCGGACTGGGGACGGCGGCGCTCACGGGGGTGTGGTTCGAGGAGACGCTGGCGGTGGCCGCGATGCTCGCCGTCCTTGTCGTGTGGCGGGTCACCCGGTCGCGGTGGGGCGCCTACCTCGTCGCCATCCGCGAGGACGACGTCCTGACGGAGGCGCTCGGCATCGACGTCACCCGCTTCCGCGTCATCGCCTTCTTCATCAGCTCGCTCCTGGCCGGCATGGGCGGGGCTTTCTACGCCCACTACGTGGCGTTCGTCTCCCCGCGGTCCTTCGACGTGCTGACGAGCCTCAACATCTGGCTCATGGTGGCCTTCGGCGGCCGCGGCACCATCGCCGGCCCCATCGTGGGCGCGGTGATCCTCGCGCCCATCCCGTACCTGCTCCAGGACCTCTACCTCTACAAGGACATCATCTACGGCGTCCTCATCGTGCTGGTGACGGTGTTTCTCCCCGCCGGCGTGTGGGGCAGCCTCCTGCCGCGCCTGCGCGCCCGGCTCGGCGCGGCGGCGCCGGCCCGCGTCCCCGGCAAGGAGTTCGTGTGACGGCGCTGCTCGAGGCGCGCGGTCTCATGAAGCGGTTCGGCGGGGTGTGGGCGCTCCGCGACGTCGACCTCCGCCAGGAGGCGACGGAGACGCTCGGCATGATCGGTCCCAACGGCAGCGGGAAGACGACCTTCATCAACGCGGTGACCGGCCACCTCGCCCTCGACGCCGGCGACGTGCTGCTGGACGGCGAGCGGGTGAGCGGCCGCCCCACCCACCGGATCGCGCAGGCGGGCATGGTGCGCACCTACCAGGCCGTGCGCGTGTATGGGCGCTTCCCCGTGGACGAGAACCTGCGCATCGCGAGCCTGCCCCACTACGAGCGGGTGGGGCGGCGGCAGCCGCTGGAGGGCGTCGAGGAGCTGCTGGCGCGGCTCGGGCTCGCCGACAAGCGGCAGGCGCCGGCCGGTTCGCTCACGCTGTTCGAGCAGCGGCGGCTCGAGCTGGCCATGCGCCTGCTCGCGCGGCCGAAGCTGCTCATGCTCGACGAGCCGGTGGCCGGCCTCAACCCCGGCGAGATCCGGGAGATGATCGCCGTGCTCAAGGAGCTCCGCCGGACGTGCGCGCTCTTCGTGATAGAGCACACGATGAAGGTCATCATGGAGCTGGCCGACCGCGTCATCGTGCTCGTCTCCGGCGAGAAGATCGCCGACGGCGCGCCGGCCGCCATCCTCAAGGACGACAACGTCATCCGCCAGTACCTGGGGTCCGTCCGTGCTTTCCGTCCGTGAGGTGACCGTCCGCTACGGCCCCTTCCTGGCCCTCGACGGCGTGTCCCTCGAGGTGGGCCGGGGCGAGATCGTGGGCCTCATCGGTCCCAACGGCGCCGGCAAGTCCACGCTCCTGCGCGCGCTGGCCGGCCTGGTCACCCCCGCCGCCGGCTCGATCGCGCTGCGCGGCCGGCCGCTGGCCGGCGTCGAGGCGTTCCGGCGGGTGGGACTCGGCATGGCGCTGGTGCCCGAGGGGCGCGGCCTCTTCCCCCACATGTCGGTGGAAGAGAACCTCCTCATGGGCGCCTACGCCGTCCGCGACCGCGCCCGCGTGCGCGAGAACTTCGAGCGGGTATGGGCGCTCTTCCCGGTGCTCGCGGACCGGCGCCGCCAGCTCGCGGGCACCCTGTCGGGGGGCCAGCAGCAGATGCTGGCCATCGGGGCCGGGCTGATGTCCAACCCCGAGATCTGCCTCTTCGACGAGCCCTCCATGGGGCTCGCGCCCATCGTCATCGGCGAGATCGCCGAGGGCCTGCACCGGCTGCGCGAGGCCGGCCTCACCGTGCTCCTGGCCGAGCAGAACGCCAAGCTCGCCTCCGACGTCGCCAGCCGCATCTACATCCTCCAGACCGGGCGCATCCGGTACCACGACATCCCGGAGAACCTCCTCCGGAACCCCGAGGTCGTCGAGGGCTTCCTCTCCGTCTACTAGCCCCAAACCGAAAATACGAATCGTGAGTTCGTTGACGGAGATGGAGATCTGCGACACGGCGCACTTCACGCGGGGATCCAGGGCGCCGACGATCGGGGCATGCCCGCCGCTGTAGGAGATCCCCCGGACGCCGATGCGCTGTTCGGATCTGCCTGGTCAAGGAGTTGAGCTGGGCGCGCCCGCCGACGCCCGGGCGGGCTGGGCAGGCCCCATGCTAGTACATGGCGTCCTGCATGGTCCAGCCCACCCCGAGCGGCTGCATCCGCTGGAGACTCCGGGCCGACACATCGGAGGTCGGCCACGCGCGTCCCGGGGCCGGCCACCGCGCGAAGCTCTGCCGCGCCCCCGACCGCCGCGACCTTGCCGTCGCGGACAGCAAGGGCCTCGTGAACCGAGGAGCCGCCGTCGAGGGTCAGGACCTTGCCGTGGACCAGCAGCGTGTCGGCGCGCCGCGCGCCCGCCGTGTCCGCCGCGCCGGTAATCGCGTCTCCTTCGCAAGCCGCGCGGCCGCCGCCAGGATCCTGTCGTGGAGCTGGTGCGCGTCCTCCGGGACCCCGACGATCCGCTCCCCGCCGGCGATGACCACCGTGGGAACCTCCATCACCCCGAGGCCCTCGGCGCGGGCGCGCCCGTCCCTGTCGGCGAGGCTCCACTTAGTGGCCGAGGGGGAAGGCCGCGTCGTCACGTGGGGCCGACCTCCGAGGTCGGCCCGGGCCTCATGTTACCCTGTTCCCGCCCGACCGCGCCGCCGCAGCCTGGCCGCGCGAGACACCGTGTGTGCCGGCGACGGTTCGGCCGGCGCGGAAGAGAGGCAACCGATCGCGGGCTGACGCTCAAGGAGGAGAGTGACATGCGTTTCGGCCTGTTCACGAGCATGGGCGCCCAGACCTGGTCGGGCGTGCTGGACCTCTGGCGACACATCGAGGCCACGGGGTGGGACATCGCCTGCGTGACCGACCATTTCATGCCCAACACCCGGGAGCGCGAGGGCGCCATGCTCGAGGCGTGGAGCACTCTCAGCGCGCTGGCGGCCCTGGTGCCGCGCATCCGCGTCGGCACCATCGTGCTGGGCAACACGTACCGCCATCCGGCCGTGGTCGCGAAGATGGCCACGCAGGTCGACATTATCTCGGGCGGCCGGCTGCTGCTCGGGATCGGGGCGGGCTGGCAGGAGAACGAGCACGACGCCTACGGCATCCCCTTCCTCACGATGCGCGAGCGGCTGGAGCGACTGGACGAGGCCTGCCACGTGATCAGGTCGCTGTGGACCCAGCGCCGCAGCGACTTCAAGGGGCGCCACTACCAGCTCGCCGATGCGCCGCTCGATCCCAAGCCCGTGCAGACGCCCCACCCCGAACTGATGATCGGCGGCGGCGGTGAGCGCGTCACCCTGCGCATCGTGGCGAGGCACGCCGACCACTGGAACGTCTGGGGCGGCCCCAGGGTTCTGGCGCAAAAGGGAGCCATCCTCGACGAGCACTGCGCCGCGGTCGGCCGCGATCCGAAGACCATCACGCGCTCGGCCAACATGGCGCTGCTCATCACGGACAGGAAGGACGAGGTCGACCGACTCGCGGAGACCATCGCCACGCGCCTGGGTCGTCACGCCGCCGACCCGAAGGACACCTGCCTGGCCGGCACCCCGGACGAGATCCGCGGGCAGCTCCGCCAGCTCCAGGCCGCCGGGGCGGACGTGCTGTTCATCCCCAGCCTGTTCCGGCCCCTGGACGCGCTGCGCCGGGACCTCGACCGGTTCATGGCGGAGATCGTCCCGGCATTCCGGTGAGGGCGAATCCACCTCGGTGTATGATCCTGTCCCAATGATCCGGACGATGAGGCGCGAGGTCACGGGCACCATGCTGACGGGCTAGGGAATGCGCATCGAGATCATCTGCACGGGGGACGAGGTCCTGACAGGGAAGACCGTCAACACCAACTTCAGCTACATGAGCCAGAAGCTCGAGGACGTCGGGCTCTCGGTCCAGTGGGGAACGACGGTCGGTGACGACCGGGAGAGCCTCTTGCGGGCGTTTCAGCTGGCGGGGGAGCGCGCCGATGCCGTCATCGTGAACGGCGGCCTGGGTCCCACCGTCGACGACCTGTCCCAGGAAGTCGCCGCCCAGGTCGCGGGCGTCGAGCTCGTCCTCGATGAAGCGTGGCTGGCCCGGATGGAGGAGTTCTTCCGCCGGCGCAGCCGCGTGATGCCGTCCAACAACCAGAAGCAGGCCATGCTGCCCGCCACCGCGGAGCTGATCGACAATCCGATCGGCACCGCCTGCGGGTTCGCGCTGGACATCGGCAAGGCCCGCTTCTTGTTCACGCCCGGGGTGCCGCGCGAGCTCCGCCGCATGTTCGAGGAGCAGGTCATTCCGCGGCTCCTCGCGCGCAGCGGGATGCAGACGGCGATCGTCCTGAAGCGGTTCCATTCGTACGGGCTCGGCGAATCCCACGTCGATGCCCTGCTCAGGGGCGTGGAGGAGATCGTGCCCGATGGGAGCGTGAAGCTCGGCTTTCGGGCCCACTACCCGCAGCTCGAGACGAAGCTGACCGTGCGCGGCGCCGACATGGAGGACATCCGGCGGACGCTGGCGCCGGTCGAGCGGGAAGTGCGCAAGCGGCTCGGCAACTTCATCCTTGCGGAGGACGATCAGACGCTCGAGGGGGTCGTCCTGGGAGAGCTGGCGAGCCGTCAGGCCTCGCTGTCCATCGTCGAGACGTTCACGGGCGGGCAAATCGCCGCCCGCGTCGCCCCCCTCCAGGGTGCGGAGAGGGTGTTTCGCCGCGGCACCGTGGCGCGCGACCTCGCCGAGGTGTGCGCGGCCGTCGGCCTCGACCGCGCGTCGTCGGCGGGCGAGCTCACGCGCGAGACGGCGGAGGCGGTGGCGCGCGCCGCGCGACGGCAGACCGGCTCGACGCACGCGCTGGCCGTGCTGATCGGTCTTGACGAGGGCGCGGACCGGATCGATCTCGGAGGGACCATCTGCCTGGCGATCGCGACCGATCAGGAGCTCGCCTCGCGGCGGAGCCGGATTTTCGGCGGTCGCGAATGGGTGCGCCTGGGCGCGGTCGAGATGGGGCTGGACTGCCTGCGCCGCTATCTTCAGGGGTTGCCCGTGTACGAGCGGATCGACTTCGAGAAAGTGTGAATGCCTCACAACGCAAGACATGACTGGAAGGCGCTCAACGTGAAGAAGCGCCTGGACGAACCCTGAGCGCCCATCAGCACGCCGGCCTCTTCAGGACGCGGGCGTCCACCTTGCGCGCGACGAGCCTGCCGTCGCGCGTGTCGCCCAGGAGCCGGCCGTTCTCCATGATCACCTTGCCGCGCAGCATGGTCATCACCGGCCAGCCCTGCACCTGCCAGCCTTCCCACGGGCTGTAGTCGCTCACGTGGAAGTCGTCCTTGGTCAGCGTCTTGCGCACTGACGGGTCGATGAAGACGATGTCGGCGTCGCTCCCCGGGGCGATGGCGCCCTTCTTCGGGTAGAGCCCGAAGATCTTCGCCGCGTTGGTGGAGGTGATGGCGGCGAAGCGCTCGAGCGACATCCGCCGCTTTACCACGCCTTCCGTGTAGCCGATGCCCATCCGCGCCTCGGCGCCGGTGTTGCCGCCGGTGACGTCCTCGATGGTCTTGCCCTTGAGCTTGAGGGCGAGCGGCGTGGGGTACTCGTCGGTGGCGAGCGTGGAGAGCGGCGAGTCCACCAGCCCGCGCCAGAGTGCCGCCTGGTCCTCGGGGAACTTGAGCGACGGGTAGGTATGCGAGCAGAAGCCGCGCGGCGTCTTGTAGTGCTCGGCGTTGAAGCACGCGTACTGGTGGAGCGTCTCGCCGTAGACGGGCAGCCCGTCCGCGCGCGCCTCGCCGATCTCCGTGACGCCCTCGCTGGCGGAGGTGTGCACGAAATAGACGGCGCAGCCGGTGGCGCGCGCCAGCGTGATCGTCCGGTGAAAGGCGAGCTGCTCCGAGAGCTTGCTGTGGACGAGGTACATGTTCTCGCCCCCCATCCGGCCCTCGGCGCGGAACTTCTCATAGTTGAACTGCACGACGTCCTCGTCCTCGCCGTGGACGGCGAGCACGCCGCCCGCGGCGGCGATGCGCTCCATGGCATAGTGGATGCGTCCGAAGTCGAGACGGTTGCCCGGGCGCTTGGGGTGCGGCGGCAGGATGTTGGTGGTGAACGCCTTGAAGCTGGGATAGCCGGCCTTGACCGCGTCGCCGATCTGGTCAAACACCTTCAGGTCGAGCGCCCCGCACAGCGTGATGTGGAACGAGTAGTCGACGTACGAGCTCGCGTTCCACCGCGCTGCCCGCTGCTCCAGCACGGGCTGGATCTCGCCGCCGGGCCGCACGTAGCAGAAGTCCAGGTGCGTCGTGGTGCCGCCGAAGGCCATGCCCCGGGTGTCGTCCTCCGGCCCCATGGTCTCGGACGGCTCCTCGGGGTGGCTCATGATGGCGTGCGCCAGGTGGCAGTGCGGGTCCACGCCCCCGGGGACGACGATCTTGCCCGTGGCGTCCATTCCCCGGTCGGCCGCGAGCGCGCCGGGAGCCGCCACGGCAGCGATGCTCTCGCCCTGGATGCCGACGTCCCACGCGCCGACGCCGTGAGGGGTGACGACCTGACCGTTCCGAATCACGAGATCGAGCATGACGCCTCCTTTTGTCGGTCCCCACAGTACACCGCGGAGGGCTGTCTTGACACCCCCGCCCTCCCATGCGATGGTTCGCGCACATGAGGGCCATCGGCGCCATCACCATCGGCCAGGCTCCCCGCGACGACGTGGTGCCCGAGATGGAAAAGCTGCTCGGCGGTGGCGCGCGCGTGCTCCAGGCCGGAGCGCTCGACGGCCTGTCGCGCGCCGACATCGCCGCTCTCGCGCCGGCGGATGGTGAAGACGCGCTGATCACGCGGCTCACCGACGGCAGCGACGTGATCGTGGCCAAGCGCGCCATCCTCGGGCGCCTGCAAGCCTGCCTCGACCGGCTGGCGCCGGAGAGCGAGGCCTGCGTCGTCCTCTGCGCCGGGAAGTTCCCGCCCTTCCGCAGCCCGCGCCCGGTCCTCCTGCCCGATCGCCTCATCGCCGCCGCGGTCGGCGCCGTGTGGGAGGGCGGGCGGCTCGGGGTGATCGTCCCCATCCCCCAGCAGCGGGCGGCGGCCGTGGCGGGGTGGGCGTACGTCGACCCCCAGGTCGCCGTGACCGTCGCCTCGCCCTATCAGGGCGCCGGCGGCGTGATGCGCGCGGCGGAAGAGCTGCGGCGGGCCGGCGTGACGCTGACGGTCATGAACTGCCTCGGCTTCACCTCGGCCACGAAGGCCGTCGTGCGCGACGTGACCGGCGCGCCGGCGCTGCTCCCCATCAGCCTCATCGCCCGGTTCCTGGGAGAGCTGGCGTGAGCGCGTCGTCCTTTCCCTTCCCGCTCGTCGACGTCGAAGGCGACGCGCGCGAGCGCGGCCGCCAGTACGGCAGCCTCGCGGCCGAGCGCATCGCGACGAGCCTGCGCATCTACCTGGCGGCGTGGACGGCCGGCGCCGGCGCCGGCGCCGCGCGCGCGGCGCTCCTCGCCCGCGCGCGGAAGTTCGAGCCGGTCATCGGCGACCGCTACCCGGAGCTGCTGGAGGAGATGCGCGGCATCGCCGAGGGCGCCGGGCGCGCGATCGAGGAGATCGTGGCGCTGAACGCGCGCACGGAGCTGCTCTACGGCGAGCCCGCGGACGGCTGCACCGGAGCCGTCCTCCTGCCCGAGCGCACAGGGGGACCCGTCATCATCGGCCAGAACTGGGACTGGCGGCCGGCCTGTCGCGAGGCGGCCATCGTCCTGCGCGTCACGCCGGAGCGCGGGCCGGGGTTCCTCACGTTCGTGGAGGCGGGCATGCTCGCGCGCAGCGGGATGAACTCGGCCGGCATCGGGCTCTGCGGCAATTTCCTGAACTCCGACATGGACGGCACGCAGCGCGGCGTGCCGATCCCCGTCATCCGCCGCGCCATTCTCATGTCGCCCTCGCTGCCCACCGCGGTGGGCGAAGTGCTGCGGGCGCCACGGGCGTTCTCGTCGAACCACCAGGAGGTCGTCATCCGGAACGTCTCGCGCGCGCCCGTGGTCGCGTCCGTCATCGGCGGACGCTTCCACGAAGGCGCCCCGGGGCTCGACGGGGGCGCCCGCGGCGGCACCGGCGTCATCGCCGTGAACGACGGCGCTCCACTCGGCCAGAGCTCGCAGGTCCTGCTCGAGCACGGCGCCCGCATCCTGATGCGCTTCCCCGGCGGCGGCGGCTTCGGCGACCCGCGCCAGCGCGCGCCCGAGGCGGTGCTGGCCGACGTGCGCCGCGGCTTCGTCTCCCCCGAGCGCGCGCGCGAGGATTACGGCGTCGCGCTTCGGCCGGGGGGGCGGGAGATCGACGCTGAGGAGACCGCGCGCCTACGGCGGCACGGCGGGAGCTCATGAGAGGCCGACAGGTCCGGTTCAGGCAAGGACCGGATGGCGTCCGGGTGGCGGAGGGGTGCCAAAGCCGGGTATAGTGCGGCTACCCGCACGTGGAGGTGGCGAATGAAGCGAAGAGTTGTGGCTCTCGTCGTCCTGACGATCGCGCTGACGGGCGCGCCCGCCGTCGCCCAGCAACCCTTGACCACCGGGCTCGACGGCACCTTCGCGCCCCACGCCATGCCCAAGATGGGCGGCGGCGTCGAAGGGTTCAACGTGGACATGGCCAACGAGATCGCGCGCCGGCTGGGACGGCCCATCAACGTCGTGGCCCAGGAGTTCTCGGGGCTGATCCCCGGGTTGCAGTCCAAGCGCTTCGACTTCATCGCCGCGCCCGTCACCGTCACCGCCGAGCGGGCCAAGTCGCTGCTCTTCACCGAGGGCTACCTCAACACCGACTACCAGTTCGTCATCCCGAAGAGCGCCGCCGGCATCACCAGGCTCGAAGACCTCAAGGGTAAAACGATCGCCGTCAACCGCGGCTCCATCTACGACACCTGGGCGCGTAACAACCAGGCAAAGTACGGTTTCCAGGTGGAGAACTTCAACACCCAGTCCGACGCCGTGCAGGCCGTGCTCTCCGGCCGAGCCGACGGCAATCTCGCCGGCAACACCGCCTCCGCGTGGGCCGCGCAGAAGACGCCGGGCCTCAAGCTCTCCTACCTGATCAAGACGGGCGCCGTGTGGGCCGTGCCGTTCCGCAAGGACGACGTGGCGATGCGCAACCAGGTGGAGGAGGCGCTCGAGTGCATGAAGCTCGACGGCTTCTTCGCCCGTCTCAGCGAGAAGTGGCTCGCGGTGAAGCCGGAGGCGGGCTCGCCGCCGATCACCGTCTATCCCGGGTACGGAACGCCCGGCTTCGAAGGCTACATCGCCGACAAGCCGGCGCCCAAATGCAAGTGAGGCGCGACGCCTGACGCCGCTCCTCGACGTCGTCGGGCTGCACAAGCACTTCGGCGCCCTCCACGTCCTGCGCGGCATCGATCTCCGGGTCGCCCCGCAGGAGCTGGTGTTCATCGTCGGGCCCTCGGGCTCCGGCAAGAGCACGCTGCTGCGCTGCGTGAACCGCCTGGAGGAGCCGAGCGCGGGCGCGATCACCTTCGACGGCATCGACGTGCTCGCCCCCCGCACCGACATCAACGGCATCCGTCGCCAGATGGGCATGGTCTTCCAGTCCTTCAACCTCTATCCGCACATGACCGCGCTCGGGAACGTGGCGTTGGCGCTCCGGAAGGTCTTGAAAATGTCCCGCACGGAGGCGGCCGACTGCGCGCGGGCCGCGCTCACGCGCGTGGGCCTGGCCGACAAGGCGGACGCGCATCCCAGCGAGCTGTCGGGCGGGCAGCAGCAGCGCGTCGCCATCGCCCGCTCGCTCGCGCTTTCGCCGAAGATCATGCTCTTCGACGAGCCGACCTCGGCGCTCGACCCCGAGCTGGTGGGCAGCGTGCTGGCCGTCATGCGCGCCATGCGCGAGTCGGGGATGACGATGGTGGTCGTCAGCCACGAGCTGCAGTTCGCGCGGGCCGCCGCCGACCGGGTGGTGTTCATCGACCACGGCGAGATCGTGGAGCAGGGGCCGCCCGCCCGCGTCTTCGGTGACCCCGCGCACCCCCGCACCCGGGAGTTCGTCGCCCGCATCGCCGGCCACCAGTGACCGACCTCGATCGCTTCGTCTTCAGTTTCCTCAACGTCGAGGTGATGCGGCGTTACCTGCCCTCGATCGCCGAGGGGTTCGTGCTCACCGTCGAGCTGGCGCTCGCGGTCATCGTCACCGGCCTCGCCCTCGGCCTCACGCTGGCGGTCGTGCGCTCGCTGCAGATCCGGCCCGTCAACTGGCTCATCATCCTCGGCGTGGACATGCTGCGCGCGGTGCCGCCGCTCGTCATCATCGTCCTCTTCTATTTCGCGCTCCCTCACGTCGGCGTGCGCATGAGCGGCTTCACCGCCACCTGGGCGAGCCTGAGCCTCGTGCTCGCCGCCTTCTCGGAGGAGATCTTCTGGGCGGGCATCCTCGCCGTGCACAAGGGGCAATGGGAGGCCGCGCGCTCCACCGGCCTGACGTTCGGCCAGTCCCTGACGTTCGTCGTGCTGCCGCAGGCGGTCCGGCTCACCATCCCGCCCCTCACCAATCGCGCGATCGCGATCACGAAGGGCACCGCGCTCGCCTCCGTCGTCGGCGTTCCGGAGATCCTGAGCGCGGCCATCACCGGCCAGTCCTTCGCGGCGAATCCGTCGCCGCTCACGCTGGGCGCGATCGCCTACCTCATCCTCTTCATCCCCTTCGTCGTCGCCGGGCGCTTCATCGAGACGCGCTTCGCCTGGAAGCGGTGATGGACGCCCTCGTCCAGAACTTCTTCAACGTGGCGATCATGCGGGCGGCGGCGCCATTGCTGCTCAAGGGCCTGCTGATGACGGTGATCCTCTGCCTCGTCGTCGCCCCCGCCGGCGTGCTGGCCGGGATGGGGGTAGCGCTGATGTCCACGGTGCGCCGCCGCTGGGTGACGTGGCCCTTGATCGTCTACGTGGACTTCTTCCGCGCCTTTCCGCCGCTCGTCCTGCTCATCTTCATCTTCTTCGGCCTGCCCTTCGTTGGCATCGACCTCCCCGCCTTCGCCGCCGTGGTCCTCGCCTTCACGTTGAACGCGTCGAGCTACTACGGCGAGATCTTCCGCGCGGGCATCGAGAGCGTGACGAGCGGCCAGACGGAGGCTGCGCGCTCCACCGGCCTCACGCGCGTGCAGACCCTCGCCTACGTGATCATTCCGCAGGCAGTTCGCAACGTCCTGCCCGATCTCATCGGCAACACGCTGGAGGTCGTCAAGCTCACGTCGCTGGCGAGCGTGGTGGCGCTCCCCGAGCTGCTTTACGCTGCCCGCTCCGCGCAATCGGTCACGTACAACCCGTCGCCCATCGTGCTCGCCGCCGCCATGTATTTCGTGTTGCTGTGGCCCGGCGTGCGCCTGCTCTCCCGCCTCGAGCACCGCATGATCGCCTCGCGATGACGAGCCCGCGCGTCGGCGTCGCGTTCAGCCGCGGCCTCGGGCCCAGCGAGATCGTCGAGGGCGTGCGCCTGGCCGAATCGCTTGGCTACGAGTCGGCGTGGGTGGCCGAGGGCCACGCGGGCGACCAGTTCGCGATCCTCGCCGCCTGTGCGACGGCGACGACGCGCATCCGCCTCGGCACGGCCATCAGCAGCGTCTTCGTGCGCAGCGCGCCCACGCTGGCCATGGCGGCGGCGACGCTCGACGAGCTCTCGGACGGCCGCTTCATCCTCGGCCTCGGCACGAGCCACCGCGAGCAGGTGGAGCCCGAGCACGGCGTCCCCTTCGACCGCCCCACCGCCCGACTGCGCGACACGGTGGCGATCGTGCGGGGGCTGCTCGCCGAGGGCGTGGTCTGGCACCGGGGGGAGACGGTGACCATCGAGCGCTTCGAGCTGTGGTTTCCGCCGCGGCGCCCGCGGATCGCCGTGTACGTGGCCGCGCTGTTTCCGAAAATGCTGGAGATCTGCGGCGAGATCGCGGACGGCGCCCTGCTGACATGGCCGACCCTGGAGGCGCCACGCCGCGCCGCCGAGCACGTGGCACGGGGCGCCGAGCGGGCCGGCCGGTCGGCCGAGACCATCGATGTCGCCTCCCTCGTGCCGTGCGTGATCGCGGACACGCGGCGCGAGGCGCTCGAGCAGATGCGGCCGTCGGTCGCCTTCTACGCCGGCTTCTTTCCGCGCTACAAGCGTTTGCTTGCCGAGAGCGGCTTCCCCGACGTCGCCGCCGCGATCGCGTCCGCCTGGGAGGCCGGCGACCACGACGGGGCCGTGCGCCGCGTGCCCGACGCGCTGATCGATGCGGTCGCCATCGCCGGCACCGCGGAGCAGTGCCGCGAGCGCCTCGCCCGCTACCGCGAGGCGGGCCTGCCTCTGCCGATCATCAGCCCGCGCGTGACGGGCCCCGGCGCGCGGCGTGCCGCCGTCGACGCGATCAGGGCTTGCGCGCCCGTACCGTCTTGACGGATCGGGGCCGCGGTATCAGCATGGGCACCGGCCCCGCGAACCCGAGAGCCGAAGGAGAACCGCCATGCCGCGCTATGTAAAGGTCGCCGCCGCCCAGATGGGTCCCAACAACGAGGGCACGCCGCGCGAGGAGATCGTGGAGCGGATGCTCGCGCTGCTCGAGCAGGCCGCGCGCGACGGCGTCGAGCTGATCGTCTATCCCGAGATGGCGCTCACGACGTACTTCCCCAAGAGGATCCGCTCCGACTTCGACCAGTTCTTCGAGAGCGAGGTGCCGCCCAAGGCGCTCGTGCCCCTCCTGCAGCGCGCGGCGGCGGCGCGGGTGGCGGTGCACGTCGGCTTCTGCGAAAAGACCGACGGCAAGTACTTCAACACCGCGCTCCTCACCGACCGCGCCGGCCGGCTGTGCGGGACGTTCCGAAAGATCCACCTGCCCGGCACCAGGGCCCCCGACGGCTTCGCGCAGGTGTACGAGCCGCATTACTTCGCCCACGGCGACACCGGCTACCGCGTGTGGGACTGCGCGGGCGCGAAGATCGGGATCGCGATCTGCCAGGATCGCCGGTATCCGGAGAGCTACCGCGCGCTGGCGCTGCAGGGCGCCGAGATCATCCTGATCGGCTACAACACGCCGGGTTCCGCGCTCGCGCTGGATCTCAACGACTTGTGCATGCGGGCGGGCGCGTACGCGAATGCCTGCTGGGTCGTCGGCGCCGCGAAAGCCGGGATCGAGGACGGCCTGGAGCTGATCGCCGGCAGCAGCGTGATCAGCCCCCAGGGCCAGATCGTGGCCAAGGCCTCGACCACGGGCGATGAGCTGATCGTGGCGCGCATCGATCTGGATCAGATGGCCCCGGTCCGCAAGCGCTGGAACTTCCTCGGGCGCCGCCAGCCCCAGCATTACGGAATCCTGCTGCAGCCCGTGACCGGCAAGGAGCCCCACCGATGAGCGCGCGCGGCGTCGACCTCATCGTCCGCGGCGGCCGCATCGTGACCGCCACCGACGTCTTCGAGGCGGCGGTGGCGATCACGCGCGGCGCCATCGTGGCCATCGGCCAGGAGGAGATGCTGCCCCCCGCCGACCGCGTGATCGACGCCGCCGGCAAGATCGTGTTTCCCGGGCTCATCGACTGCCATCTCCACGTCGGGCCCGAGTACGACGACTGGAAGACCTCCGCGCTCGCCGCCGCGCGCACGGGGCTCACCACGCTCGTGCCGTTCGTGACCTACGACGACGGTGAGAGTCTGCCGAAGGCGATCCACCGGCTGCGCGAGGAGGCGGAGGGCGCGTCGGTCATCGATGTCGGCTTCCATGTCATCCTCGATCACGAACCCTCGATTCTGGACGATCTCGCGGAAGCGGTGAGCCTCGGCGTGCGGTCGTTCAAGATGTTCATGACGTACAAGAAGCGCGGCAAGCGGATGGTGTCGGACGAGTTCCTGTGCAAGGCGATGGAGCGGCTGGCCCCGCTCGGGGCGCTCTGCCAGCTGCACTGCGAGAACGGCGACGTCCTCTGCTACCTCGAGGACAAGGCGATCGCCGAGGGCCGCACGGCGCCCGCGGACTTCCCGGCCACCTGCCCGGACTGGACGGAAGAGGAAGCCATCAACCGCGCGGTCCTCATCGGCCGCCTCACGGACTGTCCCGTGTACGTGGTGCACCTGTCGACGAAGCTCGGCCTCGAGCGCATCAAGCGCGCGCAGGGCGAAGGGCAGCGCGTGTGGGTGGAGACGTGTCCGCAATACCTGCTGCTCACGGACAGGGAGATGGAGCGTCTGGGACCGTTCGCCAAGATCGGCCCGCCGCTGCGCCCGGCGGACGGCCCGGACCGCGACGCGCTGTGGGCGGGCCTGGCGGGCGGCTACATCAACACGATCGCCAGCGATCACGCGCCGCGGCCGCCGCGGTTCAAGGAGCCCGGACGCACGAACATCTTCGTCGATCCGCAGGGCAAGCCGATTCCCTTCGGCGCGCCGTCGCTGGAGACGCTGACCACCCTCATCTACAGCGAGGGCGTGGTGAACCGCGGGCTGCCGCTGCCCTGGATGGCGCGTGTGATGGCCGAGAACCCCGCGCGCATCTTCGGGCTCTTCCCGCGCAAGGGCGCGATCCGCGTCGGCGCCGACGCGGACCTCACGATCTGGGATCCCGCCGCGGAGTGGACGATCCGGCAGCGGCAGCATCTCAGTGTCGCCGGGTACACGCCGTACGAGGGATGGAAGATGCGCGGCCGCGCGTGGATGACCCTCGTGCGCGGCCAGGTCGTGCTGAACCCGGACGGCGAGCTGGAGCAGGAGCCGGGCTTTGGTCAGTACCTGAGCGAAGAGCCGCCGGCGGCGCCGGTCTCGGGAGCGGTCTTTGCGGGAGGAAGAGGACGATGACGGTGGTCGCGCGCATGCTCACGCAGGAACAGGACGGCATTCCGGGCTACATGGCGCATCCCGAGGGGACGGGCCGGCGCCCCGGCATCCTCATGGCGCATCACGCCCATGGCGTCACCGCCGACTACAAGATCGACGCGTACCGGCTCGCCACGCTGGGATTCAACGTCCTCGCGCCCAGCCTCTTCAACATGTTCGGGATCGCGGGCACGCACAACATCGGCGGCGGGGCGGATCTCCAGGCCAAGCACTCCGATGGCGAGTTTCTCGACAAGCTGGACGAGGCGTGGCGCTATCTCACCGGACGCATGAATTCGGACCTGGCGCGCACTGCCGCCATCGGCCATTGCATGGGCGGCCGGCTGCTCATCCCCTTCGCGGCCGACCATCCGCAGGTGCGCGCGATCGTCCTCTACTATCCGTCCGTGCGCGACGAGCCCGAAACCCCGCACCGGCCACGGCACGCGTTCAAGCTCGCGAAGACGCTCACGTGCGCCTCCCTCGTGTTCTGCGGCGGCAAGGACTACATCGCGACGCCGGCCATCCAGGGCCCGCTCTGGCAAAGCTTCATCGCGAACACGCAGCCCGTCGAGTGGCACTTCTTCTCCGACGCCAACCACGGCTTCCGCCATCCTGACAACGACGGCTTCCAGCCGCAGTACGCCGACCTCGCCTGGCCGCTCGTGACGGACTTCCTGCAGCGCAGGGTGTGAGACGCCCGGTCGCAACCCGCCAGCTGGCCGTGACACGCGGAGCGCGGGCGGGCTCTGTCCTGGTGCGCGGGTGGGAGCGTCTTCGTCTGCCGCTGTGGGGTGCAGCCTGGGGCGGGCGGACGTCCATCGGGTCGCGGGAGCCTGGCCCGGGTTGCGTTCGGGCCGGCGGGGCGGTCGGCCGGGCGCCGGCCCGGTGCCCCGGTGCCGAGAAGGGCTTCATGTCGCCTATCGTCTCCGCATAGACACCATCCAAGGGAGCACCCCGTGGGGTTCGTCGCGGCTCGCCCGCCTTGGCAATGTGATTCGGTTTCATCCTCAAAATCTCGGTAATCTCAATCGTGATGTTCTCCAGCGTGAAGTGCTTGCCGCTGAAGCTGACGCCGTCGCGGCTCCACAGCGCGCGACAGATCTCGAGCGTCTCGAGGTACCGCCCGACTCGACGGTGCCACGGCACGTCGGCGGCCGCGAACTCCTTGCGGATGGGCGGCGAGTCGGCGGCGATGCCGACCCCGAGGATGACGCGCCCCTCGGCAACGCGATCAAGCGTTGCCACGATCTGGGCGAGCACGACGGGGTTCCGCAGCGCCGGCAGGAGCACAGCCGTGCCGAGACGCACCCGCCGCGTGCGCGCGGCGACGGCGGCCAGCAGGGTGAGCGGCTCGTGGCGCGGCTTGGCGGTCAGCGAATCGCCGATCCAGACCGAGTCGAAGCCCGCGGCCTCCGCGCGCTCAGCCATGGCCAGCATGGGAGCCGTCTCCGGCCGGCCGGACATGACGGCCTCGCGGGTGGGAAGCAGCACGCCGAACTCGACCGCCATGTCAGCACCTCCTGGACCAGATGTGTATCACATTCTGGACATTCCACGATGACGGCGCCAGCGACTAGGATGATGCCCAATGGCAAGCCAACGCGGGGGCGCCCCGACCGACCGTATCCGGCAGGCCATCCTGCTCGTTCGGGGCCAGCGTGTCATGCTCGACGCCGATCTCGCTGCGCTCTACGACGTTCCAACTGGCGCGCTGGTCCAGGCCGTTCAGCGAAATCTCTCGCGGTTTCCTGAAGACTTCATGTTTCGACTGACCCGAGACGAGGCCGCGGCTTTGAGATCACAATCTGTGATCTCAAACGCAAGGCCCGGTCGCGGCGGCCGCCGCTACAATCCCTACGCCTTCACAGAGCAGGGGGTGGCGATGCTTTCGACCGTGCTCCGGAGCCGCCGCGCGATCGAGGTCAACATCGCCATCATGCGGACCTTCGTGAAACTCCGCCAGCTGTTGACGTCGCACGAGGAACTGGGCCCCAAGCTGGCAGCGCTCGAAAACAGGTACGACGTGCAGTTCAAGGTCGTCTTCGACGCGATCCGAGAACTCATGGCGCCACCCGTCCCGGGACGCAGGCCGATCGGGTTTCGGCCCCGCCGGGACAAAGGCAACACTGACTCCCGGGCGAAAGGTCTGCGATCTCCGCGCCAACCAACCTTGCGCTTGACCCGCCGCGCGCCCGATCCGGGCGCCGGCTAGGCTTCCTGCCAGGCGCTCGCGCTGTCGAGCGTCGCGGTCGCCTCCTCGTCCAGCTTGAGCTCGATGCCGCCGATGAGCTCCTTGAGCTGGGCGACGGACGTTGCACTGGCGATCGGAGCGGTGATGCCGGGGCGGTGCGTAAGCCAGGAGAGCGCGACCTGCGCCGGCGTCGCGCCGACCTTGCCGGCCACCTTGTCCACCGCGGCGAGGACGGCGAAGCCGCGGTCGTTCATGTAGCCGTTCTGGACGTTGACGGCGCGGGCCGTCTTGGGCAGGTCCGCGCCGGGACGGTACTTGCCCGACAGGAACCCGCTCCCGAGCGACGAGTACGGGATGACGCCCACGCCCTGCTCGAGACAGAGCGGCTCGAGCTCGCGCTCGTACTCGTCGCGGAACACGAGGTTGTACTTCGGCTGGATTGACTCGTAGCGCACGTAGCCGCGCTTGTCGCTCTCCCAGAGCGCGCGGGTCAGCCGCCACGCGTGGTGGTTCGAGGCGCCGGTGTAGCGCACCTTGCCCATGCGCACCAAGTCGTCGAAGGCGCGCAGCGTCTCCTCGAGCGGCGTGTCGCGATCGTCCCAGTGCGCCTGGTAGAGATCGATGTAGTCGGTCTGGAGACGCCGCAGCGAGGCTTCGACCCCTTCCACGATGTGCTGGCGCGAGAGGCCCGTATCGTTCGGCCCCGGTCCCATCGGCCCCATCACCTTGGTGGCGATGAGCACGGTGTGGCGGTTCTTGCGCGCCGTCATCCATATCCCGAGCGCGTTCTCCGACTCGCCGCCCTTGTTGCCTGGCGCCCAGCGCGAGTAGATGTCCGCGGTGTCGATGAAGTTGCCGGCGGCCTCGACGTAGGCGTCGAGCACCGCCTCAGAGGCCTTCTGGTCCGTGGTCCATCCGAACGTGTTGCCGCCCAGACAAAGGGCGGATACTCGCAGCCCTGTGCGGCCCAGCTTGCGTATCAGCACGGTGGTTCTCCTTTCGCAGAGGAAGAGCATAGGCTAAGCGGTGCTCCGCGAGCAACTGCTTGACGGACCTCTGACCAGGTCGCAGTATCGCTCCGTCAACCGGAGGGAATGGAACGAATCGAATGAGAGCGATCGCGCTGGCCGCGCTGTTCTCCCTGGGCCCGTGGGACGCGTCCCCGTCGGCAGCGGCGCCCGAGGGCCGGATGACGTGGGCGGTCCACGTCTCGCTTGCGCCCACGTGGTGCGATCCGGCGGCAACGCAGGGGTCAGCGTGCCGTGTTTGGTCCTCTACGCGCTCCACGATGCGCTCGTGAAGCCGATGCCCGGCCAGCCGATGGCCGCGAGCCTCGCCGAATCCTGGACCACTTCGCGCGATGGCCTCGTCTGCGAGTTCGCGCTCCGCAAGAGCGTGACGTTCTACAACGGCCATCCCGTCACCGCCGAGATGGAGCGCGCCGTCTACTTCAACGCGGACACGGAGAAGGCCTTTAAGCACATCGTGCGTGTGGGGAGCGCGGCCGCCGGGAACGCCGCCACGCGCATCGAGGCGTTCGTGATCTCGGGCAGCAGCCGTTCCTACGGGGGCTATCCCGACATCGACGGGCTCTACCGGGAACAGGCGCGCGAGATGGACGCGAAGAAGCGCGAGGCGATCCTCCACCGGATCCAGCAGCTCGTGCACGAGAAGGTGATGTTCGCCCCCATCGTCGAGGCGGCCTTCCTGAATGGGCACGGCGCCCGAGTGGCCGAGCCGGGCCTCGGGCTCATCGTCGGCCACCTCTACTCGGCGCCGTACGAGGACCTTCGCCTGAAGGAGTAGCGCGCCGCGATCAGCCCTTCACTTCGAGGAGGGCGCCCAGCCCCCGATGGAAGGTCGGGGCGCCGCCCGGCACCAGGCAGGTTTCGAGGACCTCGAACAGCTCCTCTCGCGTTGCGCCGAGGCGG
>MGBT01000038.1:0-9953 GCA_001788395.1 Candidatus Rokubacteria bacterium GWA2_70_23
CGGCCGCTTGCCTCACCTCGGGCGCCATCTGGAGCGCCCGGGGGAAGACGGGGTCGCCGAAGGTGTACGGGGCGACCTCGACGGCGTCGTAGCCGGCCTCGCGCAGGGCCCGGAAACCCTCGACGATGGGCCGGGGCTCGTACAGCTCGTTGCAGCAGCCGAAGCCGCGGATCACGCGCGAGCCCCGGTGCGCCGACCCTACCGCAGGAGCCCGCGCTCGCTCTGGACGACCTGGGCCATGATTGTCGCTCCTCCCTTCTCAGAGGCTCCGGACAATCACCCAGAGTCCCCAGGCGGCGAGCAGGACGCCGGCCGTGTAGCTCACGAGCCGGTCCAGCGGAACGAGTTTCTCCACGAGGACAAAGGCCGCGATGGCCGCGACCCAGAGGAGGTTCATGACGCCGGCGACGAACAGGAGCGCCATGAGCACCCAGCAGCAGCCGAGGCAGAAGCCCCCGTGAGGTACACCCAGGCCAGCAGCGTGATCCCGGCGACGCCCGCCCCGACCAGGGCCCGGTCCCTGCGAACGATGGCCTCCACGCTCACGCGCGATCCCTCGCGGCTCACGCTGCGGAGTGTAACCTCGGCCCGCGCGCGCTGCAACGCGACGGCGCGCGCGACCCCGGGCGGTCAGGCGCTGACGCTCTGGCAGGGCGCGCGCAGGCTCACGTCGCGGGCGCCCAGCCGGACGCGATCGGGGACGCCTCCCGGTCATCGCCAATAAGGATCCGGTGGGTCATCGCTCCTCCTGGGTCGCCCCATGTTGCCGCGCCGCGGCGGGATTGTGTCTTGACACTCCTGACGAAGATCCTTAGAGTCCGGCTGTCACCGGGTACCGATGTCAGACGGGAGGTCACGCCCGATGGATCCCTTCGCCTTCCTCGATGCGACAGCCCAGGCCGATCTCGTGCGCCGCAAGGAGGTCACGCCCGTCGAGCTGGTGGACGCGGCCATCGCGCGCATCGAGCGGGTGAACCCGCGGCTCAACGCGGTCGTGACCCCGATGTACGACCTCGCCCGCCGCGCCGCCCTCGAGCAGAGCGCCACCCCCTCCTCCCTCGCCGGCCCCTTCCGCGGAGTGCCCTTCCTCCTCAAGGACCTCGGCGCCGAGTACGCCGGCGTCGGCTTCACCGAGGGCTCGGCATTCCTCGCCGGCCACTACGTCTCGGCCGAGGACAGCGAGCTCGTCGTCCGCCTGAAGCGCGCCGGGCTCATCGTGCTGGGCAAGACCAATACGCCCGAGTTCGGTATCCTTCCGACCACCGAGCCCCGCCTCTTCGGCCCCGCGCGCAACCCCTGGGACAAGGGCCGGACCACGGGGGGATCGTCCGGCGGCTCCGCGGCCGCCGTCGCTGCGGGCTTCGTGCCCATGGCGCATGCCAACGACGGGGGCGGGTCGATCCGCATCCCGGCCTCATGCTGCGGGCTCTTCGGGCTGAAGCCCACGCGCGCCCGCAACCCCCTGGGGCCCCATTACGGCGACCTGTTCAGCGGGCTCGTGGCCGAGCATGCGGTGACTCGCTCGGTGCGGGACAGCGCGGCCCTCCTCGATGCGACGTCCGGGCCCGACGCGGGCGACCCCTACTGGGCGCCGCCCCCGGCCCGGCCCTTTCGGGAGGAACCCGGCGCCGACCCGGGGCGGCTGCGCATCGCCTTCACGACCCGCGCGGCCAGCGGTGTGCCCATCCACGCCGACTGCGTCGCGGCGGTGCAGGCAACCGCCCGGCTCTGCGCGGAGCTGGGCCACGACGTCGTCGAGGACGCCCCCGCCGTCGACGGCGAGCTCTTCGGGCAGGCCTTCATCACGCTCTGGTCCTCCGGCTGCGCCTGGACCATCGACGACTGGGCACGGCGCACCGGCCGCAGCCCCGCGCCCGAGGAGTTCGAGCCCCTCACCTGGATGCTCGCCGAAATGGGGCGCGCCAACGGGGCCGCCGCCTACCTCCTCGCCCTCCAGGACCTGCAGCGCGTGGCGCGCGACGTCGCCCGCTTCTTCGCCCGCCACGATTGCTGGCTGACGCCTACCGTGGCCGAGCCACCGCTGCCACTCGGCTCCTTCGACGGAACCCCTGAAGATCCCATCCTTGGCCTCCGCCGCTCCGCGGCCTTCGTGCCCTTCACGCCCATCGCCAACGTGACGGGGCAGCCCGCCATGTCGGTGCCGCTGTCCTGGAACGCCGAGGGGCTGCCGGTGGGCGTCCACTTCGTGGGCCGCTTCGGCGACGAGGCCACGCTCTTCCGCCTCGCGGCGCAGCTCGAGCAGGCACGGCCCTGGGCCCAGCGCCGCCCCCCGCTGTCCGGTTGACGGCGCCAGACGGAGCGCGATCGAGGAAGCGCACGCGTTGTACCGGCGGGGGCGGGCGGGCGACAGCCCGGGTGCCCGCCCCAGGTCAAGGAGACTTGCCATGGCAGACACGATCCAGAAGGTGGACTACTTCTACACGATGGTGCCCGACAAGCCCGGCGAGGCCGCGCGCATGCTCGCGGTGCTCCGGGAGGCGGGCGTCAACCTGCTCGTCTTCTCCGGCTTCCCGGAGGGGCGGCGCGGGCAGCTCGATTTCGTGCCCGCCGATGCCGGCGCCTTCCGCCAAGCCGCGAAGAAGGCCGGCTGGAAGCTCACGGGACCCAAGCGCGCCTTCCTCCTGCAGGGCGAGGACCGCGTGGGCGCGGTGGCCGAGACCCTGGGCAAGCTGGCCGCGGCGAAGATCAACGTGACGGCCATCGATGCCGTCTGCGCCGGCGCGGGCCGCTACGGCGCCATCCTCTGGGTCCCGCAGCGCGACGTCGGCCGCGCGGCGAAGGTGCTCGCCGTATGAGGGCTCGACAAGGACGGCTGCTCGCGGCAGGCGCCATCGCGCTGACCATCCTGCTCGCCGACGGCCGGCTCGTCGCCGATACTCCCGGAGGCGGGGTCGCGGAGCGGGTGGCGCTGGACAACGAGACGGTCAAAATCACCGTCGTCACCATGGCGCCGGGGTCCTCCACCGGGATCCACATCAACGCCGAGCCCGAGATGGCCATCGTCGTGGAGGGCGAGCTCAGCATGGTCACCCGCCACGGCAAGCAGATGTACAAGCCGGGGATGGTCGTGTGGCTGCCCCCCATGACCGGCCACGAGGCGCGGAACGAGAGCAAGCGTCCGGTGAAGCTCCACGCGATCGGCCTCAAGCGCTGCGAGTAGCCCCGGGGGCGCGCGGTCCTGGCGGGACTCAGCCCTCGCCCAGCACCTGGCGGATCACCCGCCGCATGTCGTCGAGGGCGAAGGGCTTGGCCAGGGACACCAGCCTCGCACTCTCGATGAACTCGCGGGTCTGGGCCGACATGGCATCACCGGTCATCAAGATGAAGCGTCGGGTGTACGTCTTCATGAAGGAGCTCGCCAGACGCCATGGCTGACAGTCCGACGCGAGAAGGCATGTTCAAGATCCTGACCCTCAACAGCATCGCGGTGGCGGGGCTGGAGCGGCTGCCGCGCGACCGGTACGAGATCGCCTCGGAGATGCGGTATCCCGACGCCATCCTGGTGCGCTCCCGCGACATGCACGGCCTGGACATCCCCGCGACGCTCAAGGCGGTGGGGCGGGCCGGCGCCGGCGTGAACAACATCCCGGTGGACCGGTTGAGCGCGCGCGGCATTCCCGTGTTCAACGCTCCGGGCGCGAACGCCAACGCCGTGAAGGAGCTGGTGCTGGCCGGCATGCTCCTCGCCTGCCGCAATATCTGCCAGGCATGGGACTTCGCCCGGCAGCTGCGGGGCGACGACGGCGCCATCCGCGTCCAGGTCGAGGAGGGCAAGAGGCGCTTCGCGGGGCGCGAGCTGCCGGGCCGCACCCTGGGCGTCCTCGGCCTGGGGGCGGTCGGGCGCCTGGTGGCCAACATGGGTGTGTCCCTGGGGATGCGGGTGATCGGCTTCGATCCGGGCATCACGGTGGACGGCGCGTGGCAGCTGTCCGCCGGCGTGCAGAAGGCGAGCGGCATCGACGCGCTGGTGAGCGGGGTGGATTTCCTCAGCCTGCACGTGCCGCTCGGCGACACGACGCGGCACCTGGTCAATGCCGACCGTCTGCGCATCATGCGCCCGGGGGTGGTGATCCTGAACTTCGCCCGGGACGGCATCGTCGACGACCAGGCGGTGCTGGCCGCCATCGCCGCCGGCACGGTCTACGCCTACGTGTCCGATTTCCCCAGCACCCTGCTGAACACGCATGAGCGGGTGATCGCCCTGCCGCATCTGGGCGCGTCCACGGAAGAGGCGGAGGCCAACTGCGCCGTGATGGTGGCCGAGCAGCTGCGCGAGTACCTGGAGCACGGCAACGTGAGCAACTCCGTGAATTTCCCCGAGGTGACGATCCCGCGCGCCGAGGGGCACCGGATCGCCATCGTCAACGCCAACGTGCCCAACATGGTGGGGCAGTTCTCCACCGTCATGGCGCAGGCCGGGCTGAACATCCTCGACATGCTGAACCGGTCGCGCGGCGCCCTGGCCTACACGCTGGCCGACGTCGACCAGCCAATCTCGCCGGCGGTGATCGACAGGATCGCCGGGATCGACGGCGTGATGGCGGTGCGCGTCCCGCACCCGGGGCCCTAGCAGCCTGCTAGCCCTCCGGGGACACGGTCGCGCCGACCTGAGCGGCACGCCGGCGCGCCCGGCTCAGCCCTTGACGCCGCCCGCGGTGAGCCCCTCGACCATGTACTTCTGGAGGTAGATGTAGGCGGCGATCACGGGGAGCGTGGTCAGCACCGCCCCCGCCATCAGGAAGCCCCAGCCGTAGACGTCCCCCGTGATGAAGCTGGACAGTCCCACCGGCAGCGTCCTGAGCTTCACGTCCGTGATGAACACGAGGGCGTAGAGGAACTCGTTCCACGACTGGGTGAAGGCGTAGAGCCCCGCGGCCAGCACCCCGGGCGCCGAGAGCGGCAGGACCACGCGCCAGAACGCGCCGAAGCGCGTGGCCCCGTCGATCATCGCCGATTCCTCCAGCTCCACTGGGATGGACTCGAAGTAGCCCATGAGAAGCCAGGTCACGAACGGCACCGTGAAGCTCGGGTAGGCGGCGATGAGCCCGGTGAGGCTGTCGGCCAGCCCCAGGTTGCGGATCTGCGCGTACAGGGGAATGAAGAGGATCGAGGGCGGCACGAGATAGGTGATGAGCGTGGCGCTGGCCATGAAGCCCCGGCCCAGGAAGCGCAGCCGCGCGAGGCTGTAGGCGCCGATGGTCCCGATGGCCGTGGCGAGAACCGTGCTGCTGACGGCGACGAACACGCTGTTGCCGAACCACGCCACGAAGTCGGTCTTCTGCAGGAGATGGCGGTAGTTGTCCACCACGAAGGGGCTGGGCCAGAACATGGAGACCAGACTGCGCATCTGGTCCTCGCTCTTGAGCGAGGTGACGGTCATCCAGTAGAAGGGGAAGATCACCACGAGCAGGAGCCCGAGGAGGAAGGCGTAGGACACCGCCCCCTGCAGCCGCGCGATGGCGCTCTTGCTCACGAGCGACGCCCTCGCCGCATGTACCGGGCCAGGACGATGATGACGGCGGCCAGCGCGGGCAGCATGTAGAGCGCCACCGCGATGGCCTCGCCGAGCCGCTGGGCCCCGAACGCGATCTCGTAGGTAAACACCGGGAGCACCTGCGTCGCACCGCCGGGGCCGCCCTTGGTCAGGATGTAGACGATCTGGAAGTCGTTGAAGGTCCAGATGGTGGACAGCAGCACCACGATGATCAGGATGTTCTTGATCCCCGGCACGGTCACGTGCCGGAAGCGCTGGAGCGCCGTCGCGCCGTCCACCGCCGCGGCCTCGTACAGCTCCCCGGGGATCGCCTTCATGCCCGCCAGGAAGCTGATGCCGAAGAAGGGGAAGCCGCGCCAGATGTTGACACCGATCACCGAGGCCATGGCCGTCCCGGGCTCGCTGAGCCAGCCAATGCCTTGCGGCAGGAGACGGAACACTCGCACCAGCAGGTAGTTGAGCACTCCCAGGCTGTAGTCGAAGATCCAGAGGAAGTTGAGCGCGCTGACGACCGTGGGGGCCACCCACGGGATCAGCAACACCCCGGTCCAGAAACCCCGCCAGCGGATCTGCGAGGTGAGCACCAGCGCCATGGCCATGCCGAGGACGAGCTTCACGCCCACCGAGCCGAACGTGAAGATGAAGCTGTTGACGACGGCGCGCTGGAAGAAGCCGTCCCAGGTGAGCTTGACGTAGTTGTCGAAGCCCACCCAGACCGGCGGCAGGCCCACGTACTTGCGGGTCATGCTGAGGTACACCGCGTAGCCGAAGGGATAGGCGACCAGCGCCAGCACCAGGAGCAGGATGGGGGCGACGAAGAGCATCCCCATGCGGTAGTCGGGCCCAAGCACGCGCCTGAGCCCGACTGCCACCGCCCGTCCTCGGCCATCGAGCGCAGCCTTCGCGGGCAGCTGCGCCGCCTGAATCGACATCGAGGGTGCTCCGGTGTTACCCGCGCCGGATCTTGTAGATCTCCTCGACGCGCGCGTGGGCTTCCTTGAGCGCCGCCTCCGGCGAGAGCCCTGCCGTCACCACGCGGCCGGCCATGTCGGTCAATGTCTTCTGGGCCTGGACCTCCACGGCCGCCGGCGTCATGGGCCCGGGGTGGCCGGGCATCACGCTGCGCAGGATGTTCTGGAGGATCGCCTCGAAGTTCGGATCCGACTTCCAGTACGGGTGGTCCGCCCTGCCCTTGTAGACGGGCCCCGCCTGGCCGACGGAGGCGTTCATGTACTCGGTGAAGCGCGTCTCGTCCTCGAGCCAGCGGATGAGGTCCTCGCCGAGCTCGGCGTGCTTGCTCTTGCTGAAGATGCCCCAGTTGTAGCAGGAGCCTCCGACGAGGCTCCCGGCCGGCCCGCCCGGCGTCAGCGTCAAGAGCGTCTTCGCCGCCAGCTCGTGCTTCTTGGCGACCATGGCGTAGTACAGGCTCGCGCCGTTGTTGGTGGTGACGAGCTTGCCGGCCATGTAGGCCTCGTTGTTGGACACATCCGTCCAACCCATGACGCCCGGGGGCTGGATCTTGTGCTTCTTGATGGTGTCCACGGCGAACTGGAGCGCCTTGAGGTTGGCCTCGCGGTTGGACGTGGCGAGCGCGGGCTTGCCGTCCTTGTCCCAGGGCCCGCCACCGTAGCTCCAGAGGATGTTCTGCATGAAGCCGTCGCCGTCGTCCGAGCGGTTGAGCGTCTGGCCGAAGCCCCAGAGGTCCTTGGCCGCATCCTGCGTCTTCTTCGCGAACTCCACCACGTCGGGATCGTAGAGCTTCGGCGGCTTGAGCCCCTTGGCCTCCATGATGTCCTTGCGGATGTAGAAGACGGTGATCATCGCGTAGCGCGGCACACCGAGGAACTTGCCGTCAACCTTGGTGGCCTTCTCCGCGAATGGGAGCAGCCCCCCCTTCGCCTTGGCGATCTCGGTCGCCACCTTGCTGACATCCCGCAGCGCCGGCTTGTAGCGCATGGGGCCGTAGAGGTTCATCTCCGCCACGTCCGGCGGATTGCCCGCCTCGATGGCGGCCACGAACTTCTGCTCGCGGTCGCCGAAGGTGGCCCAGTCGAGCTCCACGTCCACCTTGCGCTCCTGGCCCCAGGTCTCGATGTGCTTGGCCAGCACGTCGTTGCCGGCGGTGACGAAGCTCTTGAAGAGCCACACGCGGAGCTTGGGCTTGGCCTGGGCCCCCGCCATCGTGCGGAGGACGCCCAGGCCCGCCGCGGTGCCGCCGGTGACGACGGCCGCCTTGCGGAGAAACTCGCGGCGCGCGATCAAGCCCGCGGCCAGCTGTTCGGAGAGATCCCGGAGACGGTTGTCCATGACATCCTCCTTTGCGGGGTGGAAGGAACTTCTTCCGCGATGCTACCCCAGCGGCCGGTCGGGGGGCAAGACGCCCCGCGGGCCGCCGTCAGCCGGCGACCGCCGCTTCCGGGACCCCGAGATCCAACACGGAGCGCTCGAGGCCGCGCAGATCCTCGCGCATGCCGGCGAGCTGAGCCGCGGCTTCGTTCGTGATGAAGGGAATGAGATCCCGGTAATACGCGATGCCGTCGAGCAGGTTGGTCTTGAACGTCTGCAGGGAGCGGGCGTGCTTGACCGTCAGCTCGTCAAGGCCCTGGTCGATCTCCCGCTTCAGGTGATCCACGTAGAGGGCCAGCTCGTTGACGAACATGTGCGGGCGGCGCAGGGCATTGAGCACGTTCGCGCGCCCGTAGATATGGTCCACCATCTCGCGGAGCGAGCAGACTCGCGAGAAGTAGGCCAGGTTGGGTCCCGGGCAGATGCTGACCGCGGACAGGCGGTGAGGCGGCTCGATGCCGTTCTTCAGCAGCGCCGGGGCGGCAAGCCCTTCGCAGAGACACTCCTTCGCGGTGATGCGATCGAACTCCTGGGCGAGCGCCTCCGGCGACAGCTGCCGCTCCTCGAGCTGCCGGAGCTTCAGGTGCTGGTACTGCCGCGAGGCCGTGCAGATGGGCTCGGCCGTGAACTCGGTGTTGAAGGCCAGGAACTTCTTGTGGCAGGGGCTTCCCGGCCGTCCCTTGGCGATGCGCTGCTTGCGCTGCGCGTCGGACGAGCTTCGGCGGAAGTTGTTGAACGGGACGCCCAGCGGGGAGGCGCCGCTCAGGCAGTAGTCCCCCTGCTTTGCCGACGCGAGCAGGCGCAGGGTGTCCTCGTCCACGGTGGTCGCCTCGGGGACCAGCAGGAAAGGGCTTCCCCAGCCGGTCCCGTCCACCTGGTAGTGCTCCATCAGGAACTCGTTCTCGCTGGCCGTGCCGATGCCCCCCTGCACGGTAATCTTCAGCGAGGGCGCCCGCGAGAACGCCGCGTACCCCTTCTGGGCCAGCGCGCCGTTGCACAGCCCGAGGAGCTCGGCGGCCAGATCCGCTTTCTTCGCCTTGAATTCCTCGAGGATGGGGCCCAGCAGCACGCCGTCGGTGGCGAAGGCATGCCCGCCGCAGTTCAATCCCGACTCGATGCGGAACTCGGACACCCACAACCCCTTCTTCGCCAGCACCTTCCCCTGCACCGCCGCCGAGCGGTAGTCGCTGACTTTCAGCGTGATCTTCTTCCGGAGATGTCCGTGCTCGTCCGGGAAGAACTCGCCGAACGACTCGCAATACGTGTACAGCCGCGGATTGAGCCCCGCGGAGAACACGACCGACGAGGAGAGATCGCTCAGCGCGAAGCCGCGCAGAGCGGCCCGGGCATCGGCATACTCGCCCGGAAGCGGCTCCCCGGAGGGGTCGTAGTTCGTCCGATCGCACTTGGTCATGATGTTGACGTCGATGGCGCCCGCAACGACCCTCCCGCGCAGCTCTTCTTGCAGGGCCGCCTTCTCGTCGCCTTCGCCGAGCCCCCGCATCCGCTCGAAGAGCCGCCGGGCGGACGAGAACGAGGGCAGGAGCGCGAAGTACGCGTCGATGTCGGCGCCCGCGCCGAACGCCCCGGCCCGCAGCCGTTCCACCTGCCGCTTCACGATTCTGCTCAGCAGGTTCAGGTATGCCGTGATGCGCTTCGCGCGGTGATCGATGTCGTCCGTCGGGATCGGCACGTACGCGTCACCCGCCTGCGCGCAGTGAAAGGCGCGCATCTGCTCCACGAGATTGTCTTCCACGATCGAGACCACCGACGAGATCCCGAAGCGCGCGACCTTCAGCGGCGTGTCGATGGTGAAGGCGAGCCCCATCACGGGGATGTGGAACGTGTGCAGATCGGGCGGCATCATGCTTGGCGGTGCAGGCGAGCCGGGATCAGTGAGAGGTCCAAGGGTCTCCAGCCTACCACGGAACAGCGGGGCCCGATAGCGGCAGGCCCGGGGCCCTGCGCCTAGCAGGCCGCGGAAGAACTCCGCAGGCCGCTCAAAGAGGTCCAGATGCAAGGCGGCGCCCGACGGCCGCACGCGAGGCGTACTCCGCTTGGCGAGCCGAGCCGGAGGCGAGGTGAGCGGATC
>MGBT01000038.1:9985-14597 GCA_001788395.1 Candidatus Rokubacteria bacterium GWA2_70_23
CGCCCGCGCCGCGGCCGCCTCGAGGAAGTGCGGCATCAGGCTCTCGCTCCCCACGGCCGCGTGGCGGAGGGCCCCGAGCGCCTTGTCCACGCGCCGCGGGTCGCGCGCGCGCGTGCTCCGGTCGAGCCGCGCCAGCTGGTGGGAGAGCGTCTGCGGGCTCTCGCGGAAGAGCTCGCCGACCGGCGCCTCCTCCGTGCGGTCCCAGTTGACGCCGACGATGCGGCGGTCGCCGCCCTCCACGGCGCGCTGCCAGCGATAGGCGCTGTCGGCGATCTCCTGCTGCGCGCGGCCGGCCTCGACGGCCGCGACCATCCCGCCCTCCCGCTCGATGGCGTCGATCTTGGCGGCCACGGCGGCTTCCATCCGGTCCGTCAGGTCCTCCAGGAAGTGCGCCCCGCCCAGCGGGTCCGCCACCGCGGGCACGTTGGTCTCGTGGGCGAGGATCTGCTGGGTGCGGAGCGCCAGCAGCGCCGAGGCCTCCGTCGGGATCGCGATGGCCTCGTCCCACGCGCAGGTGAAGATGGTCTGGGCACCGCCCAGCACCGAGGCGAGCGCCTCGTAGGCCACCCGCACCACGTTGTTGAGCGGCTCCTGCCGCGTGAGGGTGCTCCCCCCGCACACGACGCCGAAGCGGAAGTGCCACGAGCGCGGGTCGCGGGCGCCGAAGCGATCGCGCATGATGCGGGCCCACAGCCGGCGCATGGCCCGGTACTTCGCCACCTCCTCGAAGAGGTCCGAGTGCGTGTAGAAGTAGAAGGAGAGCCGCGGCGCGAAGGTGTCCACCGCGAGGCCGCGGCGGGTGACGTGCTCGACGTACGCGATGGCATCGGCCAGCGTGAAGGCGGCCTCCTGCACCGCCGTTCCCCCCGCGTCCCTGAAGTGGGCGCCCGCGATCGAGATGGGGTTGAAGCGGGGCAGCTCGCGCGAGGCGTACTCGATGCTCTCGGCGATCATCCGGAGGGCTGGCGCCGCGGGGAAGATCCAGGTGCCGCGCGCCACGTACTCCTTGAGGATGTCGTTCTGGATGGTGCCCGTGAGGACGCGCGGCGCGAGCCCGCGCTCCTGCGCCACGACGACGTACATTGCCAGCAGGATGGCCGCCGTGGCGTTGATGGTGAAGGACACGCTGATGCGCTCCAGCGGGATGCCGTCGAAGACCGCGGCCAGGTCGTCCACCGTGTCGATGGCGACGCCCACCTTGCCCACCTCGCCCTGCGCGCGCGGGTCGTCGGAGTCGAGCCCCATCTGGGTCGGCAGGTCGAAGGCCACCGACAGGCCCGTCTGCCCGTGCTCCAGGAGGAAGCGGTAGCGCGCATTGGTCTCCTCCGGCGTGCCGAAGCCTGCGTACTGGCGGATGGTCCAGAGCCGGTCCCGGAACATCCCGGGATAGATGCCGCGCGTGAGCGGAAAGGCGCCCGGGAAGCCGAGGCGCTCCGCGTACTCCGGGGTGAGCGCGGCGGGGAAATAGCAGGGCTCGAGCGGCAGCCCCGCGTGGGTGGCGGCGGGGCTCACCTCGCCGAGGTCGGCCAGCCATCGGGCGCGCGCGCCGTCGTCTGGTGTCGTCATGGCTCCTCCTCCTTCACGCTCCTCGGCCGCGGTCCCATGAGCGCCGTGAGCGCCCGGCGGTGATCGGGGCCCGCCCAGAGGCCCGCGAAGCACTCCCCCTCGAAGGCGGCGGCGGCCGCGCGCGACAGCTCGGCGCCGTGGTGGAGCGCGCGCTTGGTGGCGCGCACGGACGCGGCGGGCTGAGCCGCGATCTCGGCCGCGAGCCGCAGCGCCGCCCCGCGCGCCTCCCCCGCCGGGACCACCTCGTCCACCAGCCCGATGGCGAGCGCCTCCCGCGCCGTGAGCGTGGCGCCCGTCAGGAGCAGCCTGAGGGCCCGCGACCGGCCCACGATTCGCAGCAGCCGCTGGCCGCCGCCCCAGCCCACCATGATCCCGAGGCTCACCTGCTTGAAGGCAATCCGCGCCGTCTCGGCCGCCACGCGCATGTCGCAGGCCAGCGCCACCTCGGCCCCGCCGCCGAGCGCCGCGCCCTCGAGCGCCGCGAGCACCGGCACCTCGAGCGCCTCGAGCCGCGCCAGCACGGATTGCATCCGGCGGGCCATGCGCTTGCCGGCCTGGCCGTCCTCGAGGCGGAGGAAGTCCTTGAGGTCGCCGCCCGAGATGAAGGTGTTGCCGGCCCCCGTGAGCACCACAGCCCGGAGGGCGGCGTCCTGGGCCAGCGTGTCCACGACCCCCGAGAGGGCCTCGATGGTGGCGAGGTCGAGCGCGTTCTTCACCTCGGGGCGGGTGACGGTGAGGCAGGCGACACCGTTGTCCCGCTCGATCTGAACCGTCTCAGCCACGTCGCCCTCTCTCAGACGACGCCGCGGGCGCGCAGCGCCTCGATGGCGCCCGCGGCCAGGCCCAGGAGGCCGCCCAGCACCTCGTCCGTGTGCCGCCCGAGGGTGGGCGGCGATCGTGGGCTCCAGATAACGCGCCGGCGCGGAGCGCGTCAAGGGCGAAGTTGACACCGCCCTTTCCTGTCTCGCGCCGCCGTGTCACACTCGTGGGCGATGACGAGCCCGACTGACGATCCGCGCGCCTATCTGGCCCCCGCCGCGTTCATCGACAGCGACGCAGACAACGTGGTCGCCTTCGCCCGGCGGGTCACCGCTGGCGAGACCGACCCGGTGACGAAGGCGATCCGCCTGTTCTACGCCGTGCGCGACGAGATCCCGTACAACCCGTACGACAACTTCCGCGCCCTCGACACGTATCGCGCCAGCGCGACGCTCGCGCGGGGCTCGGGGTTCTGCGTGGCCAAGGCCGCCCTGCTCGCGGCCGTGGCGCGGGCGGCCGGCGTCCCGGCGCGCGTGGGCTTCGCCGACGTGCGCAACCACCTGTGCACGCCTCGCCTGCGCGAGATCATCGGCGGCGCCGACATCTTCTACTATCACGGCTACGTCGAGCTCCACCTCGAGGGCCGATGGGTCAAGGCGACGCCGGCATTCGACCGCGGGCTCTGCGACCGGTTCGGCGTGCTCCCGCTCGAGTTCGACGGCCGGCACGACTCGCTGTTCCACCCCTACGATCGGTCGGGGCGGCGCCACATGGAGTACGTCAACGACCGGGGGGTCCACGCCGATATCCCGGCCCGCGACGTCGTGGCCCTCTTCGAGCGCGAATATCCGAAGCTCATGGAGGCGACGTCCCCGGTCCCGGCCACGCGCTTCCGGGAGGAAGCGGAACAGGCGGAGGCGGCCGGTGAGCCGTGACGGGGCGCCCCGCGCGCGCAACCCGCGCGCTGCGCTGAGGGGGGCTCGACCCGGCCACACGCTCCCGAGCCTGGCCTTCAGACTGGCCGTCGAGAACGGCACGCGCCGCAGGCGCAGGCCGGTGGCATAGAGGAGCGGCATCTCGGGATCCGCGTCGACCCCGGTGCGCCGGCCGTTCACGATCAGCGAGAGCTTCGCCATGACGGTTCCCTGAACGCCCGCAGTCTACGACGACGCGGCCGGGCTCGACCTCCTCGACGCGCGGACCGACCCATCATGCCGGCGCCGCCCGTGTCAGGGCGGGGCGCCGACGTCCCCGACCCCGCCGTGGTCGGCGCGGGCGGTGTCGGCGGCCGCCACGACCTTCGCCTCGAGCGCGCGGAGCCGCGTGCGGAGCCGCCAGCGATCGATCCACAGCGGCACCCCGACCAGCACGATCCCGGCCGCCGCGGAGAGCAGGATCACGGCCGCCAGCGACATCCCCGCGAGCTGCCAGACGAGAACCCGGATCGTCACCGCCGTGTGGTTCTGCACGGCGAACACGGTCAGCGCCGACGCCAGCACCGCCACGAACAGGGACTTGAGTCCTCCGGAGCCCTTCATCCTCGTCGCCTCCCGCCGGGCGCCGCGCCCCGGCGCGCACCAGGCGCATTATGCCACGAGCGGCCGCCCGTGCACCCCGGGGAGCGGCTCGGGGCAGGCTCGGCGGCGCCGCACCCTGCCGACCGCGCCGGGCGGCCCCTCCTGCGCTCGGAGCCCCTGCGTCACGGCAAATCCGCTCGGGGGTGAGTGGGCGTGGCGATGCCCGAGCTCGATCTCTCGGCCGGCGGGGAGACGCCGGAGCCCACAGCCCCGAGACATTTCAGGACCCGATGAGTCGTTTTTTCGCGATAATAATGACTCATGTACACCAGAGTGCTGGAGCCGCCCCGGCGGCAGAGCTTCTTCCTCTTCGGCCCCCGGGGAGTGGGCAAGAGGGCGTGGCTGCGAGCGCGCTTCCCTGACGCCCTGTTCTTCGACCTCCTGGATGCGGACACGTACACCCGGCTCCTGGCGGCCCCCACCCGGCTCGGTGATGAGATCCCCGCTGGATACAGGGGCTGGGTGGTCCTGGACGAGATCCAGCGGCTGCCCGATCTGCTGAACGAGGTCCACCGCCTCATCGAGGCGCGACGGCTCCGCTTCGTGCTCACGGGATCGAGCGCTCGAAAGCTCCGGAGCAAGGGCGTCAACCTCCTGGCCGGGCGCGCCGTCACGCGCTTCATGCACCCACTCACGGTGACCGAGCTGGGTCAGGACTTCGACCTGCGACGGGCGCTCCAGGGCTCCACGTGGTGGAAGATCGGCCGCTC
>MGBT01000039.1 GCA_001788395.1 Candidatus Rokubacteria bacterium GWA2_70_23
GGAGAGGGGAAGGTGAGCCGGGCGCGCTCTTCGGTCTCGTCCAGCGCCGCGCTCCCCTCCACCGTGTCGCCGACGGCATCGCGGGCGCTGACGGCGAGGATGCGGAGCTCGGCGGCGTTGAGCAGAACCTCCGTCACGGGCTCGCGCACGGTGACGGCAATCGTTTCCTCGCCGCTGAAGGTGGCGGCGTCGAGGTCGGGCTCGATCCGGATGTCGTACCGGCTGGGCACGACCGTGATCGGCAAGCGGTAGTCCATGGTCTCGTCTCCAGTGGCGCCGCGACGGGCCGCCGGCGCCCCAGCAGGATGCGGAAGCACCCTGCAGGCTGCTCAAAAAGGTGCAGATGCGAGGCGGCGCCCGACGGCCGCACGCGAGGCGTACTCGCTGTACGTTGAGCGTGCGGCCGAGGGCGCCAACGAAGCAGATGCGCCTTTTTCAGCAGCCTGCTAGAGGATACCAGAGTCGTGCGGGCGACACACCCTTGACATCGCTCCGGCGCCGGGCCCACACTCGCGGCCTGTGGACACCTTGAAGGAGCGCGTCGCCGTCGTCACCGGAGGGGCCAGCGGCATCGGGCGCGCCCTCTGCCTGGCCTTCGCCCGCGAGGGCGCCCGCGTGGTGGTGGCGGACCTGGACGAGCCGGGCATGGCCGAGACGGCGGCGCTGGTGGAGGCCGTCGGCGCGCGCGCCGTCACGGTGCGGACCGACGTGAGCCGGCTGGATGATGTCCAGGCCCTCGCCGACCGGGTCTGGCGCGACTTCGGCGGCGCCCACGTGCTCTGCAACAACGCCGGCGTGGCGATCAGCGGCGGCCTCGAGTCGGCGAGCCACGGCGACTGGGAGTGGCTCATCGGCGTCAACCTCTGGGGCGTGATCCACGGGATCGAGGCCTTCGTGCCGCGTATGATCGCCCAGAAGCAGGGCGGCCACATCGTCAACACCGCCTCCATGGCCGGTCTCATCGCCTCGCAGGGACTCGGCGTCTACAACACCACCAAGTACGCCGTGGTGGGGCTCTCGGAGACACTCCAGAAGGACCTGCGCCCCCACGGGATCGGCGTCTCGGTGCTCTGCCCCATGGGCGTGACCACGAACATCCGCCAGAGCGCGCGGAACCGGCCGGCCCATCTCGAGAACCCGCAGAGCCCGCCGGGCAGCGAGGTGGAGCTGATCGGCCGGTACCTCTCGCCCGAGCACGTGGCCGAGCGCGTGCTGCGCGCCGTCCGCGCCAACCGCCTCTACGTCATCACCCACGAGGAGGGGCTCGAGCCGCTGCGCCGCCGCTTCGAGCGCCTGGCCCAGGGGATCCGGGAGTCGCAATGAGATTCGAGCCCGTCGTCGGCTGGGGCGCGCTGCCCGAGGGGTGGCGCTACATCGAGGCGGCGGGCGTGGCCGTGGACGCGAAGGACAACGTCTTCGTCTTCACCCGCGGCGAGCACCCCGTCATCGTCTTCGACCGCGACGGGCGGTTCCTCCGCTCCTGGGGGGAGGGGCTCGTCCGCCGGGCCCACGGCATCATCATCGACGCCGGCGGCATGGTGTGGCTCACCGACGACGCCCAGCACACCATCAGGAAGTTCACGCCGGACGGAACGCTGCTCCTCACCATCGGCGATCCCGACAATCCGACCACCCTCCAGGGCGGCAAGCCGTTCAACCGTCCCACCCACGTGGCCATCTGCCCGAAAAGCGGCGATCTCTACATCTCCGACGGCTACGGCAACTCGCGCGTCCACAAGTACTCGCCCGATGGCCGCCACCTCTTCTCGTGGGGCGAGCCCGGCACGGACCCCGGTCAGTTCAACCTCCCGCACAACCTGACGACCGACGCCCAGGGGCTCGTCTACGTGGCCGACCGGGAGAACCACCGGATCCAGATCTTCGACGGCGCGGGTCGCTACCAGGGGCAGTGGAACAACCTGCACCGCCCGTGCGGCCTCTTCACCGACCGGCGCGACGGCGATCGCGTCTACGTGGGCGAGCTGGGGTCGGGCAACCCGGTCACGGCGCAGACGCCGAACATCGGGCCGCGGGTCACGGTGCTCGACAGCAAGGGCCAGCGCGTCTGCCGCTTCGGCGGACAGCTCGCGGGAGAAGAGCCCGGCGAGTTCGTCGCCCCGCACGGCCTCGTCACCGATTCGCGCGGGGACTGCTACGTCGCCGAGGTGTCCTGGACCCAGCGCGGCAAGCTCGAGACGCCGCCGCGCGAGGTGCGGTGTCTCCAGAAGTTCAGGCGGCTGGTCTCGTGAATCGGCGATCGGCGCGTCGATGCTGACAACCGACATCACGAGCCTGCCGTTCCTGCACAGCGGCAAGGTGCGCGACATCTATGCCGTGGGCGAGGACAAGCTGCTCATCGTCCAGACCGATCGCCTGTCCGCCTTCGACGTCGTGCTCGACGACCCGATCCCCGGCAAGGGCGAGGTCCTGACCGCCCTGTCCGAGTTCTGGTTCAAGAAGCTCGGCCACCTCGTGCGGAACCACACCACGGGCATCGAGCCGGAGTCGGTGGTCTCGGGCGAGGCCGAGCGCGCGCAGGTGCGCGGCCGCGCGATGGTGGTGAGGAAGCTCACGCCGCTGACCATCGAGGCGATCGTGCGCGGCTACGTCATCGGCTCGGGATGGAAGGAGTACCAGAAGACCGGGGCGATCTGCGGCATCGCGCTGCCGGCGGGCCTCAAGGAGGCGCAGAAGCTTCCGGAGACGATCTTCACGCCCTCCACCAAGGCGCCGGCCGGCGAGCACGACGAGAACATCCCGTTCGCGGACGCTGAGCGGCGCGTGGGCACCGCGATCGCCCATGAGCTGCGCGCGGCGGCCATCAGCCTCTATACCCACGCCGCGGAATACGCCGCCACCCGCGGCATCATCATCGCCGACACCAAGTTCGAGTTCGGCACCGATGCCGCTGGCACGATGTACCTCATCGACGAGATCCTCACGCCCGATTCGTCGCGCTTCTGGCCGGCGAGCCAGTACCGGGTGGGCATGAGCCCGCCCTCGTTCGACAAGCAGTTCGTGCGTGACTGGCTGGAAACGCAGCCCTGGAACAAGAAGGCGCCGGCCCCGCGCCTGCCCGCCGACATCATCGCCAAGACCGCCGAGAAGTACCGCGAAGCGCTGCGGCTGCTCACGGGGCCGTGACGTCGGCCCGGGCCGCGTCCGGGAAGAAGCGGCCGGCGACTCGTGGGTCATGCGCGGAGGGGGTGCAAGCCGTGCATCTTCCGAGGCGCGACCGGCCTCTAAGGAGCGTCGGTGTATACTGCTGATCGGCCCCTCGGACGAGGGGCCGCACCCATACCCAAGGAGAGTGCCCATGCCCGTGACCGTGAAGGTCCTCGAGAACGGCCCGCTGATGGTGACCGGAGAGTGCCAGGTGACCGACGCCAGCGGCAACGCGCTGACCCCGAAAGGGAACCCGTTCCACCTGTGCCGCTGCGGCGCCTCGGCCAACAAGCCGTTCTGTGACGGCCAGCACAAGAAGATCGAGTTCAAGGGCTAGCGGGCTGCTGAAAAACTCGCAGGCTGCTCAAAAAGGTCCAGATGCGAGGCGGCGCCCGACGGCCGCACGCGAGGCGTACTCCGCTTGGCGAGCCGAGCCGGAGGCGAGGTGAGCGGATCCGGAGATCCGGGCGAGCGTGAGCGAGCCACGTTGAGCGTGCGGCCGAGGGCGCCAACGAAGCAGATGGGCCTTTTTCAGCAGCCTGCTAGTCGTCGGGTCTCACCATCGCCTCGGGGCGCACGAGCCGGTCGAACTCCTCCGCCGTCACGTGGCCGAGCGCCACGGCGGCCTCACGCAGCGTCGTCCCCTCGCGGTGGGCGCGCTTGGCGATCTCGGCCGCCCGGTCGTAGCCGATGTGGGGCGCCAGTGCCGTCACCAGCATCAGCGAGCTCCCGACGTGGGCGCGGATGCGATCGAGGCGCGGCTCGATGCCCTCGGCGCAGTGCTCGCGGAAGGAGCGGCAGGCATCGGCGAGGAGCCGCACCGAGCGCAGGAGGTTGTGGCAGATGAGCGGCTTGTAGACGTTCAGCTCGAAGTTGCCGGACGCCCCTCCGATCCCCACCGCCACATCATTGGCCATGACCTGGGCGCACACCATGGTGAGCGCCTCGCACTGCGTCGGGTTGACCTTGCCGGGCATGATGCTGCTGCCGGGCTCGTTCTCCGGGATCGCCAGCTCCCCGAGCCCGGCGCGCGGGCCCGAGGCCAGCCAGCGCACGTCATTGGCGATCTTCATGAGCGCGCAGGCAAGCGTCCTGAGCGCCCCGCTCATGGCCACGTCGGCCTCATGGGAGCCGAGCGCCTGGAACTTGTTGGGGGCGCTCACGAAGGGCTGGCCGGTGAGCGCCGCGAGCGTGCGGGCCACGCGGTCGCCGAAGCCGGCGGGAGCGTTGAGCCCCGTCCCCACGGCCGTGCCGCCGATGGCGAGCTCGCAGAGCGCGGGCAGCGCGGCGCGGATCGTGGCCTCGGCCTGCGCCAGCATCGCCACGTAGCCCGAGAACTCCTGGCCCAGGGTGAGCGGCGTCGCGTCCTGGAGATGGGTGCGCCCGATCTTCACGATCTCCGCGAAGGCTTGCGCCTTCCGCCCGAGCGTCTCCCGGAGCCGCGCCACCGCCGGCAGCAGCCGCCCGCCGATCTCCTCCACCGCCGCGACGTGCATGGCGGTGGGGAAGACGTCGTTGGAGGACTGCGACCGGTTCACGTCGTCGTTGGGATGCACGGGACGCTTGGAGCCCATCCGCCCGCCGAGCCGCTCGATGGCGCGGTTGGCGATCACCTCGTTGGCGTTCATGTTGGTCTGGGTCCCGCTGCCCGTCTGCCAGATGACGAGGGGGAAGTGGTCGTCGAGCGCGCCCGCGATGACCTCGTCGGCCGCGGCAATGATGGCCTGCGCGCGGTCCCCGGGCAGGAGTCCCAGCTCGCGGTTGACCGCGGCGCAGGCCTGCTTCACGAGGCCGAGCGCCCGGATCATCGCGCGGGGAAAGCGCTCGCCGCCGATGTCGAAGTGCTCGAGCGAGCGCTGGGTCTGGGCGCCCCAGTAGCGGTCCGCGGGGACCTCGATGGCGCCCATGCTGTCGGTTTCCGTGCGCGTGGGGGTCGCCATGGGCACCTCCCCGATCACGCGGCGCGAATCAGGACGGCAGTGGCCAGTCCAGCCACTCGCAGACGGCGCGCCCCATGATCCAGTCCTTGTCGGCGGCCGAGAGCCACGGGAGTTCCTCGGTGAACAGTGTGATGGCCTGCCGCCACGTGCAGGGCAGCCGCGTCCAGTCCGTCCCCCAGAAGACGCGCCGCGGCCCGAACGCGTCGAAGACCTGGCCGAGGTGCTTGTGCAGCCCGCGGTACGGGTACGGCTCCGTCGAGCAGCAGGGCAGCGCCGAGGCCTTCACCGCCACGTTGGGCCGCTTGGCCAGCGCGAGCAGATGCGGCAGGTCCGCGAAGGCGGCATCGTCCTTCTGGCCGATTACCAGCGCCAGGTGGTCGATGACGAGGCGGAGCCCAGGGTGGCGGGCGGCGATCCCGTCCACGAGCGGCAGCGAGCCGGGCACAAAGATCATCACCGGAAGGCCGGCCTTCTCGGCGGCAGTCCAGAGCCAGTCGGCCGTGCCGTCAGTGAGCCACGGCTTCTGGACGTCGGTGTGGAAGGTGAAGCGCAGGCCGAGCATGCCCGGCTGGCGCGTCCAGTCCGCGACGAGCGACCGGCTCTCGGGCCGCTCGATGGCAAGGCGGCCCATGACGGCGAAGCGGTCCGGGTGCAGGCGCGCCGCCTCCAGCGCCAGGTCGTTGCGGTCCCCTTCCCACGAGGGCGGCACGACCACCACGCGGCTGACGCCGGCCTCGTCCATCCCCTGCAGCAGCATGTCCTTGGTCACCGGATACGGCTTCTGGGCCTGATGCGCCCGGCCCGGCGGCCAGGGGCGGTCGGGCGTGTCGGCTCCCCAGATATGCACCTGCGAATCGACGATGAGCATCAATGGCTCCTCCTTGAGTGCGGGCAGGATACCACGGACAAGACAGGGGCAGGCCACGCCCAGCGGCTCGGTGGAGGGCGGGCGCGAGGTGTCAGGGCACGTGTCCAGCCGCCGCCTGGACGCCGGCCTCGAGGCGGGCGGCAAGGACCCCGCCTGCGTGGCCGAGGCTGCTCGCTCTCGCACCTCGGCTTCCGCCACCTCACCCGCCCCAAGAGCTTCCCCCTGCGGACCCGCGCCTGACGGCATCGCCTGCGCGTCCCCGGCGCCGCGCTCGCGCCGACCCGAACATGCCGCGTGCGTGCGCCGGCGAGAGCGCGATAGCGCGGCGCCTCTGGAATCACCGCGCGACGGCGAGCGGGCGCCACAGCAGCCGCGCGCCCGCCAGGCACGCCGCGAGCCCCACGGCGGCCACGAACCAGCCCGCCGCGCGGGCGCCGAGCAGCCCGCTCACGACGGGGCCGAGGAACACCGCCGCGTCCACGCCGGCGCGGTAAAGGCCCGTGCGCCACGCGAGCCCCTCGCGTCCGGCGTGCTCGCGGATCACGCCGAGCGGCAGCATCCAGCCCGCCAGGCCGAGGCCGAAGCCGACGCAGCCCAGGACGAAGAGCGGAAAAGAACCGAGCCCCGTCCCCAGCGTCCCGAGCCCCAGCGCCAGCGCGACGGCCCCGAGCACCCGGCTGCGCCCCAACCGGTCGGCGAGCTGGCCCACCGGGATCAGGGCCACGAGGTCCACGACCTGCGCCATGGCGAGGAGACGCGAGATCCCGGCGCGGTCGAGGCCGAACTCCCGCGTCCCGCGCAGCGGGATGAGGAACTGGCTCACCGACGACCAGCAGAAGGCGAACAGCATGCCGACGCCCAGCATCATCCAGACCACGGCCGGCGTGCGCGCGGTGGACGAATGCTCGGAATCGGATGCGGCGGCGGCGGCGTGCGGCCGAGAGGGAGGCGGACCCGGAAGGTGCCGGCGCAGCAGCGGGACCACGGCGGCACCGAGCAGCACCGGAGAGGAGGCGGCCAGCAGCGATACATTCCAGTCCCACGTCTTCGGGAGCAACCCGACCAGAGTCAGGCCTCCGAGGATACCGAACATGCCGGAGAACTCGTAGGTGTTGAGCCTCACCGCGGCGCCGGCGCCGCGGTCGTCCTCGAGCACGGCGGTGAGGCCACTGACCATGCCCAGCGTGTGGGCGAGCCCCATGAGGGCGCGGCCGAGCACCAGCACCGGGAACGGCCCGCCGGTGCCGAGCACGAGCAGGCCCAGCACCATGACGCCGGGGGCAAGGGTGAAGCTCGTGGCGAGACGGCGGCCGGCGAGGAGGCCCGCCGGCATTGCGCCCGCCATGCGGGCGAAGCCGAAGGCGCCGGCCACGACGCCGAGCTGCCAGTCGGCCAGCTCGCGCGAGCGAGCGATCTCCGGGAGGACCGGGCCGAAGGCCCCGTTGCAGAACGTGCTGAAGAAGAGGAACAGGCACACCAGCCATGTGCCGCTCAAGGCTGGAACGGGGGGGCGGGCCTCCCGAAAACCACGGCTCAGCCCCCCGCCCGCTCGTCCGCCGCCGCGGGGTCCTCTGCCTCGCCGGCCTTGAGCTTGCGGAAGACCGTCTTCGGGTCGATCCCCAGGATCTTCGCGGTGAGCGTCTTGTTCCCCTTGGTCAACCGCAGCGTCTCCTCGAGGATCCGCTGCTCCACCTCCGCCAGCGGCGTGCCCACCTTGATCTTGAAGAAGCCCTCCGCCGCGGCGCCGGCCCCGGCGCCCTCCGCGCCGCCACTCCCCTCGCCTGCCTCCTGGCGCTCGAGCATGACCGCCCGCTCGGCCACGTTCTCCGGCAGGTCGGTCACCTCCACCACCGAGCCGCGGGCCAGCACCACCGCCCGCTCCACCACGTTCTCCAGCTCCCGCACGTTGCCGGGCCAGGCGTAGACCTCCAGGCAGCGGAGGGCGTCGTCGCTGAAGCCGCCGAGGTGGCGGTTGTTCTTGGCCGCGTACACGCGCAGGAAGTGCTGGGCCAGGACGGCCACGTCCTCGCGCCGCTCCCGGAGCGGCGGCGCGGTGACCGTGATCACGTTCAGCCGGTAGTAGAGATCCTCGCGGAAGCGCTTCTCGCGCACCAGGGTCGCCAGGTCCTGGTTGCTGGCCGTCACGATGCGCACGTCCACGCGGATCGTCCGGGTGCCACCCACCCGCTCGAACTCCCCTTCCTGGAGGACCCGGAGGATCTTGGGCTGCGTCACGGGGGAGAGGTCCGCCACCTCGTCCAGGAACAGCGTGCCGCCGTCGGCGAGCTCGAAGCGCCCCTCCTTCCGTCCCGCCGCGCCCGTGAAGGCGCCCTTCTCGTAGCCGAACAGCTCCGACTCGAGCAAGGTCTCCGGCAAGGCCGCGCAGTTGACCGCGACGAACGGCCCTCCGCGCCGGGCCGACCGCTCGTGGATCGCCCGGGCGACCAGCTCCTTGCCGGTGCCGCTCTCGCCGTGGACCAGAACCGTGGCCGAGCTGTTGGCCACCTGGTCCACGAGCGTCATCATGCGGCGGAAGGCCGGGCTCACCCCGATGATGTCGCCCTGGCTCAGCAGGTCGTCGAGCCGCTTCTGCAGCGCGCGGTTCTGCTCGATGAGGGCCCGGTGCTCGAGGGCCTTGCGGATCACGCGGATGAGCTGGGCGCGCTGAAAGGGCTTGGTCAGGAAGTCGACGGCGCCGTCCTTCATGGCCTTGACCGCCTCTTCCACCGTGCCGAAGGCGGTCAGCATGATGACGTCCACGTCCGGCGCCACCGCCTTGACCTCGCGCAGGAGCTCGAGGCCCGTGAGCCCCGGCATCTTCAGGTCGGAGAGGACGAGGTCCACCCCGCCCGCCCGCAAGCGGTCCAGCGCGGCGTGGCCATCGGGGGCGAGCGCCACCTGGTACCCCTCGCGGGTCAGCGTGCGCTCGAGGCTCTGGCGGATCGCCGGATCGTCGTCGGCGACCAGCAGCATCGCGGGATCAGACATGCTCGGCCCTCTTGATCGGAAGCGAGATGGTGAAGGTGGTGCCCGCGCCGATGACGCTGCTCCAGCCGATCCGGCCGCCGTGCTCCTCCACGATCTGGCGGGAGATGGAGAGCCCGAGCCCGGTGCCCTGCGGCTTGGTGGTGAAGAACTGCTCGAACAGCCGCTGGCCGACCTCGAGCGGGATGCTCGGACCGGTGTCGCTCACCGAGATCTCCACGGTGTCGTCGAGGCACCGTGTGGTCGCGGTGAGCACCCCGCCCTGGGAGAGCGCCTCGAGCCCGTTCTTGACGAGATTGAGCACGGCCTGGCGCAGCAGCGAGCGGTCGATGGCCATGGGCGGCACGGCCGGGTCTGTCTCGAGGCGCACGGAGATGCCCTGGCGCGTGGCCAGTGGGCGCACGAACTCCGCCACCGCCGCGACCATCTCGTTGACGGAGTCCTCCTCGAACTGCGGGCGCGGGAAGCGGGCGAAGGCGAGGTACTCCTCCGTGAGAGCGTCCAGCGCCGTCACCTGCTCGCGGATGGCGGTCAGGAGGCTCGCGGCCTCGTCCATCTCGGGTCCCTGGTGCTCGCCCACGATGTCGCCCAGCATCTCGGCGTTCAGCTCGATGGCGGCGATGGGGTTGCGCACCTCGTGCGCGACCTTCAGCGAGAGCCGGCCCACGGTGGCCATGCGCTCGGCCACCACCAGCTCCTGCTGCGCAGCCTGCAGCCGGGTCAGCGTGCCCGTCACCTCGGCATTCAGCCGCTCCACCTCGGCCCGCGCCCGGCGCTCGCGCTCGGCCACGTGCCCCAGCGCGAAGGCCGGGAGGCCCACGAGCCCCATGAGGATGATGACCGGCGTCCAGCCCACCCATGGCGGCGCCAGCGCGGCGGCCGCGGCGTAGAGGAGCCCCGCCACCAGGGCCACGAGGAGCCCGACCCAGCGGCCAAAGTAGTACGCGTTGACCGCCACCAGCGGGAAGAAGAGGAGATAGAAGAGGCTGTCGGCACCGCCGGTGAGGTACAGGAGCGAGAAGACCAGGAGGAGATCCACCGCGAGCGCGCCCGTGAAGATGGGGCCCGTCGCGCGGGGGTTCACGGTGACCAGCGCCAGGATGCACGCCTTGTACGCCGCGAACCACATGACGAGCGAGTAGACATCGACGCGGTAGCGGGGGCGCAGCGGCGCCAGCCCGAGCGTGGCGAGGCCGCCGACCATGACCAGGGCCAGCAGGAAGGCGAAGACGCGTTCGTCGCGCTCGAGGAGGCGCACCACCGCCATCCAGCATCTGCGCGCGAGAGTGTTCATGGGGCGGCGCGCTTCATGCGGGGGCTTCGCCGGGGGCGGGGGCGCGCGCCGGGCCCAGGTGAACTTCTTCCCGCTTGAGAAGCGGGATCACCACCAGCGGCAGGAGGCCGATCACGCCCACCACGATCATGAGCCGGCCCAGGTTCCCGTAGTCCTGCTGGGTGACCGCGAAGTACGTGTTCAGGTAGCGCGTCCCGAGCTCGCCGGCGGACAGCGCCAGGTTCATCAGCGAGGCCATGATCGCGAACATGGTGGCCTCCGCCCCCCGGGGCGCCGTGCGGGCGATCAGGACCAGCATGGGCACCATGGCGAGCTGCGACAGCGGCGCCGAGATGGTGGTGTCGATGAAGGCGAAGGTCCGGGGGCTGACCCCGATCCACTCGTTGGCGCCATAGAAGAGACCGATGGTCGGCAGGTAGAGCACGGTCCCGGCGATGCTCACCCACAGGATGGTGAAGCTCACGGGGCGCGTCGTGATGGGCTTGCGGAAGAGGACAAGCCCCACCAGGCTCAGCACGCTGCTGGCCTGGGCCAGGAGGCCGAGGAACTGCTGATCGAAGCCCAGCCTGTCGATGGCCCAGTAGCTGTAGCCCTGGCCCACGCCTGGCGTGGCCCGGAAAAGGAAGATCACGAAGGCCGCGACCGCCACCGGGCGCGACAGCCCGACGCGATTGAGGAGCAGGACGATGAGCGCCGCGGACACCGCGAGGATCAGCTCCTGGGCGAAGGGGACGTCGAAGTACTCGAGCAGGACGCCCAGCCCCGCGTACGACACCCCCACGCTCATGATCAGGCGCGCCTTGCCCCCACCGAGCGGGTCGTCCTCGGCCGGTGCCACCCCGACCCCGCGCGCGAGCAGGGCCGGTGCGGCGCGGCGCCGCTCGCGTCCCGCAAGGAGCGCGATGACGCTCACCAGCACCGGCAGCCCCGCCGCGATGGCGAAGACCGGCCGGGAGCCGAGTCGTCCCGCGAGAAAGCCGCCGAGATAGCCGACGCTGATGCTCCCCGCGAGGAGCGCCATCCGCCCGAGGGTCTGGATCTGCGCCATCTCCTCGTCGGACTGCGCCACCTCCACGCTGAGCGCGTCGGCCACCACATCCTGGATCATGTACCCCGCGGTCACCATGACCATGACCGCGAGGTACGGGCCCTTGGTGGTGATGACGGTGGCGAGGAGGACATAGCCCACGAAGGAGCAGAGCGCGCCGAGGACCAGGTAGGCCTTCCGGCGGCTGCCGAGGATCGGATAGACGTCGGAGGCGACACCGACGACCATCTTCATGGTCCACGGCAGGCCCAGCCAGAAGCCGATGCCGGCCGCCTCGGCGGGCGTGATCCGCAGGGCGTCCTTCTGGAAGTACAGCATGGCGACGCCGGTGATGGCGCTCGCCCCGTAGCAGAAGTAGGTGACGAGCACCGGCAGATACCCGAGCCGGACGGTGCCGAACACGCGCCCGAGCAGCGGGAGAAAGCCGGAGCGGGCCGGGGAGGCGGGCGCGGAGGGATCCGGCATGGCCCCCAGTCTATCCCATCGGAAGCCCCTTGACGCCAGCCCGTCGCCCCCGGTAGGGTCGGGCCATGGCACTTCGCGGCGGCGCCGTGCTGGCCATCTGGAACGACATCGCGCCCGGCGGCGACGCCGAGTTCAACCACTGGCACACGCGGGAGCACGTGCCGGAGCGCGTCGGCATCGCGGGCTTCCTCCGCGGGCGGCGCTACGAGGCCCTCGCGGGCAGCCCCCGGTACTTCACGCTCTACGAGGCGGAGAGCGTGACGACACTCAACGGGCCGGCCTACCTCGCGCGACTCAACGAGCCCACGCCGTGGACGCGCTCGTCGATCCAGCTCTTCAGGAACAACAAGCGCACCGTCTGCCGCGTGGCGCTGACCCTCGGTCACGGCATCGGTGGCGCGCTCGCCACGCTCGACCTCGGCCCGGCCCCGGGGCGTGAGGAGGAATTCAAGGCCTGGCTCACGGCCACGACGGTGCCCGCCCTCGCCGACCGGCCCGGCATCGTCGGGGCGCACTTCTGCCAGGCCGATGTGGCAGCGACGCAGGTGAAGACCGAGGAGAAGAAGCTCCTGGGTCGGGCCGATGCCCTCGCCCGCTGGGTGCTCCTCGTGGAGGGGCTCGACCGGGACGCGGTCGAGGGCGTCTGCCGGGATTTTCTGAGCGCGGAAACCCTCACGCGCCACGGGGCGGCGCCCGACATCGCAGCCGCCGTGTACCGGCTGACCTATAGCCTGGAGCGCTGAGCGAGGCAGCGCGCGGCGCCGGGGCCCGGCGGGCGGGGACGCCGGGCGCGCTCCGGATGGCTCGCCTGTACGCCGACTCTCGCTCGGGCAGTGCTCCCGCGACCCCCCATCCCCCACAGGGGGCGGCGCGAGGGCAGTCTCCCCGCGATCGCGCGCTCGCCCTGCCCTGCGCTTCGGATGGCGACACGCCTCGCCACAGGGCGCGCCCGGCGTCCCCGCCCTCCGGGCCCGGAGGTCAACGACTTCCGCGAGCGTCAGTGGTCGAGCGGGGGGCGTCGCAGGTGCCAGCCGGCCGCCTGCTCGTAGGCGTGGCCCAGCCGCAGCACCGTGACCTCGTCGAAGGGGCGCCCCACCATCTGGAAGCCCAGCGGCAGCCCCGCCCCCGAGAACCCGCACGGCACCGACAAGGCCGGCAGCCCGAGCCC
>MGBT01000040.1 GCA_001788395.1 Candidatus Rokubacteria bacterium GWA2_70_23
TGGCCTGGTTCTTCCCGATGGGGCGGTCGAAGACGATGCGCTCCTTGGCGTACTGGACCGCGCGCTCGAGCGCGGCGCGGCCGATCCCCACCGCCTCGATCCCCACGACGATCCGCTCCGGGTTCAATGAGTCGATCAGGTGGTAGAACCCCTCGCCGACCGTCCCCACCACGTCCTCGTCCGGCACCTGCAGGTTCTCGATGAAGACCTCGTTGGAGTCCACCGCGGCGCGCCCCAGCTTCTCGATCTCCCGGACCGTCATCGCCGTGCGGTCGAAGTCGGTGAAGAAGAGCGTCATGCCCTTGAGGGGCCGCTGCGGGTCGCGGTCGCTGGTCCGGGCGAGGAGGAGGATCTTGTTGGCGCGCTGGGCATTGCTGGTCCAGACCTTGCGGCCGTTGACGATCCAGCGGTCGCCCTTCTTCTCGGCGCGGGTCGTGATCCGTGAGGTGTCGGTGCCGGCATTGGGCTCGGTGACGCCGAATGCCATGACGGTCTCGCCGGTGCAGAGCTTCGGCAGCTGCGTGCGCTTCATGGCCTCGGTGCCGTACTTCACGACGGGCGCGGACGGGAACACGTAGAAGTGGATGGGCGAGGCGCCCGTGGTGCCGGCCCCCGAGGCGCAGATCTCGTGGAGCATGATGGCGGCCTCGGTGACGCCGAGCCCCGTTCCCCCGTAGGCCTCGGGGATCATGAGACCCAGCCAGCCGTTGTCGGCGAAGGCCTTGACGAACTCCGTCGGGTACTCGGCCTTCCTGTCCTTGTCCAGCCAATAGTCCGGCGAGAAGCTCCGCGCCAGCGTGGCGACTTCCTTGCGGATCATCTCCTGCGATTCCGTGAGCGCGAAATCCATGGCGGGCCTCCCGAGCGAGGTGAGCGTCGGTCATCCCGCCGGGCCGGGCGGGACCCTCCTCGACCACGATCCCCCAGGGGTGTCGGAGAGCCCCGCCCGGCCCGGCGTGTCATCGAAGCGCCAGCGCTTGATCCTACCGCATTTCGCCGGCCGGCGGAGAGGGTTGCCGGGTGGGCGCCGGGTCCGGTATGCTGCAACCGTGGAATCGAGCGTGGAAACCACCCCGGCGATCCAGGACTATCTCGGCGCCATCTATGACCTTACCGGCGGCGACAAGCCGGTGATCGGCGCCAGGCTCGCGCGCCACATGCACGTCTCCGCCCCGTCCATCACCGAGGCGCTCCGGCGCATGCAACGCGAGGGCTACATCCGCCTCACCGGCCGGAAGGAGATCCGCCTGACCACCAAGGGGCGAGGCATCGCCGAGACCATGGCGCGCCGCCACCGGCTGCTGGAGCGCTGGCTCGCCGACGTGCTGGGGCTGGACTGGTCGCGGGCCCACGACGAGGCGCACCGGCTGGAGCATGCGCTGTCGCCCGTGGTCGAAGAGCGGCTGGCCCAGCTCCTCGGCATGCCGAGCACCTGCCCCCACGGCAACCCGATCCCGGGCATGCCCGTGCCCGAGAATCACCACCCGGTGCCGCTCAGCCAGGCGGCGGCCGGGCAGGACCTCGTCGTGGACCGGATCACCGAGGAGGCGGAGGCCGACCGCCAGCTCCTGCACTTCCTGTGGGAGAGCGGGATCCGTCCCGGCGCGCAGCTCACCGTGAGCGAGATCGCCCCGTACGCCGGCACGATCAGCATCATCGTCGAGGGGCGCACCATCACCATGGGGCTCGTCGCCTCCGGCAAGATCTGGGTCTACGATCCCGCAGCGCTCGCTCCTCGCCGCCCCGCGCCGCGCGTCCGGGCGGCGCGCGGGGCAGTCCGGTAGATGGGCGTCCAGGCGCTGTACGCGCTGCAGAACGGCTTCATGGGCTTCGAGCGGAGCGGCCTCTTCTACGGTGAGCTCTCCGGTGAGCGGGTACAGATCCCGGTGACCTGCTACCTGATCCGCACCTCCGACGCCACGATCCTCTTCGACACCGGGCTCTCGCCGCGCGCGATCCCCGGGCTCCGGCGCACGGATCCCCTCGCCCGCTTCACCGAGGAGGATCTGCTCGTCCACCGGCTCGACTCCCTCGGACTCGAGCCCGCCAGCGTGGATCTGGTCGTCCTCTCCCATCTGCACTACGACCACGCCGGCGGGGCCGCGCTCTTCCAGGACTCGGAGCTCATCGTCCAGCAGGACGAGTACTCCTATGCCCATTACCCGGCCTCGTTCTTCGCCTCCTTCTACTACCGGAAGAACTACGACCTCCCCGGCTACCGCTGGCGGCTGGTGGACGGCGACGCCGAGCTCGTCCCCGGGATCACGGCGCTCCGGAGCGACGGGCACACGCCGGGGCACCAGTCCCTCCTCGTGGAGCTGCCGCAGACGGGCCCGGTGATCCTGGCGGGCGACTGCTGCTACTGGCAGCAGTCCATCGACCACGAGACCCCGCCCGGCGTCGTCTGGGATCCCACCCGCGCCATGCACTCGATCAAGCGGCTCAAGACCATCGCCCGGCTCATGGGCGGCCGGATCTTCCCGAGCCACGACCCCGCGTTCTGGGCCACCGCCGTCAAAGCCCCCGACGCGTACCGGTAGATCCGTCTCAGGAGACCTTTATGCCAGCGCTGGAGGGGATCAAGGTCATCGAGCTGGCGCGCGTCCCGCCGGCCGAGCTGCCGGGCATGCTGTTCGCCGACATGGGCGCGGAGGTGCTGAAGATCGAGACCCCGCTCGCCACACCCGAGGACGCCGACGCGCGGCGCCGCGCCGCCTTCGCCTACGTGAACCGCAACAAGCGCTCGCTCGCCCTCAACCTCAAGGCGCCCCAGGGCCAGGCGATCTTCAAGCGCCTCGCCGCCTCGGCCGACGTCATCGTGGAGGGGTTCCGGCCGGGCGTCATGACACGGCTCGGCGCCGACTACGAGAGCATCCGGGCCATCAACCCGCGGATCGTCTACTGCTCGCTCTCGGGCTTCGGCCAGAACGGCCCGTACCGCGACTACCCCGCCCACGATCTCAACTACCTCTCGCTCGCGGCGGTGCTGGGGCTCATCGGCGAGCCGGACCGGAAGCCGCAGATTCCGCTGAACATCGTCGCCGACTACGGCGGTGCGAGCCTGCACGGGGCGCTGGGAATCATGTTCGCGCTGTTCGCCCGCGAGCGGACGGGACGCGGCCAGCACGTGGATGTCTCCTACCTCGACACGACCATCGGTTTGTTGGCGGCCACCCCGAACATGCGCTTCTTCTGGTCCGACGGGCTGGCACCGAAGCGGGGCGCGGGCTTCCTGGGCGGCACCTACCCGTACTACGCCGTGTACGAGACCAGGGACGGCAAGCTCCTGACCATCGGCTGCACGGAGCCCTGGCTCTGGGAGAACTTCTGCAAGGCCATCGGCCGCCCCGACTTCGTGCGCTTCGCGCGCACGCCCGATCAGTTCGTGCGCGCCGCCAATGCCGAGGAGGTCCGCGCCCGCGAGGAGATCGAGACCATCATCCGCACGCGCACCCGGGACGAGTGGTGGGACCTCCTCGCCAAGGCCGACGTCTGCGTCGGGAAGGTCTATGACCCGGAGGAGATGGTGCGCGATCCGCAGGTCCAGGCCCGGAACATGGTGGTGGAGGTCGAGCACCCCGTGCACGGCACGGTCCGCGAGTTCGGGGTGCCGATCAAGCTCTCCGACACGCCGGGCACGGTGCGCGCGGGGGCGCCCCACGCGGGCGAGCACACCGATGCGGTGCTCCGCGAGCTGGGCATGAGCGAGGACGAGATCCGCGCGCTCCGCACCACGAACGTGGTGGGCTGAGCGTCCCCGCGCGCCTGAGGGTGCGCTCCATGCAGGCGATGGGCATCGGCGTCCTCTCGTCACTCCCGGTGCGGCGGTGTGGATGCTGGCGGCTGTGTCTCACTCCTCTCTATCAGATTCGCCGGGCCCCGGGGCAACCGTGAGGCCCTCGGGCCCTGGCGCATCGAGCGCGTCCCGTACCGCTCGGACCAGTTCAGTGGGCGCGAAGGGCTTGCGGACCAGCGCGAGCCCGGGATCGAGGCACCCGCGGCGCTGCAGGTCAAGCTCCTCCGCCTGCTCGCGCTCCCGCACCCGCCCGATCTCGGTGCCGGCATGGAGCGGGGCCTCCAGGAGGGACTGGCGGATCGGACAGGCCAACCCGGCGTGTTCGTGGCTCATCCCTGATCTCCTCGCTCGAGGGTGTGGATGGCCCTCGTCATGACGGCGTCGAGCCGGTCGAGGTCGAGGGGCTTGTGGGCGTAGTGAACGATCCCCACCCTCCGGGCCTCGACCTCGAGGGCCGGGCGCCGATCGCTGGTCGTCACGACCATGGCCAGCTCCGGGTCGAGCTCCCTCAGACGCCGGGCCAGCTCCACGCCTCCCATATCCCTGAGCATCAGGTCGATGATGGCCAGGGTCGGCTTCCTGAGGCTCGCCAGCCGCAACGCCTCCTTGCAGGACGCGGTTGCATGGGCCGTCAGGCCCCGCTCCTGGAAGCGCCGGACCAGGGAGCCGGCGACGGATTCGTCCTGGTCGACCACCAGGACCCAGTGAAGACGGCCTCTCGCGGTCGCTGAGCGCTCGATCATACGGAGAACGGTATCTGCAGGTCTCTTGCCAGGTCGAGCTTCGAGGAGAAGGCCTGAGATTCAGGGGCTTGGACAGGGCCCGGCCGCTGGCTGCGATGTCAGCGTGGCACCAGGCTGTGCCACCCCGCTCCGCACCCTTTCCCGATGGAGGGGCCAGGTGCCGGCGCCAGCGGGACGCCGGGAGTGGAGACTAGCCGGTTGCTGAAAAACCCGCAGGCTGCTCAAAAAGGTCCAGATGCGAGGCGGCGCCCGACGGCCGCACGCGAGGCGTACTCCGCTTGGCGAGCCGAGCCGGAGGCGAGGTGAGCGGATCCGGAGATCCGGGCGAGCGTGAGCGAGCCACGTTGAGCGTGCGGCTGAGGGCGCCAACGAAGCAGATGGGCCTTTTTCAGCAGCCTGCTAGCCGGCGCCGTATTCCTCGATCCGGCGGTAGAGGGTGCGCCGGGAGATCCCGAGCGCGCGGGCGGCCTGGTCCTTGTCGCCACCGTGGTGGCGAAGGACCCGGAGGATGAGCTCTCGCTCGGCCGCCGCGAGGGTTGGCAGCCCCCCGGCCAGCGCGAGCGCCTCGGGGCGGGACTGCAGTACCGGCAGATCCTCGAGCGTGATCTCCTCCCTGGCGCCGAGGGCGTACGCGCGATGGAGGAGGTTCTCCAGCTCCCTCACGTTGCCGGGAAAGTCGTAACCCATGAGCGCCGCCATCGCGTCCGGCCCGACCCCGCTCACCCGCCGGCCGAGCTTCTGGTTGAGCTGGCGGAGGAAGTGGGTCACCAGGGGCGGGATGTCCGCCCGACGCTCCCGCAGGGGCGGGACCAGGATGCTCACCACGTTGAGGCGGTAGAAGAGATCCTGGCGGAAGGTGCCGGCCCGTACGGCCTGCTCCACGTTCTGGTTGGTGGCGGCGATGACGCGCACATCCACCTTGAAGGTCTTGACGGAGCCGACGGGACGCACCTCCGTGTCCTGGAGCACGCGGAGGAGCTTGACCTGCAGCGCCGCGGGGAGCTCGGCGATCTCGTCGAGGAAGATCGTGCCGCCGTGGGCGGAGCGGATCAGGCCGAGGGCATCGGCCACCGCACCCGAGAAGGCGCCGCGCGCGTGGCCGAAGAACTCGGACTCCATCAGATCCGCGGGAATGGCGCCGCAGTTGACCGGGATGAACGGGGCGCGGCTGCGAGGCGACCGGTGGTGGATGGCCCCCGCCACCAGCTCCTTGCCCGTGCCGCTCTCGCCCTCGATCAGGACCGGGGAGTCGCTGCCCGCCACCCGGTCGATGAGGTCCCGGAGCCGCTGCATGGCGTCGGACACCCCGACCAGCTCCATGGCGCCGAGCTGGTCCCCCACGCGGGCGCGAAGGGCATGCACCTCCTGCCGGAGGAGTCGCCGCTCGATCACTCCGCCCATGAGGTGGCGGAGCACGTCCAGGTTCAGGGGCTTCTCGAGGTAGTCGCAGGCACCCGCCTTCAAGGCCTGGACGGCCGTCTCCACCGTGGGACGGCCGGTCATCATCAGGACGTCGACGTCCAGGTCCCGGTGCTTGATCTCGCGGAGCAGGTCGATGCCGCTCATGCCCGGCATCATGATGTCGAGGAGCACCACGTCAACCAGGCTCCGGGCCAGGGCCTCCAGCGCCTCCTCGGCGCTGCCCGCCGTGGAGGCCTCGTACCCCCACGAGGCGAGAACCTCCGCGAGCATCTCCCGGATCATCTTCTCGTCGTCCACAACGAGGACTCGCGGTCGGTCCATAGGGCATGTCAAACTTAGCCCGAGTCCGGCCGGATTGGCAACTTCCTCGGCGGCCTCGATTCCCTCGCTACAGCTTCCGCTCCATGATCACGCAGTGGACGCCCGGGCCGGCGTAGTCGGGGACCAGGGGCACCGTCCCGGACCACGCTCCGCCCTCTTCCCGGAACCGAAAGCCCATCTGGCGGTGGAAGGCCAGCGACCCCTCGTTGTGGGGCACGGTGATGGCCAGCACCTTGACGCAGCCGCGGCTGCGCACCACCTCGAAGAAGTGCTCGTACAGCGCCCGCCCGATCCCCTGGCCCCGGGAGGCCGGGGCGGTGCCCACGAGGTGCACGTAACCCTCCTCGGGCCGCCCCTGGGAGATGAACCCGACCAGGAAGCCGGCCACGTCCCCCGCCTCCTCGCAGACGAAGCAGGTCTGCGGGAAGTGCTCGAGGTAGAGGGGATGGAGCAGGTAGCGGACCTGATCGCTCCACCAGGAGTCCACGACCCTGCACAGGTGGAGGAAGTCAAGCCGGGTCATGGGGCGGATCACTCGCGGGACGGGAGCACTCATGAGGTGCCTCCTCACCTCCTCGAGCACCCGGGCCGCGGAGCCTCGCACCACGAGGGCCGCCCAGGGGTCGAGTCGGGTCTCAGTCCGGTTGACGATCGCGAGGGGCATGCCTCGCTCCCGGGCCATCTCCGGGAGGTTCGACGCCGGCGCCACCTGCAGGGAGGTCCCGAGGATGAGCATCAGGTCGGCGCTTCGAGACCACCAGGCCGCCAGCGCCAGCCGGCTCGGGTCGAGATCCTCCCCGAAGCTCACCGAGTCGACCTTGAGCGCTCCGCCACAGCGGGGGCACACGGGCGGCTGCCACCATCCTCGCGGCCGGACGGACTCTGACGGCAGCCGCTCCTCGCAGCGGAGACAGACCGCCTCGGTTACGCTGCCGTGCAGCTCGACCACGCGCGCCTCCGGAAGGCCCGCCGCCTGGTGCAGGCCGTCCACGTTCTGCGTGATGACCCCGAGCAGCTTCCCCTCGCGCTCCAGATCGACGAGCAGCCGGTGGCCGGCGTTCGGCTGCGCCCGGCCGAGCGCTCGGCTGAATCGCCGATGGAGCCGCCAGTGAAGGCGCCGGGAAAATCCCGACTCCAGGAAGCGAGAGTGAGTCAGCGCCTCGGCATTGGCGTCGTACCAGAACCCGGTCTGGCTCCGGTAGTCCGGAATGCCGGACTCGGTGCTCATGCCCGCCCCCGAGAGCACGACGATGCTCGAGGACCGGCGGATCAGCCGTACGAGCTCGGTGATCTCGGCCTCGGGCAACGGCCCGGTCGCCTCGACCTCCGCGAGCCCTTCAGGCAGGGTCGCCTCGGAGAGGGGTCGCGGGCGGATCCCCAGGGCAGCCGAGAGCGCGCGGCTCTTCGCCGCGACGAGCAGGCCCAGCACCAGAGCGTGGGCGACCGCGGTGACGGGGAAGAGTCCGATGGGCGCCAGGGCCCAGACGAGGCCCACCCATCCCACCACGCCCACCACCGATAGCACGGCCGCGAGGGCGAGCATCCGCGCGTTCAGCGGGAAGAACACGCCGGCCGTCCCCACCGCCACGGGCAGCGCCGTGTACGCGTAGCCGCCGATCCAGAGCACACCCTCGACGCCCCCCAGGAGCAGGGCGGTCCCGAGCCCGAGGGTGAGGCCCGCGAGCGCAACGCCGAGAGCCGCCCGCGACACGCACCAGAGTCCGATGGCGGCGGCCGCCGCTCCCGGCAGCGAGGTGACAGCAAACGAGGCGGCGGCGGCCCTGAGGGCCGGAGTCGTCCAGCCCGCCCCCGGTCCCGCAATCGCGGGAGGGATGATTGGAGCCAACTGCCCGACACCGAGCGCCACACAGAGGAGACCGACGCCCCAGACCACCAGGACGAACGGGACGCCGAGCACCGGCAGCTCCCGGCGGGCGAAGGGGGGCAGCAGGCGGCCGTGGAGCCACGTCGCCACGGCGGCCGCCGGCAGCACGAGGAGGAAGCCCGGTGATGGCGGCGGGAAGAACGCCGCCCAGGCGAGCCCCAGCATGGCCGCGTTGTAGCCGAACAGCCCCTGGCCGAGCAGCAACTCGTTCCAGCCGAGCCCGCGGGCCATCACCGTGGCGACCACCAGGCCCAGGACGGCCCCGAGCGCCGCCTCGGGGGAGAAAAGGGCGAAGGCCAGGAGGAACCACGCCCCCGCCTTCGGGGACGCGGCACAGAGGACCTGGCCGGCCCCGCTGAGCACCGCGCGCCAGAAGTTCAGCTGTGACCTCGCCCGTTGCCGTTCGCGCGGGCCGTCTTGTGGCCATTCCGGCTCGACGCCGCGGACCGTGGCGCGAGATGGGCAGGCATCTCGTCCAGGCGCACCAGGTCCTCCGTCCGCTCGCCTCTCCGGAGCACATGCGTCTCCCGCCCGGAAACGACGACGACGGGAGGCCGCGGGTAGATGAACTGCATCGAGTTGGAGACCGTGTAGGCGCCGGCGTTCCGGAAGAGGAGGATGCTGCCCCGGCTGACCGGGGGCAGCGACACGTCCCGCCGCAGCACGTCGATCTGCATGCAGAGGGGTCCGACGATGTCCACGCGCGCGGAGTCTCCTTCCACCTCGCGCCCGGCGACCACGTCGTGCCTGAAGTAGTAGGCGGTCGGCAAGAGATTCACGCCGCCATCCACCACGACCAGGGTCCGCCCGTCGGGGGTCTTCTTCACGGCCACGACGCTCACCAGGAGGGTGACGGCGTCGTCCACGATGGCGCGACCCGGCTCCAGGATGAGCAGCGGGCGGCGGGGCAGCCGCTTGACGCAGGCCTTGAGGGGGGCAGAGATGGCCTCGGCGTACTCGGCGTAGCTCGGCGCCGTCATCTCGCCGGGCAGGAGCTGGCTGAGGATGGTGTTCCGCGAGGCGTATCCGCCGCCGAGGTCCACGTACTCGATGTCGCCCAGGCGCTGCGCCTCGACGGTCATCGCCAGGTCGAGGAGCCCGGTGATGGCGCGCTTGTAGATCTCCACGTTGGCGAGATAGGTGCCGGCGTGGAGGTGGAGGCCCGCGAGCCGGAGGAGCTTCGAGCCGTGAATCCTCCGGCACACCTCCAGCGCCTGGCCCGACTCCATGTTGAAGCCGAACTTGTCCCACGGCGGATCGTTGAGACGCATGTTCACCCGGATCCCGATCTTGACCGGGCGCTTGAGCTGCCGCGACACCTCCTCGAGGTCGGCCAGCTCCTCGAGGTTGTCCACGTTGATCCGGACGCCGAGACGCGCCGCCTCGAGGAGGTGATCGAAGGGCTTGTACGGGCCGTTGTAGACGATCTGGGACCCGGGCATGCCCAGCGCGCGGGCGCGCTCCAGCTCGAACCCGGAGACCACCTCGGCCCACGCCCCCTCCTGGTGGAGGGTGGCGCAGATCCCGGACACGTAGTTCGTCTTGTACGAGTAGGCCAACACCGTCTCGGGATAGCGGGAGCGGAAGGCCGAGAGGAACCCGCGGAGGTTCTTCCGCAGCGTGGCCTCGGACACGACGTAGAGCGGAGAGCCGTACTTGGTCTTCAGGCTCTGGGCGCTGACGCCGTCCACCGCTTCACCGACGGCGATGGGGGGGGCGCCGGGACCCCCGCCGCCCCACTGCTTAGTGAGCGACCCGAGCTCGCGCCGCATGATCAGGGGCCGCTCGTAGCGTTCCTGCGTGGCGTGTGTCATGGGAGAAGGCTCCTTCGGTGGCCAGCTGGCCAAGCGTGGTGATCGGCATCGCGATGTCCATGGCCACCCGGGACATGAACAGGCCGTCCCGGTACGCCCCGGGGAGAAGCGACGCCGCCCCCAGGCAGAGCCCCACGTACTGGCGGACCAGCGGCCGGCCGGCCGCAGCGGCCAGCGAGATCCAGGAGGGGAAGCCCGGCGTCACGCCCGTGAACCAGAGCGCGCCCGCCTCGTCGCGGATCAGGTGAAGCTCGCCGGGGCCGGTCCAGCGCGCGACATCGAGGATGCGCCGCGTGGCAGCCAGGACCCCTGGATCGGCGGTCGTCACGGCGGACCAGAGGGCCCCGTTGCCGCCGCGCTGGAGCGGTATCGCCGCAGCCATCCCCAGCGGTCGCCCGTGGCCGCCGCACAGGACGGCGACGCTGATCTCCGACCCCAGCACCGGCTCGTGGGCGCGTGTCACCATGCCCCAGGGGCGAGCGAGCGCCTGGGCCAGCGCCGGGATCTCGGCGGGCGTGGCGGCCGAGGCCAGGCGCCCGTCTGTGGTCCGCAGCACCAGGGGCCAGGACTGCGGCCGGAGCGCTAGCCTTCCGACGCTCGCGGGATCGAGCCCGGTGCCGCGTGGGATTCGCAACCCGGCGACCCTCGCCACGCCGAGAAACGGCAGGCTCGAGACCTGACGGGGCGACGGGAGCATGTGGCGGACACCCGCCTGGGAGAGGGCGTCGCGGCGAGGCGCCAGCGCCACCATGTCCCCCGGCGAGCCCGGCAGCAGGACGAAGCGCCGGCCGCGGGCCAGCTCGCGGACCGCCGCGACGAAGGCCTCCGGCTCGCGCTGGGGCGAGGGCACCACGACCACCTCGTCGGCCGCGGGCACGGCCTGGATCCCGTCCGAGAACGCGCTGTCCGCGAGCGCCAACACGCGGAGGCCGGCGGCGCCGGGCCCCCGCTTGAGCGATTGGGCCGCGGCCAGCCCGGCGCTCGGCTCGTCCGCCGCGGTGATGCCGGTGATCCCCACCCATGTCGCCTTCGCGCTCATGGCGTCACCTTCCCCGCAGGACCAGATGACGCGAGGAGGTCAGCGCCTCCACCTGGTCGAAGGGAATGAACGCATCCTCGACCGACCGGACGAAGAGCTGTCCCGGCCGGACCTCGCGGAAGGGCCGGACCTCTCGTCCCATGGCGAGCTGCACCGCCGCCCACGGCAGATTCTGTCCCGCCGCCGCCGTGAGATAGGTCCACGCGGGGAAGCGGGGGTTGATCTCGATGAGGTAAAACCGGTTCGAGGCGGGATCGCGGATCATCTCCACCTCGGCGGGGCCCACCCAGTCGATGGACCGCAGCAGCGCGCCGGCGCGTTCCACGACATCCGGCAGCCGCACCGTGACTCCGGCCCAGCCCTTGCCCCGGTCCGTGACACCCAGCTTGCGCATGGGCACGGCGCCGACCAGCTCGCTCTTCCGGTTGAAGAGCACGGTCAGGTTCAGCTCGTCGCCGAGCACCCGCTCCTGCGCCAGCAGCGGAAATCCCCACTGGCCGACCAGCCGCTCGAACTCCGCGTGCGCCTGCTCCGCCGTGCTCACGAGCCTCGCGTCGGCGAAGGACCCCTTGAGGAAGAACGGGAGCGTGAAGTCGCGCAGCGCGGCCGTCATGGCGGTTTGCGAGAGGAGCGTGACCGTCCGCGGGGCGGAAAAGCCGACGGTCTCGGCCAGCGGCGTGAGCACCGACTTGGCGCGGCGGCGGATGGCGGCCGCGTCAGGCACGAGGGTGTGGATGCCGAGCGCCGCCAGCGAGCGGCGGGTCGCGGCGCACAGGCCGACGTCGGGGTCCAGCGCGGGTACCAGCACGTCGATGGCAGTCTGCCGCCTGATGTCGGCCAGGGCCTGGACGAAGCTCCGGTCCCCGTAGGCCGGCGCCGGGATGAGGAAGGCCTCGTCAAACAGGCCGGTTGCATACAGCCCCGTGAAGCGGTGGTCGAACGAGAGCCCGACCAGCGTCTGCCGGGGCCCCCGCGCCTCCCTGAGGCAGCGGGCCACCGCCACCCCCGGCCCCGGGTTGTCCGAGGCCGCGAGCCCCGTGATCGCGACGGTCAGGCTACGATTCGGCAAGGAGTCCATGGATCCTCACCTGGGCGAGAAAGGCGAGCACGTCGCCGAGCGCCTGGCCTGGCGAGATCCCGTGGGATCTCGCCAGCCGCTGAGCGATGTCCTCCGGCACCGCCCCTTCTCGGTAGAGACGGTGGACGAGCGCGCCCGTGAGGTTCAGGGTGAACACGTCTCCGCAGTCCTCCTTGAAGAGAAAGCGCGGGTCCATCAGCGCATCTCGGCCGTCTTCTTCGGCTCGGTCGCGCGCAGCCCGGCCAGCACCGCCGGATAGGCCGGATACACCTCCTGCGCCGTCAGGTACAGCTCCCGCGCGGCGGTTTGCTCGCCCTTCTTCCCGAGGCAGAACGCCTTGCCGACCATGGAGGCGACCAGATCGGGGTCGCGGTCCAGCGAGGCATCGAAGCGCTGGACGGCCTGCTCGCACTTGTCCGCCACCAGCGCGACCCAGCCGAGCACGGACTGCGCGTCGGTCAGGATCGGATAGCTGCCCGCGTCCGGGAACACGACCCACACCGTGCGGTGCTCCGCCGGGCGCTTGGCCTTGAGCGCGCGGTTGAGGCTCGCCTCGGCCTCCGACGCCTTGCCGAGCTTGTAGAGCGCGTAGCCGTGACCGAACCACGCGTTGCCGTCGGCTGCCTCGTCCTTGGTGAGATCCTCGAAGAGCTTGCGCGCGGGCTCGAAGGCCTGCCACCTGACATAGCCCCAGGCCAGGTCGCCCCTGAGATCGCGGTAGTCCTTGCTGCCTGTCAGCTCCCGGAAGGGCTTGTCGTCCGAGTAACCCGGGATGAGGGTCAGGGCGTAGCGGAAGGCCGCCTTGGCCTCCGCCGGCCGGTTGAGCTTCACGTAGGCCCAGCCGAGGCTTCGGTTGATCTCGGCGGAGGCCGGGGCGATCTGATAGGCCGCCGTGAAAGCCGCCAGGGCCCCCTTGGCGTCGTCGCTCTGGAGTAGCGCGCGGCCGCGGGCCAGCTGGTAGTCGGCGGATCCGGGGACGAGCGCGGCGGCGCGCCCGAGCGCGGTGGCGGCCGCTCCGTGCTGGCCCAGGCCGGCCAGGGCGAGCCCCCGTCCGTAGAGGACATCGGCATCCTCCCCGGCCTTGACGAGCTGCTCGAACTCGTCGGCGGCATTCTGGGGCGTGCCGCCGTAGTAGAGGCTCCAGGCGTGGCCGCGGCGGGCCTCCCGCACGTACTCGGCCGGCAGCCCGGCGGTCTCGCTCACCTTCTTGAACATGGGCGTCGCATCCCCGAACTTGCCCTGGTTGTACGCGCCCCACGCCACGTCCAGCTCGGGCGCGCGCACACGCCTCAGCTCGGCGAACCCTCGCAGGGCGGCGGCGTAGCCGGGCGCTCCGGTCAGCGCCTCCGTGAAGAGCTTCTGGGCCTGCTCGGGCTGGTTGCGCCGGAGCGCGATCCAGCCGATGCCGGCCTTCGCCTCGGCCTCCTCCATCTTTGAGGCGGGCCGGATCTGCATGAAGGCTTCCTCGGCGCGATCGACCTTGCCAAGCGCCAGCTGGGACCAGCCGATGCCGCCGCGGACAAACGGAAGCGCCGTGGCGGGCAACTCACCCGGACTGGCCAGGAGAGCCTCGAAGGCCTTGATGGCCTGCTCGTGCTTGCCGAGATAGAAGAGCTCCCAGGCCTGGTCGTGCGGGCCGAAGCGCGCGGCGCGGAGCGCGGCGAAGCCGTTGTTCGCCGCCGCCAGGCCCGGGATAGTCCCGTTGGCCTGGACGAAGGCCTTTTCGGCTGTCTCCCACTCCTTGCGGCGCAGGGCGATGAATCCGAGGCCGGCAGTGGCCTCGGCGCCGTTCGGAAGCTGGCGGAGCGACTCCTGGAAGATCTTCTCGGCCTCTTCCACCTCGCCGAGCCCGAGCCGAGACCAGCCGAGACCATTGAGCACCAGGGACTTCATGGTATCGGGCAGCCGCCCCGGCTCCTTGCGCAACCGCTCGAATGCCGCCGCGGCCTCGGAATTCTTGCCCCCGTAATAGAGCGCCCAGGCCTCGTCGAAGGCCTTGTAGCGCTTGCCCCGGAGCTCGCGTATCCCTTCGAGCGCCCGGCCGTAGCCCGGGAGGGCGACCAGCGCGCGGCCGAATCCCGCTTCGGCCTCGTCGAGCCGGTCCCGCTTGAGGGCCACCCACGCGAGCCCCGCCTCGGCCTCGGCCGGGCGCGCCGTCTTGAGCTGACTGAAGATCTCCGCGGCCTTGGCGGAGTCACCCGTCTGGAGATAGCTCCACGCCAGGAGCGACTGCACCTCCAGCCACCCGGGCTTTCCCTTGAGCGCCGTCAGCAGGTGCGGAATCGCCTTCGCGGGCTCGCCCTTGGCGACGAACAGATCACCCAGGCCGCGCGCGCCCTCGTGGGGCTTGTTCGTCCCCGACGGGGTCTTGGCCAGGTACTCGCGGAACGCGGCCTCGGACTCGTTGAACTTGCCCTGGGCGAGATAGACGAACCCGAGCCCCAGTAACGGCTCGTCCCACGTGGACGACAGCGTGTTGAGGGAGGTGAACTGCGCGCCCGCGAGCCGGATCCACCCCTTCTTGAAGTAGGTCCAGCCGAGCCCCTTCCGGGCAGAGGCCAGGTCGGGGTTGTTCATGGCCGTGACATCGGAGGCGATGTTGAAGGTGATCATCTCGTCCGTCGTCGGGCGGCGCTGGGCCGGGGCCTCGCGTAGCACGCTCTTGAAGCGGACGAGCGCCTCGTCGTAGCGCCCCTGGCCCCAGAGGCTCCACCCC
>MGBT01000041.1 GCA_001788395.1 Candidatus Rokubacteria bacterium GWA2_70_23
CGGCCTATTTCTGGACGTACACGGCCGTGCAGGTGCCCATCGGCATCATGACCGACCGCCTCGGCGCTCGGCGCGTGATGCTCGCATTCATGGCGGTGCTGCTGCTCGGCGTGGGAGTGTTTGCCCTCAGCGGGAGCTACGCCCAGGCGCTCGTCGGCCGCTGCCTCGTGGGGCTCGGCGCCGCGGCGGTGTGGCTCCCGGGGCTCAGGCTGATCAACGAGTGGTTCCCGCCGGAGGAGCGCGGGCGCGTCACCGGCATCTTCTCGTCGGGGGGCGGCATCGGCGCCACGGCAGCGCTCCTCGGCATCCCGCTTCTCGCGGACCGCTTCGGCTGGCGCGTGGGTTACTCGGTCACCCTGATCCCGGTGCTCCTGGCGCTCGCGGCCATCTTCTTCGTGATCCGGCCGGGCCCGCTGGGGGCGGTGCAGGGCCCTCCGCGCCACGTGGCTGGCCGCTCCGCGGTCGCGCCGGTGGGCGGCGGGGGCGGCGCGCTCGCGCAGCTCGGGGGCGTGCTCGGAACGCCGGCGCTCTGGACCTTCAACCTGGCCGTGCTCCTCTCCTACGGGGCGTACCTGAGCCTCGTGACCTGGCTTCCCGCCTTTCTCGTGCGCAGCGAGGGACTCAGTCGCTCCGCGGCCGGACTGGTGACGGCGCTGATGACTGCCGGCACGATCATCTCCTGGCCTGTCGCAGGCTTCCTCTCCGATCGCCTGAGGCGGAGAAAGGCGGTGTGGCTCTTCAGCCAGGGGATGAGCGTGCCCGTGTGTCTCGCCTTCGCGTTCGTCGTCCCGGGCTCGGGAGTGGGCGGGGCCATCACGGTGGCCGTGCTCACGGGGCTCGTGCTGGGCGGAATGGTGACCCCTTTCGTGATGGTCGCCGAGCTGTTCCCACCGCATCTCGTGGGCACGGCCTCCGGCGTCGTCAACACCTTCACCTTTGTCGGCGCCCTGGTGATCCCCGTCCTGCTCGGCGCGGTGCTCGATGTTTCCGGCAGTTTCCCCGCGGCCTTCGTGGCCTGCGCAGGCGTGCAGGCGCTCGCATTCCTGACCGCTTGCTTCACCCGCGAGGCCGGGCTTTCCGGTCGGGCGATGATGGGGACGCCGTCATGAAGATCCTCGACCCGCTCGGCGGTGATCCCGACCTTCGCGGTCACGCGCTCTGGGAGGCGCGCGAGCGGGGAGTGACGGCCGCGCCGAGCTACCCCGCGGAGTAGAGCCGGGCGAAGTACTCGCGGACCATCCGGTCGGAGGAGAAGCGCTCGGTCCCCATGCGGATGGACGCCCGCATCATCCGCGTCCAGCGCGCCGGATCCGCGAAGGCCGGGAGCACCTCGCCCTCCAGCGTCGTGAAGAGCGAGCGCAGGTCGGAGGCGTCCTGGCCCATGCCGTCCTCCTCCCCGTTGCCGATGGCCCACCCGGTGACCCCGTGCTCGCACCCTTCCGGCCACCAGCCATCGAGCACCGAGAGATTGAGGACGCCGTTCATGGCCGCCTTCATCCCCGAGGTGCCGCTGGCCTCCAGCGGCCGCCGCGGCGTGTTGAGCCAGACGTCGCAGCCGCGGGTGAGGAGCCGTCCGAGCGCCATGTCATAGTTCTCGAGGAACGCGATGGACTCGGGCCACTGGCGGATGGTCTCGACCAGGAGCGCGATCACCGCCTTGCCCTCCTGGTCGGCGGGGTGCGCCTTGCCGGCGAAGATGAGCTGGAGGCGACGGTCCTTGAGCAGCGGCGCCAGGCGCTCGGGATCGCGGAGCACGAGATCCGGCCGCTTGTAGGTCGCCGCGCGGCGGGCGAAGCCGAGGGTGAGCGCATTGCGGTCGAGACGGACGCCCGTCCGGCGGTCCACCTCCGCCAGCAGCTCCTCCTTGAGGGTGTGGCGCAAGGCGCGGAGATCCTCGTCGCTGGCGAGCGCGGCAGGGACGCGCGCATCCTGCCATGTGCCCGCGTGCACCCCGTTGGTGATGGCGACGATCGGGGCGGTGTCCTCCACGTGCGCCCAGATGGCGCGAGCCGTCTGGCCGTGGAGCTGGGCGACCGCGTTGGCCTTCCGGCACAGCCTCAGCCCCGCCACGGTCATGTTGAAGGGCTCACCGCCGATCGCCCGCAGCTCCGCATCCACCAGCTCGCAGCCCGCGCCGAGGCGCTTGAGATCGGCGAGCGCATGGGTCTCGTTCCCGGCGGGCACGGGCGTGTGGGTCGTGAAGACGATGCGCTCCCGGGCCGCGCGCCAGGCCGACTGGAAGTCCGCGCCGGCCTCCATGGATGAGGCGATGAGCTCGAGCCCGGCGAACACCGCGTGCCCCTCGTTGAAGTGGTAGAGGGCGACGGGCAGGTGGAGGGCCGCGAGCGCGCGCACGCCGCCGATGCCCAGGAGCATCTCCTGGGCGATGCGGCAGTCGGGCCGCGTGTCGTAGAGCCGCTGCGTGATCCAGCGGTCCCGGGCATGCACGGGCTCGAGGAGGAAGAGCGGGGCGATGGCATAGCGGCCCACGCGCCAGACGCGGCACTCGACCTCCCGCGCGGCGACGCGCACGCGGACCCGCACCGTCGTGTCCACGAGGAAGTCCACCTTCTGCTCGTGCCACTCGTCCAGCGGATAGCCGTGGGGCCCGATCCGCTGGGTGACGTAGCCCTGGGCCCAGCGCAGCCCGATGCCGACCACGGGAAGGCCGAGGTCGCCGGCCGATTTCATGAAGTCGCCCGCGAGGACGCCGAGTCCGCCGGCGTAGGAGGCGAACTCCTCGTGCAGGCCGTACTCCATGGAGAAGTACGCGACGAGGGGCATCAGGGCTCCCAGAGCTCCACCATTGCTCCTTTCGCTGTCGCCTCCGCGCGCTCGCCCGGGCGGCCGACCCGCCAGACCCGCGGCTACCCCCCGCATTGCGCGCCAGAATACCCGCATACCTTCTGGCGTCAAGGTCCGAGTGACGCTGGATCGCGGCTTGCGCGCCTGGCGCCCGGCTGATAGCGTGGGCCGAGGCCCAGCCGGCCCCGCGTGTGAGGGCCGCATTCCGGAGGATGAGCGATGACGCGTTACTCAGAGTTTACCCTGGCCGCCGTCCAGGCGGCTCCCATCCCTTTCGATCGCGAGGCCTCGACGGACAAGGCCTGCCGCCTCATCGAGGAGGCGGCCGCGAAGGGCGCCACGCTGGCGGCCTTCGGCGAGACATGGCTCCCGGGCTATCCGTTCTTCGCATTCGCTCCTGCCGGGCCCCTCTGGTGGAAGGCCGCCGCGGAGTACCTGGCCAATGCCGTCGAGATCCCGAGCCCCACGACGGATCGCCTCTGCACCGCCGCCAGCCGCGCGGGGATCGATGTCGTCATCGGCGTCGTCGAGCTGGACGCGCGCACGCGGGGGACAGTGTACTGCACGCTGCTCTTCATCGGGCGCGACGGCGTTATCCTCGGCCGCCACCGCAAGCTCAAGCCGACGCATGCCGAGCGCGCGATCTGGGGCGAGGGCGATGCCGTCGGGCTCAGGACCTACGAGCGCCCGTACGGCCGGCTCAGCGGGCTCAACTGCTGGGAACACAACATGGTGCTGCCCGGCTACGCGCTGATGGCGCAGGGGACGCAGATCCACGTGGCCGCGTGGCCGGGGCGCGAGCCGGCGGCGGCGCCGCCCGCGCCCGTCTCGGTGTGGCCGCGCCAGCTGCTCCTCTCGCGGGCCTTCGCCTCGCAGGCGGCTGCCTATGTCGTGATGGTGGGCGGGATGCGATTGCCCGACGACACGCCGGAGCGCTACCGGGAGCTGGCCACCTTCCACCATACCGGCGACAGCTGCATCATCGACCCGCGCGGGGAGGTCATCGCCGGCCCCGCCAAGGGCGAGACGATCATCACCGCGCGCGGCTCGCTCGAGGCGGTGCTTGCCGCCAAGGCCGGCTGCGATGTCGCCGGCCACTACTCGCGCCCCGACATCCTCCAGCTCCACGTCAACGGCCGCCCGCTGGAGCGCGTCGTGGGCCTCGCCGCCGCCGATCCGGTAGCCCGGCTGGCGACCGAAGCGTCCGGTGCGTCGGCGCCGATCGAGCCGGCGCCGGCCGGGGATGTCGGCTTGCACCGGGGGGTATAATGCGCGCCATGACCCCCCCACTCTCCTCCGCGCGTCACGCCGTCGCCGACCTCGCCCAGGCCATCGAGCTGTGCTTCGAGAAGGGCTGGACCGACGGGCTGCCCGTGGTGCCGCCCACCGAAGCCGCCGTCCGGGCCATGCTGGAGGCCGCCGGGCTCGCGCCCGATCAGCAGATCGCCTTCATCACCAACCGGCAGGTGGCGGTGACGGCGGAGAAGGTCGCGATCAACGCCGTCATGGCAGGCTGCCGCCCCGACTACATGCCGGTGGTGGTCGCGGCCATCGAGGGTATCGGAGACCCGCGCTGGGCCTATCACGGCCCGGGGACGTCCACCGCCGGCGCCGCGGTGCTCATGATCGTCAACGGCCCCATCGCCCGGGCGCTCGACTTCAACTCGGGCGACAACCTCTTCGGTCCGGGCTGGCGCGCCAACGCCACCGTCGGCCGCGCCGTGCGCCTGGTGATGCGAAATGTGATCGGCTCGATCCCGGGCCAGCTCGATCGCGGCACGCTCGGGCACCCGGGCAAGTTCACCTACGTCATCGCCGAGAACGAGCAGGACAGCCCCTGGACGCCGCTGCATGTCGAGCGCGGCTTCCGGGCCGAGCAGAGCACGGTGACCGTCATGGCCGCCGAGGCCCCGCACCAGTTCTACAACCAGCTGTCGAACACCGCGGCGGGTCTCTTCACCACGCTCTGCGATGACATGCGCATCTCGGGCAACGTGGTGGGCCAGCCGCAGTACGCGCTCGTCCTGGCCGGCGAGCACATGCGCACGATCGCGGCCGACGGGTGGACCAAGGCCGACATCCGGACGCATGTCTTCGAGCACACGCAGAACACCGTGGCGCATCTCAAGCGAACCGAGCGGCTGGCGGGGCCCGTCGCGGCCGCGGACGAGACCACGACGCGACCGCTCGTCTCGAGCCCCGAGGACATCCTGGTGGTGGCCGCCGGTGGCCGCGCCGGCGCGTTCTCCGCCTACATCCCCGGCTGGGCGAGCCGCAAGGCCTCCGAGGCCGTGACCACACTCATCAAGGACAGGAGGGCATGATGGCAGGCTTCGAGATCCTCGACCCGACCGTCGAACCCAGGCAGCAGCCGCTCACCTACGTGGCGCGCCCCGATTCCCTCAAGGGCAAGCGGGTCGGCCTCATCGAGAACACGAAGTTCAACTCGGACCGCCTGCTCCAGAAGATCGGCGGGATTCTGGTCCAGGAGTACGGCGCCGTCGAGGCGCGCATGTGGCGCAAGCACAACTCGAGCGTCCCCGCTCACGACGAGATCATCGACGAGGCCAAGCGGGGCGTGGACGTGGTGGTGGCCGGCATCGGCGACTGAGGGTCCTGCTCGTCGGGCAGTGTGCTCGACGGAATCCTGTTCGAGAAGGCCGGCGTCCCCGCGGCGTCCATCGTGACGGACGTCTTCGAGGGCACGGGCCGCGCCATGGCCCGGTCCTGGGGCGTGCCGGAGTACCGGTTCCTCTCGATGCCCCATCCCATCGCCAACCTCACGGAGGCCCAGCTCGACCAGCGGGCGCGGGAGATCGTGCCCGAGGTCGTGAAGCTGATCCTGCAGGGGCAGGACTAGCCCGGCCCCCTCGCGGCGGACGTGGGTGACGCGGCGGAGTACCGGCCGCCCTGGTGGTACCGCGGCCGTCATCTCCAGACGCTCTGGGGGCCGCTGTTCCGCCGGCCGCGCCGCCCTCGGGTGAGGCGGGAGCGGTGGGAGACGCCGGACGGCGACTTCCTCGACCTCGACTGGCTCGTGGGTGGCAGCGGCCCGCTCGTCCTCATCCTCCACGGCCTCGAGGGATCGTCCCTCTCTCACTACGCCTCGGGGCTCCTCGCCGAGATCGCGGCGCTGGGCTGGCGGGGCGCGGTGGTCAACTTCCGCTCTTGCAGCGGTGAGCTGAACCGGCTGCCGCGCCTCTACCACTCCGGCGAGACCTCCGATCTCGGGTGGGTGGTCGCGCGCCTGGTGGACGCCGAGCCGGGGCTCCGGCTGGGCCTGGTCGGCGTCTCTCTCGGCGGCAACGTGGCGCTGAAGTGGCTCGGCGAGCGGCGGGAGGCCGCGCCGGTGGCGGCGGCTGTGGCCGTCTCCACGCCGTTCGATCTCGAGGGTTGCGCTCGCGTGCTCGACCGGCAGCCCGGCCGCCTGCTCTACACGGCGCAGTTCCTCCGCAGCATGAAGGCCAAGGTCCGCGCCAAGGCCCACATGTACGACGGCCTCGTCAACCTGGCCGCGGCGCTGCGCGCCCGCACCTTCGCCGAGTACGACCGGCACGTCACGGCGCCACTCGGCGGCTTCGCCGACGAGCGCGACTACTGGACGCGCTCGAGCAGCGGGCCGTACCTGCCGAAGATCCGCCGCCCGTGTCTCCTGATCAACGCGGTGAACGATCCCTTCATCCCCGCCGCCTCGCTTCCCACCGCGGCGCTGGCCGCCTCCCCGTGGCTCGAGGCCGCCTTCGTCGCCGAGGGCGGGCATGCGGGCTTCCTCGAAGGCCGGACGGGACGGACCTCGTGGGCGGAGCGGCAGGCGATGGCCTTTCTTCGCCGGCATCTGACTCCGTGACCCCCGCTGGGCCACGCCCCGCGCTCCCGTGCGAGATGGCCGCGGCGTCGACAGGGTCCGGGACGTCTGCTAGGATGACCGCCGTGCTGCGCGCCGCCTGCGCCCTGCCGCCCTCGATGTCCTCCTGGGCCAGGCGCCCCGAAAGCCCACAGAACAAGAGGAGTCGCTCATGATGGACTGGAAGAGCCTCGGCGATGAGGCCATCGACCTCCTGCGCCGCTACCTGATGGTCGATACCACCAACCCGCCGGGAAACGAGACCGACGGCGCGCGGTTCCTCGCCGGGGTGCTCGAGGCCGACGGCATCACATGCGAGGCAGCGGACTCCGCGCCCGGCCGCGGCAACCTCGTGGCGCGCCTTCGCGGCGACGGCTCGCTGCCGGGCATCGTCCTCCACCATCACATCGACGTGGTGTATGCCGACCGCCGCTACTGGACGGTGGATCCGTTCGGGGGCGTCATCCAGGACGGCTATCTCTACGGTCGCGGCGCGCTCGACATGAAGTCCACCGGCATCCTGCAGCTCGCGGCGGTGCTCGCCCTTACGCGGGCGCGCGTCCCGCTCAAGCGAGATCTGATCTTCCTCGCCACGGCCGATGAGGAGGCCGGGAGCCGCTTCGGCGCCCAGTGGGTCGCCGACGAGCGTCGCGAGTGGATCGCGGGGGCGGAGTACTCGCTCTCGGAGCTGGGCTTCATCGCCACGCGCCCCGGCACGACGGCGCCGCTGGGCACCATCGTCATCTCGGAGAAGACAGGGCTGCCGCTCCGGCTCACCGCGCGGAGCGCCCCGGGACATGGCTCGATGCCGTGGCCGGACACCGCGCCGCACCGGCTGATCCGCGCGCTCGGGCGACTGCTCGCGGCCGACCGGCCGCCGCGCATCCTCCCCGAGACGCAGGAGTACTTCGCGCGGCTCGCCTCCGTCCTGCCCGGAGACCAGGGCAAGGGCCTGGACAGCCTCGAGCGCTCCCTGCAGGATCCTGCATTCCGCGCCCGCTTCTTCGGGAGTCCGCACCACGCGGCCATGGTTCGCACCACGTTCGCCGTGACCATGCTCAAGGGCAGCGAGAAGCGCAACGTCATCCCGCCCGAGGCGGTGGCGGAGATCGACTGCCGGATGCTGGCGGGGGAGGGTCCCGAGGAGATCACGGACTGGGTACGGAGAGCCGTGGCGGACGACCAGGTCGAGGTCGAGATCACCTCGCCGCCCAAGCAGCCGAACCTCTCGCCGCCGGATACGGAGCTCTACAAGCACCTGGCCGATGCGCTCCGCGGGCGGGCGCCGGGCGTCGTCGTGGTACCGGAGATCCTGGTGGGCTTCACCGATAACTGGGTGTTCCGGAACTGCGGGCTGCACGGTTACGGCTTCGGCCCCTTCGTCCTGGACGAGGTGGAGATCCGGCGGATCCACGGCAACGACGAGCGCCTCTCGCTGGAGAACATCGTCGCGGGGGCGCGCGCCTACACGGAGATGCTCCTGGCGGTGGCGGGGGCGTGAGGCCGGGGAAGACCCGCGCGCGCCGCCCTGCCGCGACACGGCGGGGTGTCGCCGGGCGCGCCCCTGCCCTCACCATCCGCCGCGGGACGGCGCGGGACGTGCCGGCGATCCTGGCACTCATCCGCGGGCTTGCCGAGTACGAGCGGCTGGCCCACGAAGTGGAGGCGACGGCGGCTCGGGTGCGCCGCCACGGTTTCGGGCGCCGCCCCTACTTCGAGACGCTCATCTGCCGGAGCGGCCGCACGCCCGTCGGCTTCGCGCTCTACTTCTTCACCTACTCGACCTTCCTGGCGCGCCCGACGCTCTACCTGGAGGACCTCTTCGTGGTGCCGGCGGAGCGCGGCACCGGCGGAGGCAAGGCGCTGCTGGCGGCGCTGGCGCGGATCGCGGTGCGCCGCGGGTGCGGCCGGATGGAGTGGGCGGTGCTCGACTGGAACACGCCCGCCATCGGTTTCTACGAGCGCCTCGGCGCCCGGCTCCGCCGCGACTGGATCCTCACCCGGCTCAGCGGGGCAGCGCTCCGGCGCCTCGCCCGAGCGCGCTGACCGGCGCCGCGCGAAGCCGCTCGCGGCGAAATGGAGGGTCGGGCTTGGGAGCAGGCCCGGCACGATCTCTGCGGCGCCATCATTTGGCCCTGCGGACAGGCAACCATTGAGGCAGGTTCCGCCCCCGCCTACTCCCAGAGGGGCGCGAGCGGGATCGCCAGGGTGGGGAAGTCGGGATGCGCGAGCGTATCGGGCGCGTCGGTCGACACGACGAGCCGGTAATCGGCACCCTCGCGGCGGTGGCACTCGATGCGGCGGGCGTCGGGGTCCACGAGCCAGAGGTGCGGGACGCCGAGGGCGGCGAAGCGGCGGGCCTTCATGGTGCGGTCGTAGGCGGCGGTGGTCGGGGAGAGCACCTCGACGACGAGGAGCGGCGGCCCCTCGATGCCGCGGGCGGAGACCTGGGCGGGGTCGGCGACCACGACGAGGTCGGGCTGGAGCACGTCGTGAGGGGTGAGGATGACGTCGATGGGGGAGACGAACACCTCTGCCGGGCGGCGGAAGTGCTCTCGAAACGCGACGAAGAGCGAGCCGACCAGCCGCTGGTGAAGGGGGCTCGGAGCGGGGCTCACGTGGGGCTCCCCGTCGAGCAATTCCCAGCGCCGGCCGTCGGCGGGGATAGCGGCGTAATCGTCGTAGTCGAGCCTGGTCTTGAGCCCGGGCTGCATGGCGGCCTCCTCGTTGCGGGCATTATAGCCCGTGTACCGCGCCCCCCGCCTCCGGGTCAAGAGTGCAAGACACGATACAGGCCCCGCGGCGGCAGCCTGGCGAGCATCGGCCACGCATCGGGATGCGCGGCGCCGCGGAGCGGGATCGGCGAGGTCAGGCGCGGGCGGGCACCGCCGGCGGGATCGTGTCCGCCCAGGGCGCCGCGGCCTCGAAGGCGGCGGCGGCGCGGAGCACCATCGCTTCCTGCCGGCGCCTCCCGACGATCTGCAGTCCCACCGGGAGCCCGGACTTCGTGAAGCCGCAGGGCACCGAGATCACCGGGAGCCCCGT
>MGBT01000042.1:0-8136 GCA_001788395.1 Candidatus Rokubacteria bacterium GWA2_70_23
ATGTCCACGGTCTCGACGGGCTGCTGGCCGGTCATGCCGGTGGTGCGGTTGTCCATGATGAGCAGAGTGACGTTGGCCCTGGCCCTGGCGAAGGAGGCGAAGCCGGGGAGCCCGGAGTGGACGAAGGTGGAGTCGCCGATCACCGCCACCCCCGGCTGGAGACCGGCGAAGGCGGCGCCGAGCGCCATGCCCACGGAGGCGCCCATCTCGACGCAGGCGTGCATGGAGTCGTAGGGGGCCTCTGCGGCCATGGCGTAGCAGCCGATGTCGCCGAAGATCCGCGTGCCGGCCGCCCCCGCGCGCCCGAGAGCCTCCTTGAGGGCCACGAAGGCGTCCACGTGGCCGCAGCCGTCGCAGAAGCGCGGAGGACGCGGCGGCACCGCGAGCGTCACGGGGGCCTTGCCCGCCGGGCGCTCGATCCCGAGCACATCGCGCACCTGCGAGGCGCTGAGCTCGCCCGTCAGCGAGATCGTCCGGTCCCGCCGCCCGTGCACGGCCACGCCGACCGCGTGGTTGCGCAGCAGGTCCTCGACGTACGGATAGTCCTCCTCGAAGACGAAGATCTCGTCGGTTTGCCCGAGGAACCGGTCGATGAGATCGCCGCCGAGGGGCAGTCCACTCACCTCGAGCCGCGGCCACTCCAGGAGCGAGGGGGCCTCGCGGGCCAGCTCGAAGAACAGCGCGCGGCCGAGGCCCGCTAGGGCGAGCCCGCGTCGCGCGCTGCCGGGGATGAGCCGGTTATAGGGACCGATCTCGGCCAGGAGCGGCCGGAGCTTCTGCCTGAGCTTCTGGTACTGGCCGCGGGCATTGGCCGGCGCCAGGACCCAGCCGGGGACCTCCGACGGATGGGGCAATCCGACGCTTGACACCGGATCCGGGGCGCGGCGCGCCACGCTCCCGCGGCAATGCGCCAGTCGCGTGACCAGCCGCAGCATCACGGGCAGCTTCAGGCGCTCGGACAGGCCATAGGCATCCCGCGTGTAGTCGTAGGCCTCCTGCCCTGTCGCGGGCTCGAGACACGGGATATGGGCGAAGTCGGCCAGGTAGCGGCTGTCCTGCTCGTTCTGGCTGCTGTGCATGCCGGGGTCGTCGGCCACCAGCAGCACGAAGCCGCCCTGCACCCCGGTGAGCGCCGAGTTCACGAAGGCGTCCATGGCCACGTTGAGCCCCACGTGCTTCATGGTCACGAGTGTCCGGTACCCGGCGTAGCTCACCCCGAGGGCCAGCTCGTAGGCGACCTTCTCGTTGGCGGCCCAATGCGCCTTGCGCCCGGCGTTCTCGGCGCGGATCAGCAGCTCGGCGCGCTCGAAGCCCTCGGTGGACGGCGTGCCCGGATAGCCGAACACGGCCTTGATGCCGGCGTCGAAGGCCGCGTAGGCGACCGCCTCGACGCCGAGCGCGACGACCTCGGCCTGACTCCATCCGGTATCCATGCGGCACCTCCCTGCTGAGGGGGCGGGCCAGGGCGGGGCCACAGACGAGAGCCCCATGCCGCTACGGTAGCGCACCGCCGGCGGCAGAAGATTGCGAAATCGGGTGCCGGCGGGAGCATCCACGCCACCGAATTGCGCGCATGAGGTCAAAGACGGCCGGAGGCGCCGTCATGCGCCGCCCTCGCCGAACTTGGAGTGGGGCCGGGATCTCCGCCGGGCGCGCCGCAGCCACAGGGCCCGCGAGGCGTGCCGCGGCAACGAGGCGCATGCCCCCGAGTCCAAGTTGGCGCCCTCGGCTGCACGCTCAACGTGGCTCACTCACGCTCGCCCGGATCTCCGGATCCGCTCGTCTCGCCTCCGGCTCGGCTCGCCAAGCGGAGTACGCCTCGCGCGCGGCCGTCGGGCGCCGCCTCGCAACTGGACCTTTCTGAGCGGCCTGCCGCCTCCTTTGGCGGCCTGCCAGGGGGCGGGGTCAAGGCGGACGGTGTCGCGACCGTCTCGCGGCCGTTCCCTATCGCCGCTCCTGGGGTATGCTCGGCAGCGAGATGCCCATGACCCAGGAGATCCTCGTCGTGGAAGATGAGCCGGACATCCGCAGGCTCGTCGTCCTGCACCTCGAGGGGAATGGCTTTCGGTGCCGGACGGCCGCGACCGGCCCCGAGGCCCTGCGCGCGGCGAGGAGCCGGCCGCCCCACCTGGTCGTCCTCGACCTGCTGCTCCCCGAGATGGACGGGCTCGAGGTGTGCCGCCGCCTCCGCGCCGACCCGGCGACCGAGCGCATCCCGATCGTCATGCTGACGGCGCGGGCGGACGAGATCGACCGGGTGGTCGGGCTCGAGCTGGGGGCCGACGACTATGTCGCGAAGCCGTTCTCGCCGAAGGAGCTGGTGGCCCGCGTCCGGGCGGTGCTGCGCCGGGCGCAGCCCCGGGAGCCCGCGAGGGTGCTGGTCGCCGGGGGGCTCCGGCTGGACGCGGCCCGCCACGGGGTGGAGGTCGACGGACATCCGGTGGAGCTGACCCCGAAGGAGTTCGGCCTGCTCCAGGCCCTCCTCGGGTCGGCGGGGCGGGTGCTCTCGCGCGAGCAGCTGCTGAACCAGGTCTGGGGCTATGCGCGGGCCGAGGAGATCGAGTCCCGCACGGTGGACGTCCACGTGACGCGGCTCCGGGGCAAGCTCGCCGGCGAGGGCCGGCGCATCGTCACCGTCAAGGGCGTCGGCTACCGGCTCGACGCCGACTGAGGCGCCATGGTCCGCCGGCTCGTCCGTCTCGTCCGCGGCCGCATCGCCGTGAAGCTCACGCTGACCCTGGTGGGCTTCGTCGCCGTTACCGTCGTCGCCGCCGATCTCTATCTGAGCCGGGCGCTTCAGGCCTTCGCGGTGGAGTCGCTGGAGAGCCGTCTGGCGATGGCCGCGCGCCTCCTGCACGACGAGGCCCGGGCCGCCGCCGCCGGCCGCGCGGCGCCCGACATGCGCGCCTTCACGCTGCGGGCGGCGCGCCCCACCGCGGCGCGGGTGACGCTCATCGCCCCGGACGGGGCTGTCCTCGCGGACTCCGAGGTGGAGCCCGGCGACCTGTCGCGGTTGGAGAATCACCGGAGCCGGCCGGAGGTCCGCGAGGCCCTCGTCGGGCGCCAGGGGCGCGACCTGCGCACCAGCGCCACGCTCCAGGCGCCCTCGCTCTACGTCGCCATCCCGGTGGGGGAGGCCGGCCGGGTGAGCGCGGTGCTCCGCCTGGCGCTGCCCGTGTCCGAGGTGACGGCTTCCTTTGCCGCGCTGTACCGGATCATGGCCGCCGGGGCCCTCGTGGCGCTGGCGTTGGCCGCCGGTATCGGCCTCTTCGTGGCGGGGCGGGTCACCCGCCCGGTCGTCGAGATGCAAACCATCGCCCGGCGCATGGCCGAGGGGGACTCGGCGCTGCGCGCCCCGGTGCGCTCGCTGGATGAGATCGGCGCCCTCGGCCGGGCGCTGAACCGCATGATGGCGGGGCTCACCGAGAGGATCGAGGCGCTCGAGGCGGAGCGGGCGAAGGTCACGGCCATCCTCGAGGGGATGGTCGAGGGCGTCATGGCGGTGGACGGCCAGGGATGCATCCTCTGGATGAACGAGCGGGCGCGTGTCCTGGCCGGTGTCGGGGCCGGGCCGGTCGAGGGCAGGCCGCTCCTGGAAGCGGTTCGCAACGCGGATCTTCACGAGATCGTCAAGGAGGCCCGCGCGGCGGCCGAGGGCGTGGGGCTCCACCGCGAGCTGCGCCTCACCCGGCTCCCGGTGCGCAGCCTCCAGGTCACCGCGGTCCCGCTCCGGCTCGGGGCCGGGGCGCCGGCCGTCGTGATGGTTTTCCACGATGTCACCGAGCTGCGCCGGCTCGAGCAGATCCGGACGGAGTTCATCGCCAACGTGTCGCACGAGCTGCGCACGCCCCTGACCGCGATCCACGGCTACCTCGAGACGCTTCTCGAGGGCGGGCTCGGCGATCCCGAGCGTGCCCGCGAATTCCTGGAGATCGCCCATCGGCACACCGAGAGGCTCGGCCGGCTGCTCGCGGATCTCACGGACCTGTCGAACATCGAGCTGGGGCGGGTCCAGCTTCGCCTGGCGCCGGTGGCGCTGGGCGACGTCGTCGAGTCGGTGTTCGGCATCATCCGCCCGAAGGCTCAGACCGGGCGCGTCGTTCTGGACGCGCGGCTTCCGGCGGATCTGCCGCTGGTGCGGGCGGATCGGGATCGGCTCGCCCAGGTTCTGCTCAACCTCGTGGACAATGCGGTGAAGTACAGCCCCGCGGCCGGGCACGTGACGGTGAGCGCGGCGGCGACCGCGCACGAGACGGTCGAGGTGACGGTCTCGGACACCGGCATCGGCATTCCCCCGGCTGACCTCCCCCGCATCACGGAGCGCTTCTACCGGGTGGACAGGGCCCGCTCCCGCGAGCTGGGCGGGACGGGGCTCGGGCTCGCCATCGTGAAGCACCTGGTGCTGGCCCACGGCGGCGAGCTTCGGATCGACAGCCGGCAGGGCCAAGAGACCGTCGTCGCCTTCACGCTGCCGACAAGCCCCGAAGATGGGTCAACACCCCCGCACGACATCGGTCAGGAGGTCGATGCGGCCGAAGGAGGCCAAGGCGGCCACCCGGAGAAGTCGCCCGCGTAGTTGAAGGCCCCCATGCCCGCGGCCGCCTCCGCCGCGCGGCCCAGCGTTTACCCAGAATTTACCCCGCCGTCATCAAGGCGTCGCCCGGGCGGCAGAGACTCGGCCTCGATGGCTCGGATCGATCGTTCACAGGAATGTAACGCGCCGGTCATGTGTTCGAAACACAGGCTATGCACCATGAACGTCATGAACAAGGAGACAGGCATGAGAAAGCGGGTAATCTTCACGGCGGCCGTGGCGGCCGTCACCCTCGCGGCAGGGTACGCGGTGGCCGGCGGGCCGCCCAAGCTCGACCCCGCGCTGCCGGCCTACAAGGCCGTGAGCGGGGTCAGCGGCAACCTCTCCAGCATCGGCTCCGACACGCTCAACAACCTGATGACGCTCTGGGCCGAGGCGTTCCAGAAGTTCTACCCCAACGCCAAGATCCAGATCGAGGGCAAGGGCTCCTCCACGGCCCCGCCCGCGCTCATCTCGGGCACGGCCCAGCTCGGCCCCATGTCGCGCGAGATGAAGGGCACCGAGGTGGACGGCTTCGAGAAGAAGTACGGGTACAAGCCGACGCCGATCCGGACCTCGGTGGACGCCCTCGCCGTCTTCGTGAACAAGGACAACCCCATCAAGTGCATGACGATCGCCCAGGTGGACGCGGTGTTCTCCAAGTCGCGCCGGCACGGCCACAAGGACGACATCAGGACCTGGGGTCAGCTCGGCCTCACGGGCGAGTGGGCGTCGAAGCCCATCAGCCTCTACGGCCGCAACTCGGCCTCCGGGACCTACGGCTTCTTCAAGGAGCACACGCTGAAGAACGGCGACTACAAGGACCAGGTGAAGGAGCAGCCCGGCTCGGCCTCGGTGGTCCAGGGCGTGACCGTGGACCGCTTCGCCATGGGCTATAGCGGGATCGGGTACGCCACGGCAGGCGTCCGCGCCGTCCCCCTGGCGGCCAAGGAAGGCGCCAGGTGCTACGAGGCCGATCCCGACAACGCCTATGCGGGGAGCTACCCGCTGTCGCGCTTCCTCTACGTGTACCTGAACAAGGCGCCGGGCAAGCCGCTGGAGCCGCTGACCCGGGAGTTCGTCAAGCTCGTCGTGTCGAAGGAGGGCCAGGAGGTTGTCATCAAGGACGGCTACTTCCCGATCCCGGCCTCCATCGCCAGGGAAGAGCTGAACAAGGTCCAGTAGGTGGCGGTCAATACCGAAGCGCTCGGGGCGGGCGGGCCGGCATCGCCGGCCCGCCCGCTCGTCGTCTCGCGGGCCCGCACCCGCCGGCGCATCGCGCTCGACCGTTGGGCCTCACGCCTCGTCGTCTCCGGCGGCATCATCATCATCGCCTCGATTCTCGCCATCCTCCTCGTCATCGCCGCCGAGGTGTACCCCCTCTTCAAGGCGCCGACCGCCTCGCTTCTCGGCACCTACCGGGCGGTGGAGGGAGCGTCGTCGGTGCCCGCTCCCGGCGAGGGGACGGGGGTGGACGAGTATCGCGAGATCGCTTACGCGGTGACCTCCACGGGCACGCTCCAGTTCGTCGCCCTGAAGGGCCAGGGGGCTGTGCCTCCGGTGCCCGTCCCGGCACTTGGCGGGTCGGCCGTCACGACCGTGGCCGCGGCCGGGAACGGGCGGCACCTCATCGGCACAGGCGACGGGCGGGCCATCCCGCTCGAGATGAAGTTCGACGTCGTCTTCAAGGACGGGGTGCGAACGGTGACGCCGCAGCCGGTTTTCGGCGAGCCAATGGCGCTCGATCCGGAGCGCAACCGCCCGGTGCGCCGGCTGGCCTTCGCGGAGACGGGGACGGGCCCGGTGACGGTGGCCCAGGTGGGCCCCACGGAGCTGGCGCTGCACTCGGTCGTGGAGAAGAAGGCGCTGATTGGCCCAAGCCGGCGCGAGGAGTCCCTCAAGACGCTTGCCGTCTCGGTGGACGGGGAGATCACGGCCTTGAGGCTCGACGGCCGGGGCGAGGACCTGTTCATCGGCACCTCGCGCGGCTGGGTCCTCCGCTACGACATGCGCGCCCGGGAGCGCCCGACTGCCGGGGAGGCCGTCACCGTGGGCGGGGCTCCGGACACGCCGATCACCGCGCTCGGGTTCCTGATCGGCGACCGCACGCTCGTGGTGGGCGACGCGCAGGGACAGGTGTCCACCTGGCAGGTCGTCGCGCCCCCGCAGGGGGGCGATCGGAGGCTGACGCGCATCCACGAGTTCACCCCGCATGCGGGCCCTGTCGTCGCCATCAGCGCCTCGAAGCGGGACAAGGGGTTCGTCACCGCGGAGGCCTCCGGCCAGCTTCACATCAGCTACGGAACCTCCGGCAAGACCCTGCTCTCCCCGCGCGCACCCGCCGGCGATGTCCGGAGCGTGGTCTTCGCGCCCAAGACCGACGGCATCGTGACGGTGGACGGGAAGGGGCTGTGGTCGCAGTGGGAGGTGGACAACCCGCACCCAGAGATCACGCTCAGGACGGTGTTCGGGAAGGTCTGGTACGAGGGCTACTCCACGCCGGAGTACGTCTGGCAGTCCACCGGCGGCACCGACGATTTCGAGGCCAAGCTGAGTCTGACGCCGCTCATCTACGGGACGCTCAAGGGCACCGTCTACGCCCTGCTCTTCGCGGTCCCGCTGGCGCTGCTCGCCGCGACCTACGTGAGCGAGTTCATGCACCCGACCGTCAAGGGGTACGTCAAGCCGGTCGTCGAGATCATGGCGGCCCTGCCGAGCGTCGTCCTCGGCTTCCTCGCGGGGCTGTGGCTGGCCCCCATGATCGAGCGCATCGTGCCGGGCCTGTTCCTGCTGCCGCTCGTGCTAACCGTCTGCATCCTCGCCGCCTTCGTGGCCTGGCGCGGCCTGCCCGCCTCGGTGCGCGGCCGCTTCAGGACGGGGACGGAGGTGTTCCTCCTCCTGCCCGTGGTGGTGGTCGGGGCGTGGGCGGCCTTCGCGCTCGGGGGTCTCGTCGAGGCGACCCTGCTCGGCGGCAACTACCGCGGATGGCTGCTCTCCGCGCTCGGGCTCACGTACGACCAGCGCAACTCCCTGGTCGTCGGCGTGGCCATGGGCTTCGCCGTGATCCCCATCATCTTCACCATCGCCGAGGACTCGCTGGCCAATGTGCCCCAGCATCTGCGGGCGGGCTCCCTCGCCCTCGGCGCCACGCGCTGGCAGACCGCGCTGCGCATCGTCCTGCCCACGGCCAGCCCGGGGATGTTCTCGGCGATCATGATCGGGTTCGGGCGCGCGGTGGGCGAGACCATGATCGTGCTCATGGCCACCGGCAACACCCCCGTGATGGACTGGAGCATCTTCAACGGGTTCCGGGCGCTGTCGGCCAACATCGCGGTGGAGTTGCCCGAGGCGCCGGAGGGTGGGACGCTCTTCCGGGTCCTGTTCCTCGCCGCCTTCCTCCTCTTCTGTCTGACCTTCGCCGTCAACACCATCGCCGAGCTCGTGCGGTTGAGGCTCCGAGAGAGGTACCGCTACCTGTGAGACCGAGCCTCGCCAAGACATGGCGGAGCGGCGAGCCGCTCATCTGGCTCACGGGGGGCGCGCTCGCCTTCGTCCTCCTCCTG
>MGBT01000042.1:8146-16745 GCA_001788395.1 Candidatus Rokubacteria bacterium GWA2_70_23
TCATCGGTCTCATCCTCTACAACGGGCTCGGTTTCTTCTGGCCCAAGGACGTGATCCGCCTCACGCTCGCCGGCGGCAAGATCATGACCGGCCAGGTGGCGGACCGCGAGGCCATCCCCGGCCAGCCCGGCCAGTCCCGGATCAAGCTCAAGGTCGCCAACCGGGATCTCTACGGGGCGGACTTCAACTGGGTGGACGAGGCGGAGATCGCCCGGCGCGAGTACCCGCCGGATGTCGCCGTGATCGAGCGGACGGAGTGGGGGCTTCTCATCGGCACCGTCAAGGAGATCCGGGACGGCGACGCCGTCGTGGCGACGGGGTCCGAGGCGGGCTGGGTCGAGGTGCGGAAGCGGCTGCCTGAGGCGGTGCGGGTGCGCGCCGAGGCCCGCCGCATCGAGACCCGCGACATCGGCGCCATCAACTTCGCCCAGGAGAAGATCCGTCTCCGCCTGAAGAGCCTCGATCGGAAGGGGGTCACGAGCGGGCCCGACGTCGAGGCCCTTCAGAAGGAGATGGCGACGCTCCAGGTCCGCTACACGGAGCAGGCGAGGCGCCTCGGCGAGCTCCGCAAGCGGCAGGGGGCGAGCGTCGTGGTCGCGGCAGACGCGGGCAAGGAGAAGGCCTTGCCGCTGGCGCAGGTCCTGGACGTCTACTTCCCGAACCGCATGAGCGGGCCCGCCAAGGTCTGGCACTACGCGACCAGGGTCTGGGAATTCGTCTCCGACGAGCCGCGCGAGTCCAATACCGAGGGCGGCGTGTTCCCGGCCATCTTCGGCACCGTCATGATGGTGATCATCATGAGCGTCCTGATCACGCCGCTCGGCGTGCTCGCCGCGTTCTACCTGCGCGAGTACGCCACGCAGGGGCCTTTCGTGAGCGCCGTGCGCATCGCGGTGAACAACCTGGCCGGGGTGCCCTCCATCGTCTTCGGGGTCTTCGGCGTGGGCTTCTTCATCTACATCGTGGGCGGCTCCATCGACCGGCTCTTCTATCCCGATGCCCTGCCCACGCCGACGTACGGCACGGGCGGCATTCTCTGGGCGTCGCTGACCCTGGCGCTGCTCACCGTGCCTGTCGTGATCGTCGCCACCGAGGAGGGGCTCGCCGCCGTCCCGCGGGGGGTGCGGGAGGCCTCCCTCGCGCTGTCGGCGACCAAGCTCGAGACGACGCTGCGGGTGGTGCTGCCCGCGGTGATGCCCTCCATCCTGACCGGGCTCATCCTGGCCATGGCGCGGGCGGCGGGGGAGGTGGCGCCGCTGATGATCACCGGGGTGGTCAAGCTGGCGCCCGCGCTCCCCATCGACGGTGTCTGGCCGTTCCTGCACCTGGACCGGAAGTTCATGCACCTGGGCTTCCACATCTACGACGTGGGCTTCCAGTCGCCCAACGTGGACGCGGCGCGCCCGATGGTGTTCGCCACGACGCTCCTGCTCCTCGGCATCGTGGTGCTGCTCAATCTCTTCGCCATCAACATGCGCAACCGCCTCCGCCGCACGTACGCGGCGGTGGCGGTGTAGCGGGAGCCCGCATGCCCCAGGAGGCGCTCATGGCCGGCAACGTGGAGCTCGCGGCGAACCTGAACCCCCGGGCGGAAGCCGCGTCGATCCTGGAGAGCCCCATGGTCGAGATCGACCGGCTCTCGCTCTACTACGGGCCCACGCGCGCCCTCACGGACGTCTCGATGTCCGTCCCCAAGCACCGGGTCACCGCCTATATCGGGCCCTCCGGCTGCGGGAAGACCACGCTGCTCCGCTGCATCAACCGGATGAACGACCTCGTGGACGGCGTGCGCATCGTCGGGAGCATCCGGGTCGGCGGGACCGACATCTACGACCGAAGCGTGGACGTGACCGAGCTGCGGAAGCGGGTGGGGATGGTCTTCCAGAAGTCCAACCCGTTCCCCAAGTCCATCTTCGACAACGCGGCCTACGGCCCGCGCATCCTGGGCGTGAAGAGCCGGAGCGATCTCGAGGGCATCGTCGAGCGAAGCCTGCGCGCGGCCGCCCTCTGGGACGAGGTCCAGGACCGGCTCGGGGAGAGCGCGCTCGGCCTTTCCGGCGGCCAGCAGCAGCGGCTGTGCATCGCGCGCGCCATCGCCGTGGAGCCCGACGTCCTCCTCATGGACGAGCCGTGCTCGTCCCTGGACCCCATCGCCACCGCCCGCATCGAAGAGCTGATGCTCGAGCTCAAGAACAGCTATACCATCGTGATCGTGACCCACAACATGCAGCAGGCGGCCCGCGTGTCCGACTACACCGGCTTCATGCTGCTGGGCGAGCTGGTCGAGTTCGGGGTCACGCGGGAGCTCTTCACCAACCCGCGCGACACGCGGACCGAGGACTACATCACCGGCCGGTTCGGGTAGGAGGGAGCCACGCCATGCCGCGGCACTTTCACGAGGAGCTGGAGGGGCTGAAGCAGACCCTCCTGGCCATGGGAGGGCTCGTCGAGGACCAGATCCGCCGGGTGATGACGGCGCTCCTCGAGCGCGACGACGCCCTCGCCCGGGAGGTGATCGAGCGCGACCGCCAGGTCAACGCCTACGACGTCGAGATCGACGAGAAATGCGTCGAGCTGCTGGCGCTCCACCAGCCGGCGGCCGGGGACCTGCGATTCATCACCACCGCCATGAAGATCGTCACGGACCTGGAGCGGATCGGCGACCAGGCGGTGAACATCGCCCAGCGGGGCCTCGAGCTGAGCCTGGAGCCCCAGCTCAAGCCCTATATCGACCTGCCGCGCATGGCCGAGCGCGCCCAGCGCATGGTGAAGGAAAGCCTGGACGCCTTCGTGGCCCGCGACACGGCGCTGGCCCGGCAGGTCTGCGCGGCGGACGGGGAAGTGGACGCGCTCAAGGAGCAGATCTTCCGCGAGCTGCTCACCTTCATGATGGAGGATCCCAAGACCATCCCGCGGGCGATCCGCCTGATCCTCATCTCCCGCTTCCTCGAGCGCATTGCCGACCACGCGACGAACATCGCCGAGATGGTGATCTACATGGTCGAGAGCAAGATGGTGCGGCACACCCTGGCCTGAGACGGCCGGCTCGCCTCACCGGGAGTTGACGGGGGGGGCTTGACACCGCCACGCCCAGATGGTACTCATTTGCATGTGAGAACGAATACTGATAACGGCTCGGAGCTGAGGGCAGGGGGACATGCCCTCCGGGACGCGGAGCTCCGAGCACGCTGCCGCGCCAGCGGGCTTCGCGTCACAGGCCAGCGGCTGGCCGTCTACAGGGCCCTGGCAGCCGATCCCTCGCACCCGACGGTCGACGCCGTGTATGCCTCCCTGCAGTCGCAGATGCCGTCCCTGTCGCGAGCGACGGTGTACCGGATCCTGGAGTCGCTGGAGCGGGAGAAGCTCATCCGCCGGGTCAGCACGACCGCGGGGGGCACCCGGTTCGACGCGAACCTGGTCCCGCACCAGCACCTCGTGTGCCGCGTCTGCGGGAGGATCGCGGACTTCTCCGCCCCGTGGCTCGCCAGGAGGGCGGTGCACGCGGTGCCCGGCTTCGTTGTCGAGGACCTCGACATCCGGATCGTCGGGCGATGCACGGGGTGCCGTGAGACATCCGTGAGACGACACCCGAAACCCAGCCGTACGAGAGGCAAGAACCCCAAGAGGAGGACGTGACAGATGGCTCAGCTGAAAGGGACGAAGACGCACCAGAACCTGAAAGACGCCTTCGCGGGCGAGTCGATGGCCAACCGCCGCTACGTCTACTTCGCGAAGGTGGCCGACATCGAGGGCTATCCCGAGGTCGCAGGCAACTTCCGGGACACGGCCGACGGCGAGACCGGCCATGCCCATGGCCACCTGGACTACCTCAAGAGCGTCGGCGATCCGGCCACCGATCTGCCCTTCGGCGACACGGTCAAGAACCTCAAGTCCGCCGTCCACGGCGAGACCCACGAGTACACCGACATGTATCCTGGGATGGCCAAGACCGCGCGCCAGGAGGGCTTCGCGGAGATCGCCGACTGGTTCGAGACGCTGGCCAAGGCCGAGAAGTCCCACGCCGGGCGGTTCGCCAAGCTCCTGGAGTCAGTCAGCTAGGTGCGCATCGCGCACTGAGGAGGGTGGGGGGAGGCACGGCCTCCCTCCACCACACCATCCATGGACAAGGGGAACATCTCGTATCGGCCCAGCGACGGGCTGTCCTATGACCCGTCGGAAGCGAAGTACTGGGATCCGGAGGCCCTGCGGCAGGAGATCGAGCGGACCTTCGAGATCTGCCATGGCTGCCGTCTCTGCTTCAAGTACTGCGACGCCTTCCCGGCGCTGTTCGCGCTCGTCGACCAGCAGCATGCCGGGGACGTGCGACGCATCACGCCAGACGAGACCGGGCGAGTCATGGACGCGTGTTTCCAGTGCAAGCTCTGCGAGGTGCAGTGTCCGTACACGGTCCGCGACGGACACGACTTCCAGCTCGACTTCCCGCGGCTCGTCCACCGTTACAAGGCCCAGCGGGCGCGCCGGGGCGGGTTGCGCCTGAGCGATCGCGTGCTCGCGCGGCCGGATGCGGCCGGGCGTCTGGCCCGGGCGAGCCTCGGCATGGCGAACGTCGCGAACCGTATGGCCGCGCATCGGTGGTTCCTCGAGAAGGTCCTGGGCATCCACCGAGCCAAGCTCCTGCCGGACTTCGCCGCGAGGACCTTCGAGGCCTGGGCCGCGCGGGCGGGGCGCATCGGGGGCGAGCCCGGGGGCGAGGCGGTGCTCTTCCAGACCTGTTACGTGCAGAACAACGAGCCCCAGATCGGTCGGGACACCGTCGAGGTCCTCGAGAAGAACGGGGTGGACGTCCGCTGCGTTGCGGGCCTGCAGTGCTGCGGGATGCCCGCGTGGGAGCGGGGGGACCTCGGCCCGCTGCAAGCCCAGGTGCGGCGCAACCTCGGGATCCTCCTCCCGTTCGTCGAGGGAGGCGCTCGGGTGCTCGTCATCAACCCAACCTGCTCGATGATGATGCGGCGGGAGCATCCCTTGCTCGTCACCCCGGAGGATCGCCCGGCGGCGCAGAAGGTCGCCGCCGCCGTCATGGACCCCAGCGAGTTCCTCTGGTCCATCCGGAACGAGGCGCGCTTCTGCACCGACTTCCGCAGCAGCCCCGCGGGCCCCGTGGCCTATCACGCCCCCTGCCACCTGCGCGCCCAGGCCATCGGCTTCAAGGGGCGCGACCTCCTGAGGAAGATCCCCGGCGTCGAGCCCGCCACCGTGATGGAGTGCTGCGGCCACGACGGCACCTACGCCATGACCGTGGAGGGCTTCGAGCCCTCCGCCCGCATCGGCAAGAAGGCCTTCGACGGGATGGCGCAGGAGCAGGCCCCGATCTGGGCCACCGACTGCCCCCTGGCGGCGCTGCAGTTCCAGCAGCACGCCGGGGTGCGGCCGATGCACCCCATGACCGTGCTGGCCCGCGCGTACCGGGAGAACGGTTTCCCGACGCCCGTGCCGACGGACCGGGGCTCGCACGAGGGGGCCGGGAGATGAGACCGGTGCGGCGGGAGGAGATCGTCGACTACGAGACCTACAGCGAGGGGCGCGAGGCTTTCCGCGCGCGCGTGCTCGAGGTCAAGCGGGCGCGCCGCGTCCACCTGGGGGAGTCCCTCACGCTGCTGTTCGAGAACACGCTCACCATCCGCTACCAGATCCAGGAGATGCTGCGCGCGGAGCGCATCGTGCGCGAGGCCGACATCCGCCACGAGATCGAGACCTACAACGAGATCCTCGGTGGCGACGGCGCGCTGGGGGTGACGCTCCTGATCGAGATCGACGACCCGGAGGCGCGCGCGGTGAAGCTCAGGGAGTGGTGGGCGCTCCCGGAGCGGCTCTACCTCGAGCTCGAGGACGGCAGCCGGGCGGTGGCCCGCTTCGATCCGAGGCAGCGAGGCGACGGGCGCGCCTCCTCGGTCCAGTACCTCCGGTTCGACGTCGGCGGCCGGGTGCCTGTGGCGGTGGGGGTGGACTTGCCCGGGCTCGACTGGGCGGTACGGCTCACGGCCGAGCAGCACCGCGCGCTCGGGGAGGACCTGGCCGGCGTCGAGTCGCCGCAGGCATCCGCGGCCTGACGGGCGACCCGTCTCCGGCGCGGCGCTCCAGCCGGGGCTACGTCATGCGTTCCACGGACACCTTCATGAGGATCTTGCCCCACCCGCCCTTGTCGAGCCCCACGTCGGAGCACTGCACCACCATGGTCCGCTCGTTGTTCGGGTCGGAGTGGGCGATGAAGCGCTCGTAGATCTGGTTCACCGGGCTCTCGAGGGCGGCCAGGGCGAAGATGCACATCTTTTCCGGGCACTCGCGGGCGATCAGCTGGCCGTTGCCGTCCATCACGAACTTCTGCCCCACCGTGTGACGGGCGTGGCACCCCTGGGACTCGATGACCTCGGCGACGATGCGGGACTTCACGAACTCGGGGCTCTCGGTCACCATCTTCACCTTGACCGGATCCGACCGGAAGACGGCCATCTCCGCGTCCGTGTAGCCCATGTGCTGCTGGAAGCGCTTCCAGAGGTCGTCCTTGTTCACCCTCGCCTCCTCAGTCGCGCTGGGCGGCGTCCGCCGCCAGCCTGGTAGAACTCCCGGAACGGCAGCCCGGACCACGTCTCGTTCCGCTCGGCCGCCTCGAAGTACGCCGGCTCCAGGGCCCGGCTCAGGTCGCTATCACCCATCGAAACGCCTCCGTGCTCGCGCGAGCGCCGTCACGGGCCCCGCAACGGGCTGTGCTCCCCGGAGTCCAGCTGGATCGTCGGCCAGCGCATCCCGGTGGCCGGCGGCTTATCGCTCACGTGAGGGCGATCTCGCGGCGGCTGGCGCCGGTCCCGTCAGGGCGCTTGCAGCAGCTCCACCACGGTCTTGTAGGCGACGCCCACCGCGGGCATGCAGACTGTCCGAGGCACGTCCGAGGCGTAGAACTGCTTGACGCCTTCCCGCGTGCTCAGGTCCATTCCCGTCAGGTCCCGGCAGTCCGCGTGGCCCATGGCGGCCTCGAAGCGGCGGCGCAGCTCCTGCGTCAAGGTATAGGCCTTGGCATCGCGCTCCGACGGATCGCGGCGACCGTGCCGCAGGCCGATGGCCATGACCGCTCCGGCCAGGGCTCCGCACACCGAGCCGGTTCCGCCCATGCCTCCGCCGAAGGCGGTGGCGATGCCCGGAACGACCGTCTCCTCGATTCCCAGCTGCCGGCACACGGCCAGCAGTACCGCCTCGGATCAGTGGTACCGCTGCGCCATCAGCTGCTGCGCCGGATCGAGCTCCGCCGTTGTCATCGGCCGCCCTCCTGAACAGGTTCCTGTGAGATGGCGCGGCCGCGCCCCACGGGCGCGCCGGGACCATGGCCGTGACTATGACGACGGCGTCCCCTCCTGTCAACCGGCTCCTGTCAGCGCGCGGGGTTGACGTGGCCGCCGCGGGGGCGGTATCGCTGGGAGGAGGGAGTGGGGCGGTCGACGAGGCGTGCCCATGGGCCGGCCCGGAGGGCCCCCGGGGACGGGGCCGGGGAGGCGAGGGAGGCGGACGATGGCTCTCAACACACCGCAGGCGGAGATCCTCTCAAGGCTGTCCAGGGAGCAGCTACTGGAGTTCATCGACACCTTGCAGAAGAACTGGTGGAACCTCCAGAACAACTGGATGGCCTACATGAACCGCGAGTACGGGGAGGCGGCGGCCCTCAAGGGCGACAGCCACTGCTTCGGTGCCAACGCGAAGGTCCAGGTGCACCGCTTCAAGCGGATGTTCGGTTTGAAGGACGACCTTCCCTCCGTGATGGACGCCCTGGCGCTGTCCACGATCTTCGCGAACGGCGAGTACGAGATGTGGAAGATCGACGAGAGTCGCTTCAGGCTCCGGGTCACGAACTGCCTCCAGCAGGTGCGCAGGGTGGAGGACGGGATGTTGGAGCTCGCCTGCAAGCCCGCCGGGATGGCCATTTGCGAGGCGGCGGCGAGCTCGATCAACCCGGCCACCCGGGTGACCTGCGTCGTCTGCCCTCCGGACGCGCACCCGGCCGGCGTCTGGTGCGAGTGGGAGTTCGTTCTGGTGAGCTGAGGAGGGCGGTCCGGGCCGTCAGTGTGGCTGATGGGAGAGCGAGAGCAGGGGGATTCCCTCCGCGCGTAAGACCGCGAAGGAGATCCCCCGACTCGGTGCTCTTACGGCAGGATCATGGCCGGGCGCCGAGAACCTCCACCCGCCGATTGAGGGCGAGACACTCGTCGGTGGCGTCGCGGCACACCGGCTCTCTCGCGCCGAAGGTGCCGGCGGAAATCCGGCCGGGCGCGATGCCCGCCGCGATCAGCGCTCCGCGAACCGCCGACACCCGGCGGCCGCCGAGCGTCGGATCGTTGTCGTTGGCCTTGGTATCGTCGACGTGACCGTCGAGCGCGATTGCAACCTGTCTGTTCTCGTTCATCCAGGCGGCGAGCTTGGCAATCTTGTCGGCGCACTTCGCCTGGATTTCCGCCCGCCCCGACTCAAACTGGACGTTCTCCATCGAGGTCCACTTGCCGATCGCACCCTGCTGGCCACGCGGTCCCGGGGGTCCCTGCGGCCCCTGGAGCCCCGGCGCTCCCGCCGGTCCCGCCGGGCCGCTAGGCCCCGCCGG
>MGBT01000042.1:16765-23327 GCA_001788395.1 Candidatus Rokubacteria bacterium GWA2_70_23
TAGCCCACCGAGGCGCAACCCGCAGCGGCGACGAGAAGCACTGGCACGAAGAACCCTCTCATGATCTGTCTCATCGTTGCGTCTCCTTGGGGATCCATGGCGCCTGCTACTTCCCGGAGCTGATCAGCACCTCGACGCGCCGATCGAGCTGCCAGCACGGCTCGGTGGATTCGCTGCACTTGAGCCGCTCCTCGCCGAAGGCGCCCGTCTGGATCTTGTCACCCGGCACTCCGGCCTTGACCAGCGCGTCACGAATGGTGGTGACACGCCGCTGGCTCAGGGCCTGGTTGTACGGGTCGGTGCCGCGCGGATCCGCATGGCCGTCGATTGCGACCTGGGCGGACGGATTCTGCTTCAGGTAGGCCGCGACCGCGGCGACCTTGCTCGTCTCGTTCGCCCGGATGTCCGACTTGTCGAAATCGAACAGGATGTCGTTGAACTTGGTCCAGCGAGAAGCCTCGGCTGCCGGGCGCTCGGCGCCCGCCACTCCGGCTGCGCCTTGCATGCCGGCGGAGCCCTGCGCGCCGGCGGGGCCGGGAGAGCCAGCGACGCCGGGAGGGCCAGCGACGCCGGGAGGACCAGCTGGGCCAGCGGGACCTTCTGGGCCGGCCGGACCGGCCACGCCGGGAGGACCGGGAGGGCCATAGATCTTCCAGCCCGTGTCACCGCCGATGGGTCGCGCCGCGCAACCCACGGCGAACAGCGCGAGAACCGCAAAGAGCAATCCGCGTTTCATCGTCCGTACCTCCCGTGAATGGTGAACTGTCATCTGCTGCTGGTGAGAGGCGATCGGACTCTGACGCGATGATGTGCCTCCGGGCCTCGCCGTCATCCCGGCAAGCTCATCGCCGTCGTCCGGACGATGCCGCGGCGAGCAGGAGGCCGGCCGCGAGGCGCTCTCGAAGGGGCGGCTCGGAATCGTAGGCCGTGGAGCCCTCGAGCGCGCCGCGGGCCGGCGGGCGCGGGGACTGTCCCGTCCGCATCCGCTCCAGGAGATGAGCGAAGGAAGAAGTCCGGAGGATCGACGTGAACTGACCCCGATAATGCAACGCGACGCTCATGCCGCCGAACACGATGTCGCGGATGGCCCACTGCGTGCCGATCTCGAACACGCGACGCTCGGCTGAGCCCCGGGCGACCTCCTCGCCCTGGACCGCCACGTTCTCGCCGGAGTACCGCTCGACGATCGTCACGAGGGACTCCGTCACCACGTCCGTGAACAGTCGAACGAACTCGTCCTGCTCCTGCGGCAAGAGGCCTTCCCACTGCTGCCCCAGGGCCCGGCGAGCCATGTCGCTGAAGTCCAGGAGCTCGTGGGCTACGCGGCGGATCTCAGGGCTCTGGTTCTCGCTCCCGTTGAGGCCAACCGCCTGTGGCTGGACGGTCGAGAGCACGCGAGCCAGCGACGATGTCACGACGCCGGTCGGCCGGAGTGGGGCGGCGGTCGGCCCGGCATCGTCGCCTTTCTGCGAGTCGTCTGCGAACCCAGCACCGCCGAGTGCGAGCGCAAGCACCAGGATCACGAGCTCTGAGAGCCGACGAACACCGAGGAGCCGGACTGACGCGGACGGCAGGATAGCTGGAGATCTCATCGCACGCTCAATCTAGTCGACGTCATCCGGCCTGCCTATTGGACCTTGGTCCCACGCCACTCGGGCCGTCCTCTCTACTCCGACTGACCGTCGTCGCTACTCATCGCGCGGGTCCACGAGCGCGAGGGGCCGAGGCGCTCGAGCCGGTCCTGACACCGAACGCAGGCCTGCACCTCGGGCACGGCGCGCAGGCGCGCCGGCGAGATCGGCTCGCCGCACTCCACGCAGCCACCGTACTGACCCTCGTCCAACCGGTCGAGCGCCACCGACAGGCGGTTCACTCGTTCCAGGAGCAGCTCGCGCGTGGCGAAGCCGATCTCCCTGCTCTCGCTGGCCTGGATCCCGTCGAGCTCGTCAGCGAAGGGACAGTTCTCTCCGATCGCCCCGGACAATCCGTCAACCGCCACCGCCCAGCCCAGTTGGCGAAGTCGGGATGCAGCCGTGTTCAGGTCCTGATCGAGCCGCCGCCTGACGTCATCCATGGCGGACCTCCCCACACCCCATGCTCCACGTCATGGACTGCACCGTCGGGCGTTCTCGCTCTCGACTTCGCGAGTGCTGCTGCAGCGGCGCAAGGGCAGCACCGCGTCGCGCGCAGAGTGGCGTTCGCCGGGAGCGGCGCGCGTGATCAGTTGACGGTGAAGGTCGTGGTGTCGCGGGAGACGCGGTCGCCGGCGGCGACCGTGGTCGTCACCTCGTAGGCGCCGCGCCCCGCGCGGGACGGAATCGTGATGGGCAACGCGCTCGTGAACGTGCCGTTCGCGCGCGAGAACTCAGTGGTCGGGTTGGCGACGAGCGCGCCGTTGTGGCGGATCTCCCGCGTCTCGCGCACGAGGGTCGCCTGCTCGCTATGCGGCGTGAGCAGCGTGTACGTGGCGAGGATGTTTATGGTCTCGCCCAAGCGTACCGGATTCGGCTGGGCCTGGACCTGCTCGACCCGCACGACGGTGCCTTGCGACGGGTCGTACGCCGTCTGGCTGACGGCCTGTGCCCGGGTGCGATCCTGCCGGTCGAGGTAATACCCGATCGCGCCGCCGGCCAGGCTGCCGATCAGACCTCCGACGACCACACCCGTTGTGTTCCGCCCGATCATGCCGCCGGCGAGCCCGCCCGCGGCGGCGCCCGCGCCTGCGCCGATCGACGTCTTAGGATTCTCGCGGATGGTCTCGCAGCCAGTCGCCGCCACGAGAGCGACGAGGAGCAGGAGTGCGAGCGAACGCGGGAAGATGTTCTGGAGTGCGTGCATGATGATGTCCTCCGTTGAGTCAGGTCAGTGCATGGTGCGGAGCGCTTCGATGCGGTCTCCCGTCGCCGGATGCGTCGCGAAGAAGCCGCTCCGCCCCGGGCCCTCGACCTGCATCAACCACGCCAGCGTGTCGATCATGATGTCTTTCGGAAGCCCCGCCCGGCGGAGGAGATCAACGCCGTGGCGGTCCGCCGCATACTCCTCCGAGCGGCTATACGAGCTCGTCGCCAGCGCGCCGACGATCGGCGTCAACTTGCCGCTGCCGGGAATGACCTGGTCGAGGATGATCATTCCGATGTTGAGCCCGGCGCCCAGCACCTGCGCCTTAGCGACATGATTGAGGTCGTCGTGCGCGATCTCGTGCGCCAGGACCCCCGTCAAGTGCCGATCGTTAGCCTTCTGGAGGAGCCCGGTGGTGACTTGGAACTCACCGCCGCCCGCGTTCGCCGCGTTGATGTGGGGGTCGTCGACGATGGCCACGCGCACCTGGCTCAAGGGCCGCGGATGGTCCATCACGCGAATGAGCGGCACCATCAGGCGCTGCAGGCGCTGCGCCTGTCGGAGATCGACGGGTTGCCCGCCGGCCGGCCGCCGCGTCTCCTGTGGCGCCCGCGGCTCAGGCGGGCTCGCCAGGCCGGCGCAGGCGGTGACGGCCACCGCCATCAACGTCGCCAGCGCGCCCGTCCAAATCCTTCGGAACGCGGGGGCCAAGGCCACCAGCTTGAGCGTACCCATCATTAACGGGGTCCCCGGGGTCGGGCCCGCGGGCGGCCGACGCCGGGCGTGGCGTGGACTTGACATGAGATCCGCACTCGGACGGGGCGCCGCGTGGGGACCCGGCCCTCCCAGGGATCGCCCCCAATGCCCCCCCGATGCCGATGGCACAGCTCAGCGCGCATCCCGCCTTGCCTGCTGTCGCTGCCCGCGCGCCCGTGCGTGCGCTTGAACCGCTGCCGCTTGGGTCTTCTGGAACTGGCGCCGAGCGACATTCTCGACCGCACCGGATCCGATCGCGGTGTTGCGGATGGTGTTCTTGGACTCCGCGGCAGCCGCAGCCGCGTCCCGGTTGGCGGCGGCGACCCGAGATGACGCCTTCGTGCTCTTTGTCATTTCAGTAGCTCTCTCCCCCCTCATCTCGAGGACGCCCGAGGGGATGGCGCTCGTGCACGTGTCAGCCTACTCGCCGGACAGGAAGGCAGGCTATGGGACTTTGGTCCGAGCGGGGGGCGGTCGGCTGACGCCTACACCTGCACGAGAGCCTTCCCGCTGGCGGCGAGCCAATCTGATACCTTGGCCCACGTCTCGGGGTCCTGCTCGATCCACCCCTTCACGGCCTGGGCGGGGACCACGACGTACGCTCGCTCTGCGCACGATGCAGCCTCCACTAGGCGCACCATGTCCGTGCGGGACTGTCGAAGCTCGTCGAGCAGGTCACTGGCCGTCATGTCGTTCTCCCGGCATCGCCGCCGCAGCGGGTTCAAGAGCACACCTCGAGCACCGAACGCGAGACAGCTGCCTCCGTTGGCGGGCGGCGCGGGCTTTGAACGGATCAACTCTCCCCGAGGGTAGTCGGCGCCGTCCGGCCCGCCTATTGGACCTTGGTCCAGTAGGACCCACCCGGCAGCGGGTGCTATACAGGAGCCAGTAAGGCGAGGCTCATGGGGGTCATCCAAAGGGCAGGCCAGCACGCCTGCCCTCAACGCGATTGACAGGAGATCATGCGATGAAGATTCAGCGAATTGTGAAAGGCCTGCTGCTCGCCGCGTGTGTGCTGTCCGTCGTTACCGTGACCGGCTGCGCGTCCACATCGAGGCAGGAGGGCACGGGCGAGTACGTGGACGACTCGGTGATCACGACCAAGGTGAAGGCCGCCATCCTGAACGACTCCGAGCTGAAGGTGCTGCAGATCAACGTCGAGACGTTCAAGGGTGTGGTGCAGCTTTCCGGCTTCGTGGATTCCAGGGCGATGATGAGCCGCGCGGTCGAGGTGACTCGTGGCGTGTCCGGCGTGAAGAGCGTGAAGAACGACATGCGCGTGCGCTGACGCGGCGTCGGCGCGCCGTGTGGGGCCCAGCGGACGCCGGCGCGGGGAAGGGAAGCCCTGACGGGGCGGCCGCGGGGCAGGCCGGGCACACGACCATCAGACGAGGAGGATCGCAATGAGAACCAGTGAGGCATTCGTTCTGGGAACGATCACGGGCGCCGTCGTGGCGTGGCTCTGGGGGAGGGACATCGAGGGCTATGTGGAGGGCAAGACGCGGGGCGTGCGGACCAGGGCGGCCGAGGGCCTGCGGGCGGTAGAGGAGAAGACCGGAAAGGTGCTCGACCGCGGCGGGAGCTCTTTGCGCCGCGCCGAGGGATTCCTGCAGGACGCGCAGGAACACGTCAGCGAGGCGCTCCGAGCCGGGGAGCACGCGATTCGCCCAGCACCGACACGCGGAGACGAGTGACGACGACCACGGACGAGATCGATGGCAACGGCCGGCGTCGATGGTGGCCGTGGTGCGGGACATAAGCAACGGAGGGTGCCGGTATGAAACCCGTGACTGTTGTCGGTGTTGTCTTGATCATCCTTGGCGTGGTCGCCCTGGCCTATCAAGGCGTCACGTACACGACGCGCGAGAAGGTCGTTGACCTTGGGCCGCTCAAGATCACGGCCGACAAGGAGAACCGGATTCCCCTGCCGCCGATCCTTGGCGTCCTGGCGCTGGCCGGCGGAGTGGTGCTGGTCGTCGTCGGAGCTCGAGGCGGCAGGACGACATGAGCGCGCCCGGCAGCAATCCGCTGCCATAGCGAGCAGTTCACGCGCGCCAACGCTTCGGCCGGCTGAAGCCCGCCCCGAGGGCTCAGCAGGGAGAGGAACCCCGGCGACATGTCCAGCTCGAAGACGAAACGCCACGTGGCGATCTTCAATTCGAGGCCCGACTTCATCGAGGCGCTTCGCGTCTCCCTTGAAGCGGACGGGTTTACAGCGGCCTGTGCCCACCTCGCCGACATCCAGAGCGGCACGCTGGACCTGCTCGCCTTCGTCCACCGGCATAAACCGAAGCTGATCGTGTACGACCTGCCCCGCCCGTACGAAAGACACTGGAATTTCCTTCGCCTCCTGAAGGAGACCGACTCCCTCAAGCGGGCGACGTGGGTGCTCACGACCACGGACAAGAAGGCGCTGGAGGCGGCGGTGGGTGCGTCGGGCGTCGTCGAGATCATCTTCGGGGAGCCGTACGGGGTCGAAGACGTCGTGACCGCGGTGCACAAGAGGTTCCCAGTCCGAGACCGGAGGTAATGCCCGATGGCCCAGACGAACCTTGATGAGCTGCCCCGGCTCAGCTCGGTGCATGTCCTCGTTGTCGACGATTCGCCCGAGATCCGCATGCTGGTCGCTGATGTGCTGGAGGCGGGTGGAGCCACGGTGACGGTGGCCGAGACCGCCGAAATCGCCCTCGATCGCCTGGAGCGGTTGCGGCCCGATGTACTGGTGAGCGACCTCGAGATGCCTGGGGGAGACGGCTACTGGCTGATTGGCAAAGTTCGCGAACTGCCGCCGGAGCGCGGTGGTGCGACTCCGGCGGCCTGCTTGACGGGGTGCAGCGAGCCTGAAGACCGCGCAAGCATCCTGCGTGCGGGTTTCCAGTACCACATCTCGAAGCCGGTCGACATCCGAACGCTGGTCGGCGTCGTGGCGATCCTGGCACTCCCGCCGTAAGCGCGGGCCCGGCGTGTG
>MGBT01000043.1 GCA_001788395.1 Candidatus Rokubacteria bacterium GWA2_70_23
TGCGAACATCAGCGCTCGTTCCACCGCGGCGAGCTTCTCGGGAGACAGTGGTCCGATGGCCCGCGTCAGTGTCCGCCGGGGGATGGTCGTGATCGTGTCAAGGTTCACGACGCACGCCTTGGGCAGACCCTCGGCGGGTCCGAGCGAGACTTCGGTGGGAATGCGGCGAACACGCGTGGTGACCGGTGCCACGGTCACGAGCTCGCGGACGGCGTAGGCTTCATTGCGCGAGAGAAGGACAACCGGACGCAGGCCGGCCGGTCCAGGCAAATCAGCCCACCAGACCTCGCCGCGCCGCATTTACCAGTCTTCGGCCGAGAGCAGGCGAACGGCGGCCGCTTCTGCAGCCTTGATCTCGCGTCGGCCCTCCGGCTTGCGCCGGTAGCCCGCTTCGTACTCCCGCACCAGGGCGGCTTGTGCCTGGGAGTCGAGCCAGTGGCGGAGCGCATCCTGCATCACGCTGCTGCGGCTCCTGCCGCTGGCCTTCCGGACCCGTTCGACCGCCTGATACAGCGCGGCGGGAATACTGACCGCTACCTTCCTCGCGGGCTTCGCCATCGCGTCACCTCATGGTCCCGGTATTGCCGCAGTATAACTTCGGTCATACTGCCAGGCAAGCCGTGGGACGGCAGCTCGCCGCCCACGCCGCTCTCTCGGGACGCGCCGGTCAGCGGGGGGCGACGGTGAAGCCCTCCTGGGCGAAATGCTCGTCGAGGGCGATCGCGTGCCCGATGCGCTCGCGTCGCATCAGGACGAAGCTCGTGCAGTCGGTGAAGCTGTAGGACTTGTCGGGGCGTCGCTCGAAGAGGGCCCAGGGCGCCCGTTCGTCCACGGGCGTCACGCGGAGCCATTCGACAATGGCCGGATCGAGGAGGGTCCTCCCGACCGCGACGGCTCGCCGATGCCCGAGGCGGGCCTGGGTGAGTGTCACGGTCTCGTCGAACACGTAGGTCGAGGTGACCAGACGGTCCGGGGCCTCGGGGGAGGCGTGCTAGCATGGCCGCCGTGGACGCTCTCTGGGTGCTGATCCCGACGGGCCAGCGCGCCTCCGGCGAGTGGATCGATGACACGCTGAGCGAGCGCGTCAGGGAGCGGGGCCTGCTGGCCCGGACGCCGCTCGCCGGCCAGTTCCCGCGGCACCGGGTGGAAGTGGTCCGCGATCCCGACCCCGTCGCCGCGGTGAACGCGCGCTTCGCCGCGCGCGGCTGGACGGACGGGCTCCCCATCGTTCCCCCCACGCTGGGCCGGATCGACGAGATGCTGGGCTGGACCGACCAGCCGCGCCACGCCGTTCTCGGTGAGGTGGAGCCGCTGCGCGGCCTTGCCACCGTCGAGAAGGTCGCGGCCAACGCCGTGATGGCGGGCTGCCGGCCGGAGCACTTCCCCGTCGTGCTCGCCGCCGTAGAGGCGATCCTCGACCCCGCCTTCAACCTCCGCGGCGTCCAGACCACGGATGAGAGCGTCGCCCCCTTGCTGCTCGTCAGCGGTCCCGCGGCGGGGGCGCTGGGGATCAATGCGGGGGCCGGCGCGCTCGGCCCCGGCTGGCAGGCCAACGCGACCATCGGGCGGGCCGTGCGGCTCGTCATGAACAACCTCGGCGGCGGCTGGCCTGGCGCCGTGTCCCTCGCGGGGCTCGGCCAGCCCGCGCGCTACACGCTGTGCTTCGCCGAGCGGGACGACGGTCCCTGGCCGGGACTCCACCGCGAGCTGGGCTTCGGGCCGGAGCAGAGCACGGTGACGGTGTTGCGGAGCGAGACCGTCATCAACGTCACCGGTGGGCTGGCGGAGCTCGCGAGCGTGATGGGCTCGGCCGCCTCGCTTTTCACCATGCTCCACAACGGGAAGGTCGCCGTCGTGCTGGCGCCCTTCGTGGCCCAACGGCTGGCCCGCGAGGGGTGGAGCAAGGACGACGTGCGGCGGGAGCTCCACGAGCGGGGGCGGCTGCCGGCCGAGACGTGGCGCCCTTCGTGGCTCCACGCCGCCGTGCGCGACTCCGACTGGCCCGCCTGGGTGCGGGCGGCGGCTGAGGGCGGATCGATCCCGGCGGTGCGGGAGCCGGCCGACATCACAGTCGTGGTGGCCGGGGCGGACCTCGAGATCCCGCAGAACGCCTACTTCCCGTCCTGGGGCCACCCGCCCTGTCGCATCACCCGGGAGGTGGCGCTGCCGGACGACTGGGCGGCGCGGCTGGCCGAACCCGCACGCTAGCTTCACCTCTCCGCGGTTCAAGCGGCGCGCCCAGGCCGAGGGTCCGGAGCGCGGCCTCCAGGGCCGCCTGGTTGCTCGTCACCACCGGGATGCCGAGCGAGCGCTGGAGCCCGTCCCGCACATCGTAGCCGCGGAAGGTGCAGCACGCGATGAAGAGGGCCTCGGCCGGCGCGCCGCCGAGGCGCCGGACCGCGAACTCCTGGATTTCCTCTGGCGCGACGCCGGCGATCGCGAGGCTGTCGATGAGCCCCATGCCGGCCGCCGCGGGGACCGTGAACCCGTCCGCCTCGAGGCTTGCCCGGACGCGCTCGGTGAGGGCGTCGGGGTAGGGGGTCAGGAGGACCACCGATCGCACGCGAAGTCGGTGGAGCTCCTCCCGCACCGCCGCCATGGTGCTGATGACCGGAGCGCCGGTGACCCGGGCGATCTCCGAGCAGAGCCCGGCCTCGTAGGCATTGCCGCGGAGGGCCCCGGCGGAGGTGCAGGAGAACACCACCGCGTCGGGGTGGATCGTCGCCAGATCCAGGGCGGCGGGGATCGTGTGCTCCTCGAGCATCCGGATCTCGTCGGCCTCCGTCGCCTCCACCAGGCGCATCCGGGCGGAGTGGACCGTCACCTCCTCCGGGACGCGGCGGTAGAAGTCCGCTTCCTGGATCGTTCCGGAAGACGGCACCAGCAGCCCCAGCCGCTTCGTCCCTCGCGCCATCCCCCTAGCCCTCGCGCGTCGGGCGGGGCCCATCGCGGCCGCCGAGGCCGCGGCGGGTCAGGAAGGCCCGCAGGGCGCGGGCGCAGGCGGGGCCGTGCGAGTAGGCGATGGCGTGGCGCAACCCCGGGAACTCCTGGAGCTCAGAGCCGGGCACCAGGGCGTGGATCTCCCGCGCGATGGCGAGGGGGAGGTCGGTGATCTCGTAGTGCAGGGGGCCCGCCGGGCGCTGGAGCTCTGGCACGCTGGTCCTCCTCCCGAACCGGGGATGGCGATCGGTCCCGCCGACGAGGGCCCCGCCGGCCGGCGGGGCCAGGCCGATGCCGCGCTGGCCCTTGACACCGCTTGACCGGGGATGTTAGCGTCCCCGCTGACGTTCAGCAAGCGGAACTGGCGTTCTGCATTTTGACCTACCTGGCCCGCTCGCACGGAGGACGCCGCCATGAGGATTGTGATGCCGAGCACGACGTACCGGGCGCACGATGTCCGGCTGGCCGCCCGCCCCGCGTCCCTGAGGGGGAGGACGGTCGGATTCCTGGACGGCTGGGGCCGCCGCGAGTCTGACGGCTCCTTCGCCATGTACCCGCTGATGGAGGAGCTCAAGCGGTTGCTCGCCGAGCGTCACGGGACCGGGGAGACGATCTGGATCCGGAAGCCGAACATCTCCAAGCCCGCGCCGAAGGAGCAGATCGCCGAGCTGGTCACCCGGGCCGACGTCATCGTCAACGGGGAGGCGGCCTGAGGGTCCTGCACCTACGCGTCCGTGCTCGACGCGTTCGACTTCGAGACCCAGGGCAAGCCGACGATCACGATCTGCCATGATACTTTCGAGCGGGCCGCGCGCCACCACGCGACCGCCCTGGGTTTGCCGGACCTGCCGCTGCTGGTCGAGCCGGCCCCCAGGGCGGGCAACCTCACCACCAACGCGGGCGAGCTGGCCGAGGGCGGTCTCGAGCGGGTCGTCGCGGCCCTGACCGCGCGCTGACGCCCGGCGGCAACGGGAGGAATCTCATGGCCACGCTCACCTCGCCAGCGCAGGATGTTGCCGACTTCTGGGAGTGGCACGAGCTCGCCCTGAAGAACGGGTGGACGGACGGGCTGCTGGTCGCCCCGCCCACCGAGGAGCGCGTGACCCGCATCATCGACTACCTCGGCCGCGACGGGCGCGAGGTCATCGGCGCCGTCGGACCCAGGGACGGGCTCGCGACGATCGAGCAGGTCGCCATCAACTGCGCCATGGCCGGGTGCGAGCCCGAGCATGTGCCCGTGGTCCTCGCGGCGCTCGAGGCGATGCTCGAGCCCGAGTTCAACCTCCACGGGGTGCAGGCGACCACGAACCCCTGCGCCCCCCTGGTGATCGTCAGCGGGCCCATCGTGGCGGAGCTCGGCTTCAACGCCAAGGAGGGCGCCTTCGGCGGGGGCTCGCGCGCCAATGCCTGCGTCGGGCGCGCGGTGCGCCTGATCCTCTGGAACATCGGCGGCGGCATCCCGGGCGAGACTGACATGTCCTCGCAGGGGCAGCCGGCCAAGTATCTGTTCTGCGCCGCCGAGAATGCGGAGCAGAGCCCGTGGCAGCCGCTGCACGTCGAGCGGGGGCTCAGGCCCGAGCAGAGCGCCGTGACGGTGTTCGCCTGCCAGTCGCCCGCCCCTCTGTTCGTGCCGGGCAACGCCGAGCGGATCCTGCGCATCATCGCGGGCACGCTGCCCACGACGGGCATCAACATGTTCCACGCCGCGGGGCAGCTCCTTCTCTCCTTCGGGGCCAAGCCCGCCCAGGAGCTCGCGCGGGCCGGCTACAGCAAGGCAGACGTCAAGCGGTGGGTCTGGGAGAACGCCCGCTACGAGGTAGGCTCGCTCAGGCGGAGCGGGGTCCTGGTGGAAGGCGAGGCCCACATGTACTACTGGGGCCACGGCGAGGAGCAGGCGCCGGACCTCGCCCGGCTCCCCGACGATTCGCGGCTGCCCATGGTTCGCGGCCCGGAGATGCTCCACGTGGCCGTGATCGGCGGCGCCTCCCAGTGGTGGATGGGGCTGTCGCCGGGATGGGGGAATTACGGGGGCTACGCGGTGACGAAACCGATCAGGGGTCCGCGCACGAGTTGACCGTGGCGGGTCGAGGAGGCCGGGCATGAGGACACGGCAGTTGTTCCGGGCGCTGGTGGCGGCACTGCTGCTCCTCCCCTGGGGGACGGGGGCGTGGGCGGCGACGAAGTGGGACTACTACGTCTTCGTCGGGATCACCCATCCCATCGGGCAGTACGCCAAGGAGTTCGCGGAGGAGGTCAAGAAGCGGACCGGCGGGGAGCTGGAGATCATCGTGCGGCCGGCGGGCGAGCTCCCGTACCGGGCCACCGAGGTGGTCCGGACGACGGGGCAGGGGCAGGTCCAGCTCGCCGACGGCTACATGGGGTTCATCGCCGGCGACGCGAAGGTCGCGGCGCTGCCGGGCCTACCGTTCCTGGTGACGACGGCGGAGGAGCTCAAGAAGGCCATGGGGGCGCTGGAGCCCTTCGTGGTCAAGGAGCTCGAGCGGTTCGGGGCGACCATTCTCTTCTGGTACACCTGGCCGCCCCAGAACGTCTGGGGCCGGGGCGAGCCCATCTCCACCATCGACGGCTTCAAGGGCCGGAAGATCCGCGCGACGAGCCCGGAGCAGACCGAGATGCTCCGGCGCTTCGGCGCCGTCCCGGTGACCTTCACCACGCCCGAGGTGCCGGCGGCGGCCCAGCGCGGGGCCATGGACGGCAATCTCACAGCGGGGTTCAACCTGCTGGGCGCCAAGTGGTACGAGTTCACCGAGTGGGGCTTCCTGCCCGACATCCACATCGGCGGGCCGAGCTACATCCTCGTCAGCAAGAAGGCCCTCGACGCGCTGACGCCGGAGTTGCGGAAGACCCTGCAGGCCGTGGCCGGCGAGTTCCACCAGCGCATGTTCAAGGAGATCCCGGCCCGCGAGGAGCAGGATCGCAAGACGCTGGAGACGGCGCACAAGATCCGCCTCATCCGGCCGGCCCCGGCCGAGATCGAGAAGGGCCGGAAGCTCATGGAGCCGTACTGGGCGGAGTGGGCCCAGACCCGCGGCCCGCAGGCCGTCGAGGCGCTCCGGAAGGTGCGGGAGGCTCTCGGCCGCTAGCGAGGGCGGCCTTGGCCGCCGCCTCCCCGGACCGCCCCGCCGCGCGCGTGGCAGTCGCGGCCGGCCGAGTGGTGGACGCGCTCAGCACGGCGGCCATGGCGGTCTCGGCGGTCGCCACTGCCCTGATGGCGGCGCTCATCACCGTGGAGGTGATCGGGCGCTCGGTGTTCCGCGTCTCCACGCTGGTGTCGGACGAGATGTCGGGCTATCTCCTGGTGGTCCTGACCTTCTTCGGCCTGGCCGACAGCCTCCGCTCCGACAGCTTCATCCGGGTCGCATTCGTCTACGATCGGCTCTCCGGAGCCCGCGCCCGGCGCTGGCTGGACGGCGCGCTGCTCCTCGCGGCGCTCGGCTACACCGGGTTCCTCGCCTACCACTTCTGGGCCTTCGTCGCCGAGTCCTACCGCTTCGGGACCACCTCCATCTACTTCACCGGGACCCCGCTGTGGATCCCGCAGCTGTTCATGGCGGCGGGCACCTCCCTCCTGCTCCTCGCGATCGTGGCCGGCCTCGTCCGGCGGCTCGTGACCCCCACCGACCGCGCATGACCCTGACGCTCCTCCTCGCCATCTTGCTGGGGTGCCTCCTGTCAGGCCTCTGGATCCCCTTCGCCCTCGGGATCACCGGTCTCGTCGTCCTGTACCTGGCCGGTCATGCCGCCTCGCTCACCTCCGTGGCCTCCATCGGCTGGAACACGATGGAAAACTTCGTGCTCACCTCGGTGCCGCTGTTCCTGCTCATGGGCGAGCTGATCCTCCGCTCCGGGCTGAGCAGCCGCTTCTACCGCGGCGTGGCGGTCTGGGTCTCGGGCGTCAAGGGCGAGCTGCTCCACTCCAACGTCGTGGCCTCGGCGATCTTCTCCGCCGTCTGCGGGTCCAGCGCCGCGACGGCTGCAGCCATCGGCACGGTGGCCATCCCGGAGATGCGGGAGCGGGGCTATGCGCCCCGCATGATCTACGGGACCATTGCCGCTGGCGGGGCGCTCGGAAACCTGATCCCCCCCGGCATCGCGACCATCATCTACGGGGCCATGGTGGAGCAGTCGGTGGCCAAGCTCTTCATCGCCTCCATCATCCCGGGCGCGATGGTGACGGCCATCTTCCTCCTCTACATCTGGGTGGCGGTGCATCTCCGGCCCGAGCTGGTGCCCCCCGGCGCGCCCCGGCCGACCCTCGCCCAGCGGTGGAGCGCCCTCGTGGACGTCTTCCCGGTCGTGGCGCTGATGGTCGCCGTCCTGGGCTCGCTGTGGTTCGGCATCGCGACGCCCACGGAGTCGGCGGCCGTGGGGGCCAGCGGCGCCGTGCTCCTCGCCTGCCTCTACCGCCGGCTCACGTGGGCCGCGCTCCGCGACTCGCTGGTGAACACGGTCCGGATCACCTGCATGGTGCTGTTCATCATCCTCGGCGCCCAGATCCTCTCCTTCGCCTTCGTCAGGACCGGCATCAACCGCCAGGTCAGCGAGGGGGTGGTGGCGCTCGACCTCTCGCGGTGGACGCTGTTCGCCGTGATCACGATCCTCTACATCATCCTCGGGATGCTCGTGGACGGGATCTCCATGATGGTGCTCACTCTGCCGGTGCTCTACCCGGTCATCCTCAACGCCGGGTTCGACCCGATCTGGTTCGGCGTGGTGCTCGTGACGCTCATCGAGCTCGGCCAGATCACGCCGCCCGTGGGGCTCGTCCTCTTCGTGATCCAGGGGATCTCCCGGGCGCCGATGAACGAGGTCGCGCGCGGCGCCCTCCCGTTCACGCTCCTGTTCCTGGTGAGCATCGTCCTCATGGCCCTGTTCCCCCAGACGGCGACCTGGCTGCCGAGCCTCATGCGCTGAGGGGGCGCTGTATGATGTTCCGGATGCAGAACGGTCGATTCAGATACCGGCCTACCGGCCAGACGGCGAAGGCCCGGAGGGCGCCGCGCCGTGGCGGCGACGGGCGGGCGGCAGCCGCCGGGGCCGGCCGGCGGCCCGCCGAGGCCGGGGGCGAGCGGAGCCGAGTCCCCGCCATCGACGGCGCGGTCCGGGTGCTCCGCTATCTCGCCACCCGGGCCGAAGGGGGCGGCGTCACCGAGATCGGCCGCGCCTGCCACCTCAGCAAGTCCAGCGCCCATGGCATCGTCAAGGCCCTGGAGGCCCATGGGTTCGTCGTCACCGTGGACCCCTCGAAGCGCTATGTGCTCGGGGCGGCCCTGGTCCAGCTCGCGGAGGCGGCGCGGAGCCAGCACACGGCCGTCCTCCTCGCGCGCCCGCTCCTCGAGGAGGTTGCGCGCGAGACGCGCCTGGCCTGCTTCCTCGCCGTCCCCTACAACGCCACCGAGTTCCTCGTCCTCGAGAAGGCCGAGAGCTCCCGCGCGATCAAGGTGACCGTGTCCGTCGGCGAGCGGTTTCCGCTCACGGCCGGCGCCCTCGGGAAGACCTACCTCGCCTGGCTGCCGGAGGCCGAGGTGCGCGAAATCCTCCGGCGGGTGCCCTTGCCGAGGATGACACCGCGCTCGATCCGGTCGACGCCTCTGTACCGGGCCGAGCTCGAGCGGGTCCGGCGCCGGGGGTTCGGAACGAACTACAACGAGTATTACGCCGGCACCAACGCGCTGGCGGCGCCGGTCTTCGACCCGAGCGGCCGGGTCGTGCTCCTCCTGTTGACGGTGGGCTTCGCCGCCGACCTGCCCGCGGCTCGGATGACGACATACGGGCGCCTGCTGCGGGCGGCGGCCGACAGGGTCACCGAGGCCCTCGGCGGGCGCCCCCCCAAACCCCAAGAGAGCGGCGGAGGCGCCGAGCCTCAGTCAAGCGAGAAGAAGAGCCCATGACGAGCGAGAGCAGCCCCTGGAAGTTCCCGACCATCACCGACGAGGCGCTCGCCAAGCTTCGAGCTTTCCTCGGCCGGCCCGTGCGGCGCCCCGAGCCCTACATCGATGTCGCCTCGCGCGACGCCATCCGCCACTGGGCGCATGGTATCGGGGACCGCAACCCCCACTGGGCCGCGCATCGCCTGGCGCCGCCCACGATCCTCTTCGCCATGGACCGGATCGCCTCCGGCTACGTGGGCGGCCTGCCGGGCATCCACGCCATGTACGGGGGGACGGACTTCCGCTGGCGGCTGCCGATCCGCGAGGGCGACAGCATCGTCGGCGAGAGCATCTTGCTCGACCTCGTGGAGAAGCAGTCGACCTTCGCGCGCCGGGCCGTCCAGCAGATCTACCGGACGACCTTCGTAAACCAGGACGGCGCGGTGGTCTGCGAGGCCGACTCGTGGTGCTTCCGCACCGAGCGCGACACGGCGCGCGAGCGGAAGAAGTACCCGCCGGCGGACCCTCACCGCTACTCGCCCGAGGAGATCGCGCCGATCCGCGAGGCCTACAGGAACGAGGTGATGCGGGGGACCGAGCCCCGGTACTGGGAGGATGTGACGCCGGGCGAGGCGCTCCCCGAGGTGGTCAAGGGCCCGCTCACGGTGACCTCCGTGGTCGCCTTCGTCCAGGGGTGGGGGAGCCTCTACGTCCGGGCCCATGGCCTGGCCTTCGATCTCTTCGACCGCCACCCGGCGCTGGGCATCCCCAATGCCTTCGGCGTCCCCGAGCCGCCCGAGCGCGTGCACTGGGATGACGCCCTCGCCCGCGCCGTCGGGGTGCCGGCGGCCTATGACTATGGCCCCGAGCGGGTGTCCTGGCTCGGCCACCTGGTGACCAACTGGATGGGGGACGCCGGCTTCCTCCGGCGGCTCAACGTGCAGGTGCGCCGTCACAACCTGATCGGCGACACCACCTGGTGCCGCGGCACGGTGCGCGCCAGGGCCGTGGCCGAGGGCCGGGGCGAGGTGACGCTCGACCTCCAAGCGGTGAACCAGCGCGGCGAGACGATCGCGCTGGGCGAGGCCGTCGTGGTCCTGCCGCGGCGCGGGGCGGGGGCGTGACACCGGGCGCCCTCGACGGCCTCCGCGTCGTCGAGCTGGGAGAGTTCATCTCGGCGCCCTATGCGGGGCGCCTGCTGGCGGGCCTCGGCGCCGACGTGGTGAAGGTCGAGCCGCCCGAGGGCGACCGCGCGCGCCGCCACGGCCCTTTCCTCCGCGACGAGCCCCACCCGGAGCGGAGCGGCCTCTTCCTCCTGCTCAACGCGGGTAAGCGCGGCGTCGTCCTCGACCTCGAGGCCGCGGCGGGGCGCGAGCGGCTCGGCCGCCTGCTCGAGAGCGCCGACTGCCTGGTCGAGAGTCTCGAGATCGAGGCCCTCGAGCGTTGGGGCCTCACTGCCGAGGAGACGCGGCGGCGCTGGCCGCGGCTCGTCCATGTCTCCATCACCACCTTCGGCCGCTCGGGTCCCTACTCGCGCTTCCGCGGGCAGGGGCTTCAGGCCTCCGCGGCCGGGGCGGCCAGCATCACCATCGGCGCGCCCGGCCGGCCGCCGCTCCCGCTGCCGGCCTCGCAGCCCGACTACCAGGGCGGCGTCAACGGCGCCATCGGGGCACTGCTCGCCCTGTTCGCGCGCCGACGCAACGGCCAGGGCCAGCACGTGGACGTGGCCAGCGCGGATGTCGTGGCCTTCTACGGCGGGATCACCTCGGTGATGTACACGGCGCACGGCCTGCCCTGGACCCGCGAAGGGCATCGGGCGGCGAAGTCCGGCGGCTACTACCCCTACACGATTCTCCCGTGCAAGGACGGCTACATCTGCATGATCACGCGCTCGGGGCACCCCTGGAAGAAGTTCGTCGAGGCCATGGGCAGCCCCGAGTGGAGCCGCGATCCGCGCTACCAGGACCGGGCGAGGATCGGACGCGAGTACCCGGACGAGATGGATGCCCTCCTCGCCCCCTGGCTCCGCGAGCGCCGGGCCGGGGAGATCCTCGCCGTCTGTCGCCAGGCCGGGATCCCGTTCTCGGTGGTCCGCGACGCGGACGACGTCGCCGCCTGCCCCCAGCTCGCGAGCCGAGACTTCTTCGTCGAGATCCATCACCCGGCCGCCGGGCGGCTCAGCTACCCTGGCGCTCCCTGGAAGCTCTCGGCGACGCCCTGGCGCCTGCTCCGCCCGGCGCCGCTCCTGGGCGAGCACACCGAGGAGGTCTTCGCCGCGTGAGCGGGCTCAGTCCCCTCGACGGCATCCGCGTCATCGACTTCGGCTGGGTGGCCGTGGGCCCGGTCCTGGCAAGCCTGCTCGCCGACATGGGAGCGGAGGTCATCAAGGTGGAGTCCTCCAAGCGGCTCGACTACTGCCGGCTGATCCCGGCGCCGGTCCTCGAGGGCGAGCGCCAGGCCGAGGCCTTCGCCTCGCGCGCGGAGATCATCGATACCGTGCCGCTCTTCCACAACTACAACCGCGGCAAGAAGTCGGTGACGGTGGATCTCCGGCACCCCGGGGCCCCGGCCCTGCTCAAGCGCCTGGTGGCGACGGCCGACGTCGTCGTCGAGAACTTCTCGCCGCGCGTCCTCCGGGAGATCGGGCTCGACTGGGAGGCCCTCCGCACGGTGAAACCCGACCTCGTCATGATCTCCTGCTCGGCGGCCGGGCAGACGGGTCCGTGGAGCGACCTCAAGACCTTCGCGCCCTCGCTGTCGAGCCTGGCCGGGCTCGAGAGCCTGGTCGGCTACCCGGGCGAGCGCGTCCTCGGCATGCTGGCCTTCGGCTACGCCGATCCCTCGAACGCGCATCACGGCGCGCTGGCGGTCCTGGCCGCCCTCTGGCATCGGGAGCGCACCGGCCAGGGGCAGTACATCGACATGTCGCAGCTCGAGGCCACCGTCGGCCTGGCCGGCGAGTCGCTGATGGACTACTTCATGAACGGCCGGGTGGCCGGGCCCGAGGGCAGCCGCCACCGCTCCATGGCGCCCCACGCCAACTACCCCTGTCGCGGCGAGGACCAATGGGTGGCGATCGCCGTCGAGGACGACGCGGCCTGGGTCCGGCTCGTCGAGGCCATCGGGGGGCCGGCCTGGGCGCGGGAGGAGCGCTTCGCGACACTGGCGGGCCGCCAGGCTCACCTCGAGGAGCTCGACCGGCGGCTGGCCGAGTGGACGCGCGAGCGCGCGGCCTGGGAGGCCACGGAGCGGCTCCAGCAGGCCGCGGTAGCGGCCTTCCCCGTCTACGGGCTCGAGGATGAGAAGGGCGACCCGCACTTCCGCGCGCGGGGCCTCCTCGCCTGGCCGAGCCATCCCCGGATCGGGACCATGGAGGTATACGCCCATCCCATCAAGCTCTCGGCGACGCCCGGCGCGGTGCGGGGGACGGCTCCGGCGCTGGGGGAGCATACCGACGAGGTTCTCGGCGAACTGCTCGGGCTCAGCCCCGAGGAGCTCGCGCAGCTCCGTTCAGGAGGAGTGCTGGCGTGAGTGGCCCGCTCGCCGGCCTCTGCATGATCGACTGCTCCAAGTTACTGCCGGGCCTCTACGCCTCGGCCCTCCTGGCGGATATGGGCGCGGAGGTCACCATGGTGGCGGGGCCGGCGCCCGACCGGATCGCCCGCATGCAGCTGCCGGCCCTCATGAACCGCAACAAGCGCTCCATCGTGATCGACCTCAAGCGGCAGGAAGGCCGTGGTCTCCTCCTCCGGATGTTGCGCGGCGCCGACGTCTTCCTCGAGGGCTTCCGCCCGGGCGTCACGGCGCGGCTCGGCCTTGACTACCCCACGCTGGCGGCCGAGCGCCCGCGCCTCGTCTACTGCTCACTCACGGGGTACGGGCACGGCGGGCCCGCCCGCGACCGGGTGGGTCACGACGTCAACTACCTGGCACGCGCGGGGCTCCTGGCGCTCTCAGGGCCCGCGGGCGGGCCGCCGGTGTTGCCGGTGCTGCCCATGGCCGACCTCGGCGGTGGGATGCAGGCCGTGGTGGCGATTCTCGGCGCCCTCTGGCACAGGGAGCGCACCGGCGAGGGGCAGTTCGTCGACGTCGGGCTCTTCGACGCGACCGTCTCCATGCTCACCTTCCATGCGGGCAACCTCTTCGCCGGGCATGCGCCGAACCGGAGCGAGCTCCTCCTGGGCGGGGGTTACGCCTGCTACAACGTCTACGAGACCAAGGACGGCCAGTACCTCGCCGTCGGAGCGCTCGAGGCGCAGTTCTGGCGAGCCCTCCTCGAGGTCCTTGACCTGCCGGATCGGGTCGAGGAGCAGTTCGCCCCGCCCGCCCGCCAGCGCCAGCTCATCGGCCTGCTCGCGGAGCGCTTCCTCACTCGGACGCAGGCCGAGTGGATGGGGCTGTTCGCCCGCGTCGAGGCCTGCGTCGAGCCCGTGCTCGATCTGGAGACGGCGCTGGCTGACCCCCACGTCCAGGCCCGGGGGCTTGTGGTGGAGACGGTGGCCGCGTCGGGCAAAGTGATCCGCACGCTCGGGCCGCCGTGGAAGTTCGCCCGGACGCCTGCCGGGCTGCGCTGGCCCGGCGCGCCCGTGGGCGCCGACGGCCGGGTAGTGCTCGAGAGGCTCGGCCTCGCGCCCGAGGAGATCGACACCCTGGTCGGGCTGGGCGCGGTCCAGCTCCCTGGAGGGGGCTCGTGAGCGCGGCGGCCAGTCTCCGGGCGGCTCTCGACCGCGCCTTCACCCCGCGGGCCGTCGCGGTCATCGGGGCCTCTGCCCAGCCCGAGAAGTTCGGCTACAAGCTCGTCGAGCACCTCGTCACGGGCGGCTTCCCGGGACGCATCTACCCGGTGAACCCCCGGTCCGCGGCCATCCTCGGACTGCAGACCTACCCCGCGCTCGCCAAGGTGCCGGAGCCCGTGGACGTGGCGGCGCTCCTGGTCCCCGCCGAGGCGACGCCGGCCGCGGTCAGCGAGTGCGCCGCCATGGGCGTGGGAGTGGCCGTGATCATCACCTCCGGCTTCGCCGAGTCCTCGCCCGCGGGTGCCCAGGCGCAGGCCGAGATGAGCGCGGTGGCCCGGGCGGCGGGCATGCGCATCGTCGGGCCGAACTGCGAGGGGCTCGTGAACCTCCAGGGCGGGCTCGTGCTGTCCTTCAGCCAGATGTTTCTCGGCCAGCGGCCGGGTCCCATCTCGCTCGTGTCGCAGTCCGGCGCCTACTGCGGCATCGTCTCCTCGCGCCTGTCGCGGGCCGGCGTCGGGACGGCGAAGATCGTTTCCTCGGGCAATGAGGGGGACCTGGCCGCGGTCGACTATCTCGAGTACCTGGGTGAAGACGAGGACACCCGGGTGATCCTGCTCCACGTCGAGGGGATCCGAGAGCCTCGCCGCTTCGCCCGGGTGATCGGCGAGGTCGCGGCGCGCAAGCCGGTGGTGGTGAACAAGACGGGACGCACCGAGACGGGACGGCGCCAGGCGCTCTCGCACACGGGCGCCGTGGCCGGCAACGACCGCGCCCTCGCCTCGCTGCTCCGGCAGCGGGGCGTGGTCCGCACGCGCCACATGGACGACTTCGTCGACGCGGGCCTGGCGCTGGCGAGCGCCGGTCCGCTCGGGGGCAACCGGGTGGCCATCCTCACCGTCGCAGGCGGCCTGGCCGTGGAGCTGGCCGATCTCCTCGGCGAGGCCGGCTTCGCGATCCCGCCCCTGACCGCCGCGACACGGCAGGTCCTGGATCAGCACATCCCCGGATACGGGACTACCGCCAACCCCGTCGACTTCACGGGCATGATGATCACCCGGCCCGCCGCCGTGGGGGAGTGCCTGGCCGCGGTGCTCGACGACCCCACCATCGACGCCGTGGCCTTCGTGCTGACGGCGGTGGGCGACCCCGAGTTCGCCCGCCAGGTCCACGCGCGGATGAGCGCCAGCCCCAAGCCCGTGGTCATCTGCTGGACGGCCGGGCCGGCCCTGGCCGGCGCCGCCCTCGAATACTTCACCCAGCACCGGATCCCGATCTTCGAGTCCACCCCCCGGCTCGTGAGCGCGCTGGGCGCGCTGCGCGCCTACTGGGGTTTCCGGCTCGGGCCCGCGTTCCGCGACGGGGGGGAGCGGTGAGCCTTGGGCCGCTCGCGCTGGCCAACCGGCTCGTCCACACCGCGACGCGGACGAACGACGCCGAGCGGAACCTCGGGCGGCTCGTCCCGGCGCGGGTTGCACCCGAGGGGAGGGCGGACTAGTATGGGGGCGCCTCGCGTGACGAGAACCATCGTTCAATACGCTGAACGTCGGCACAGGGAGGGAGCAGCATGCCAATGATCACGATTCTCGATCCCACGGCCCAGGCGCGCCCCGGGCGCGAGCGGGTCCCGGACCCCGTGCCCAGCCTCGAGGGCAAGGTGGTCGCCATCCTCAATAACCGCTGGAAGAGCATGGACATGGTGGCCGAGCGCTTCGCCGAGAGACTGCGCCGCGAGCATGGCGCGGCCGAGGTGCTGCACTGGGTGATCCCGATCTCGGCGCCGGCCCCGGCCGACCTGCTCGACGAGGTGGCGGCCCGCGCGGACGTGGCCATCGTGGGGTTGGCCAACTGAGGGGCCTGCACGGCGTGGAGTGTCCACGACCAAACCGAGCTCCTGAGACGAGGCATCCCGGCGGCAGTCCTGGTGACCGAGCGGTTCGTCGGGCTGGCGCAGGCCACCCACGAGCGGGCGAGAATGCCCGACGCGCCCATGGTGGTGCTGCCGCCCTCGGAAGAGACCGAGTACTCGAACCCCGAGCGCATGGCCGCCATCGTTGACGAGGCCTTGGTCCGCTTCGCCGACACCATGGTCGCCCCGGCGCAGCCCCCGGAGAAGCTGAAGGCGAGGGCGTGACATGGCCACGGCGCTGACCTCCACGCGGTACGAGGTCTCGGACGACAGCGAGGCCCTGCAGGCTTACCTCGAGAGCCGCGGTTGGGGCGACGGCCTCCCCGTGGTGCCGCCCACCCCGGAGCGCGTCGAGGCCATGGTCACCGCGTCCGGGCGCGCCCCCGACGAGGTGATCGCCGAGGTGGATCCCCGGCGCGGGATCGCCACGGTGGAGAAGATCGCCATCAACGCGGTGATGGCCGGGTGCAAGCCCGAATACCTGCCCGTCCTCATCGCGGCCGTGGAGGCGGTCGCCGACCCTGCCTTCAACCTGCACGGCATCCAGGCCACCACCAACCCCGTGGCGCCGCTCCTCATCGTCAACGGGCCGGTTCGGCGCGCGCTCGACATCAACTGCGGGCGTAACGCCCTCGGCCCCGGGCGCCGCGCCAACGCCACGATCGGCCGGGCCCTTCGCCTCATCCTCCTGCACGTCGGGGGCGCCCTCCCGGACAAGGTCGACAAGGCCACCATCGGCATGCCCGGGAAATACACCTTCTGCCTCGGCGAGAACGAGGAGGAGAGCCCGTGGGAGCCGCTGCATGTCGAGCGTGGCTTCCGGCGCGAGGACAGCACGGTCACAGCCGTGGGCGCCCAGGGGACGCACAACGTGCTCGCGCTCTCGGCCGGCGCCCGCGAGATGCTCCTGCTCACCGCCGACGCCATGGCCACCATGGGCAACAACAACGTGCTCTACGGGCGCGGCAACCCGACGGTCTTCTTCTCGCCCGGCCACACCCGCCTCTTCGTCGAGCAGGGCTACCCGACCAAGCAGGCGGTCAAGGCCGCCCTGTTCGAGCTCTCCAAGATCCCGAAGTCGCGCTTCCCGGAGCGGGAGGTCTTCCCGTTGGTGCCGCTGGCCGAGCGGTCGCTGGACGGCGACTTCGTCTGCGCCACCCGGCGCGCCGAGGACATCCTGGTGGTGGTGGCCGGCGGGCCCGAGCCCTACCACG
>MGBT01000044.1:0-186 GCA_001788395.1 Candidatus Rokubacteria bacterium GWA2_70_23
GAGGTGGTCCAGGCGCAGGTGCTCGTTGGGGCTGTGCTGGCGGTTATTGGCGTTGGCGTAGGGCAACACGAGCGTCGGCAGCCCGAGGATGTCGGTGAAGGCCCAGAGCGGCACGCTGCCGCCGAGCGTCGGGAGCAGCAGCGCGCGCTCGCCGCCATGGGCGCGCTCCACCGCCGCGATGACCTC
>MGBT01000044.1:225-9730 GCA_001788395.1 Candidatus Rokubacteria bacterium GWA2_70_23
GTAGCCCCGCTTCTCCACCACACGGATCGCCCGCCCCCGCAGCGCGTCCGGCAGCGGCGCGTCCGCGCCCTCGATGACCTCGAAGCCCTGGGCGCGGATGTGGTCGACGATGCGGCGGTAGACCTTCTCGATCCGCTGATTCTTCACCATGCGCACGTCGAGGGCCACCGTGGCGCGATGGGGGATGATGGTGTTGGCCTGCTTGCCCGTGAAGCCGCTGGTAAGGCCGCGGATGTTGAGCGTCGGGTGGAACATGAGCCGCTCGAGGTAATCGGCCGGGACGCGCACCCCCAGCTCCTTCTCGAGCGCGGGCAGATCCACCGGGATCCGGGCCATCATGTCGCGCTCGGCCGCCGACGGCCGGGCCACGTTCTCCTCGAAGCCCTCGATGAGCGGTGTGCCGTCGGGGGCCGCCATGGAGGCCAGGAGCCCGTTGAGCGCCCACGCCGGGTTCGGCACCACGAAGTTGCCCGAGTGGACGTCGCGCCGCGCCGCCTCCAGCGTGAGCTCCAGCCCGAGGACGCCGCGCGCGCCGCCCGAGACGGTGGGCCGACCGCTCGCGTGCTTGGGCCCGTCGGTGACGAGGACGAGGTCCGCCGCCAGGAGATCGCGGTGGGCCTCGGTGAAGGGGCCGAAGAAGGGGCTGCCGATCTCCTCCTCGCCGTCGAAGATGAGCTTCACGTTCACGGCCGGGGCGATGCCGGCCGCGTCCATCAGCTCGAGGGCCCAGAGATGCGCCCAGATGGGGCCCTTGTCGTCGGAGGCGCCGCGCGCGTAGAGGCGGTGCTCCCGGAGATCGCCGTCGGCGAGGGCCGCGGGGTCGACCGCCGGCGCGCCCTCCTCGGCGAGTCCCAGGCGGAACACCGGCTCGAGCGGCGAGGGCTGCAGCCACCCTTCCGGGGGGACCGGCTTCGTGTCGTAATGGCAGTACAGCAGAAGCGTCCGGCGGGCGCCCGGGACGCGCCGCTCCCCGAAGACGGCGGGGTTGCCGCCGGTCTCGATGACGCGGGCCTCGAGGCCGCGGGCCTGCATGGCGCGGGCAAGCCATTCGCCGCAGGCGCGGACGCGCTCGCGCTCCTGGCTCACGGATTCCATGCGGAGGAACGAGATGAAGCCATCGACGATCGGGCGGCGGCGCGCGGCGAGCAGTCGGTCGAACGAGTCCCAGTTGGTCATGGCCACGAGAATACTGTGGAACCGCCGCGGGAGGGTAGGGGGGCTTCTGCTGGCAGCGCTGGCCGTCCTCGCGCTGCCAGGTCTTGCCGCGGCCCAGTGCGCGTCGGCGCCGGCCCTCCGCGGCGCTCCGCTGGCGCTCGTGCTCTCGGGCGGCGGCGCCAAGGGGGCCTACGAGGCCGGCGTGGCGATGGCCCTCCTGGCCGAGGGGGTGCCCATCCGCCTCGTGGCCGGGTCGTCGGCCGGCGCGCTCAATGCGGCGATGATCGCCGACGGCCGCCTCGACCACCTGGAGCGCATGTGGCGCGGGCTCACCCGCGAGCAGGTCTACACGCTGCGCCCGTCGGTGTTCTTCGCGGGGCTCCTGCCCGGGTGGCTCACGCTGCTGGCGCTCGACGGGGCGGGCTCGCTCCTCGATCCCGCGCCGCTGCGCGAGCTCATCGCTGGCGGCGTCGATCTCGCGCGCGTGCGCGCTTCCCCGGTGCGCGTCCTCGTCGTGACCACCGACCTCGAGCGCCGGGAGCGCCGCCTCTTCGACAACGCAACGCTCACGGTGGAGGCGCTCATGGCCGCCTCGGCGGTGCCGGGCGCCTTCCCGCCCGTCGAAGTGGACGGACGGCTCCTGGTGGACGGCGGGCTCATCGGGCGCGCGCCCTTGCTCGAGGCGCTCGAGGCGGAGCCTGGCGTGAGCCGGGCGCTGGTCGTGATGAGCTACGCGCCGGGGGAGGGCGGCACGCGACCGACCACGATGCGGCGCGCGCTGGAGGAGGCCTTCGAGACGTCCATGATCCACCAGATCCGCCGCGACACCGAGCTGGCCCGCTTCAAGCATCCCGGCGTCGCCATCGAGCTCCTCATGCCCTCGGCGCCGCTCCTGCTGCGCCCGCTGGACTTCGACCCGGCTGCGCTGGCGCGCGCCCTCGAGCAGGGGCGCGCCGACGGCCGCGCCTGCATCCGGAGATGGGGAGGACCCTAGAGTCAGTCGTACACGTCAACGACACGGCGGTGTGGATCAGGAAGGCGGAGGAGGAGCCTCCCGGCCTCGAGAGGCGACGACCTGAGCGAGAAGGACGCGTCCCTCTTCGAGGTTCTGCCTCAGGGTCCGGGTCATGACCGCGAAGTCCGGCCCCAGGACCAGGTGCAACCCAAGCGGCGGCGCGCCCGTGTCGCGGACCTTGCTGGCCAGGTTCGCGAACCACGCGGTGGCAGCAACGGTGGTGTCTTCCCAGCTCTCGATCGTGAAGCCGCTGGCCTCGAGCAGCCGGCACAGCTCGTCCGGGGTGACGAGGAAACTCGTCTCGGGTGAGCGTGCCCACGGGACGGGAAAGAGGACCGGGCTTGCAGGCCCGGCGAGAACGTCGTACAGCGCCAGCGCCCCGCCGGGCTTCAACACGCGGGACATCCCCCGATAGAGCGCCGCCTTGTCCCGGATATTCATCGCGACATGCTGGGTCCAGACGACGTCGAAGGCCGCATCCGGAAAGGGAAGGTCGAGCGCATCGCCCTGCCGATACGTCACGCGCTGCGACAGCCCGGTGCGCTCCGCGAGCATGGTCGCGACGCGGCAGTACTCGTCGGTCAGGTCGATGCCCGTGACCTGGCAGCCGAATTCACGGGCGATGCAGCGCGACGGCCCCCCGAGGCCGCTGCCGATGTCGAGGACGCGCGTGCTCGCATCGAGCCCCGCGGCCCGGGCCAGCTCGAGCGTCGCCTTTCGCCCGCGCACGTGGAACTCGTCGATCGGCGCGAGGTCCTCCGGCGTGAGGGCGTTGACGTCTTTCCCGGCGTTCGCGAGGGCCGTGAGGATGACGGCCGCCAGGTTGGCCCGCGTGTAGTGCCGCTTGATGTCTGCGCTCAGCGGACCCGACGGCGACATGGCCCTCCATCCTTCATCCCGTTCTTCCAGGTCCCGGGCACCGCGTGTCGCGCTATGGTCGTGGCCTCCGTTCGGTCAGCGCGGGGAGACGCCGAGGTACTGCGTCATGATCTCGTCGTTGCCGAGGATGCTCCGGCTGTCGCCGGAGAAGCGGATGCGTCCGTCGTCGATGATGTGATGCCAGTCGCCGACGTCCAGCGCCATGCGCGCGTTCTGCTCGGCGAGGAGCACCGTCGCCCCTTCCCGCTTGATGCGGTGGAGGGTCTCCTGGATCGTTCGCACGACGAGCGGGGCGAGCCCCTCGGTGGGCTCGTCCATCAGGATGAGTCCCGTGCGGCCGAGCAGGGCGCGGGCGATGGCGAGCATCTGCAGCTCCCCGCCGGACAGGGTCTGCCCCCGCTGGCGCCTCCGCTCGGCGAGCACGGGGAAGAGCGCGTAGACCTTCTCGAGCTCGGCCGCCGGCTCCGGCGCCTCGGCGCGGAGGAGCGCGAGGCGCAGGTTCTCCTCCACCGAGAGCGGGGGGAAGATGCCGCGCCCCTGCGGTACCAGCTTGATGCCGCGGCGGAAGATCTGCCAGGGGCGCAGGCCCGAGATGCGCTCGCCGCGGAAGGTGATGGCGCCGGAGCGGGGCGGGGTGAGGCCCATGATGGTGCGGATGGCCGTGGTCTTGCCGGCTCCATTCCGCCCCAGGAGGCACGTCACCGTGCCCTCGCCCACCGTGAGCCCGAGATCGAAGAGGATGTGGCTCGGGCCGTAGAACGTGTTCACCCCCTCGAGCGCCAGCGCGGGCGTCGTCACAGGTCCCCCAGGTAGACGCGGCGCACCTCGGGGTCGCGCGCGACCTCCGCCGGGCTGCCCTCCGCGATCTTCTTGCCGAACGCCATGACGGCTACGCGGTGGGAGAGGCCCATGACGAGGTCCATGTCGTGCTCGATGATGAGGACCGTGACCCGCCGCGCGATCTCGCCGATGAGCGTCATGGTGCGGCCCGTCTCCACGGCGGACATGCCGGAAGTGGGCTCGTCCAGCAGGAGGAGCTCGGGCCCCGTGGCCAGCGTCATGGCGATCTCGAGGTGGCGCTGGTCGCCGTGGGAGAGCGTGTGCGCGACGCGGTCGCGCAGCGCGCCGAGCCCCACCTGGGCGAGTGCGGCCTGGGCGCTGGTTGTTGCCTCGACGAGGCGCTCGGCGGGACGCCAGGGGGAGAGCGCGCCGGGCTGGCGCGCCTGGGCCGCCAGTCGCACGTTCTCCAGCACGGTGAGCGCGGGGAAGACGTTCGTGATCTGGAACGAGCGGGCGAGACCCAGCCGCGCGATGGCATCGGGCGAGAGCCCGGCGATGGGCCGCTCCTTGAAGAGGATGCGCCCTCCGTCCAGCGGGAGCCGCCCCGTGATCAGGTTGAAGAGCGTGGTCTTGCCGGCGCCATTGGGCCCGATCACCGAGGTGATGCGTCCGGCCTCGACCGTGAGGTCGAGATCCTCGATGACCTGGAGGCTTCCGAACGCCTTACGGAGCCCGCTCAGCCGGAGCAGCGTCACGAAGAGCCCCCAGTCGCCGCGCGATACCGGCGAAGCCGGTCGGGGAGAAGAGCACGCAGGCCACGTAGATCAGCCCCATGACGAGGAGCCAGCGCTCGGCGAGCCACGAGGAGAGGATGTCGCCCAGCACGATCACGAAGGCGGCTCCTGCCATGGGCCCCACCAGCGTGCCCATGCCGCCCAGCAGCGCCATGAGGAGCACCTCGCCCGACACGCTCCAGTGGTAGAAGGTGGGAGCGACGAAACCGTGGAAGGAGGCGAGCACGGCGCCGCCGACGCCGGCGAAGACACCCGAGATCAGGAAGGCGCGACGCAGGCAGCGCGTGACGTCGTAGCCCAGGAAGCGCGCGCGCTCCTCGTTCTCGCGGATGCCGACCAGCACGCGCCCGAAGGCGGACCCGACGATGCGCCGGGCCACCAGGAAGGCCGCTCCCGCCAGCGCGAGAGCGAAGTAGTAGAAGACGGCGCGGCGATCGAGGTCCACCGGCAGCCGGCCCGCGATCCAGAGGGACGGGGGCGGGATGCCGGGCAGGCCATTGGCGGCCCCCGCCCACTCCCAGGAGTTCACGGCGTGGTAGGCGAACTGGGCGAAGGCGAAGGTGAGGAAGACGAAGTAGATCTCCCGCGCGCGGATCGAGAGGAAGCCCACCACCAGCGCCAGCGCGGCGCTCACCACGACGGCCACGGCCAGCGCCGCCCACACCGAGGGGGTGAGGTGCTTGAGGGTGAGCGCCGCCGCGTAGGCGCCGGTGCCGAAGAACATGGCATGGCCGAAGGAGATGAGGCCGCCGTAGCCCGCCAGGAGGTCGAAGCCCAGGAGGAGGATCACGAAGGCGAAGACGCGGATCGCGAGCGAGAGGTAGAAGTCCGAGTAGAGGCTGCCCGCGCCGATGGGGAGCGCCAGCAGCACCAGCAGCACGAGGGCCGCCGGGAGCGCGCGCCTCATGCGTCCTTCACGAGCCCTTCGGGGCGCCAGAGGAGGATCGCGGCCATCACGATCCACACGACGAACTTGGCGAGGCCGGGGAGGAGCTGGGCGCCGAAGGACTCGGCCGTGCCGAGGATCAGGGAGCCGATCACCGCGCCCCGGAAGCTGCCGAGCCCGCCGATGACCACGACGACGAGCGCGCTCGTGATCAGGTCCAGGTCCATCTCGGGGTTCACGCTGCGCATGGCGCCCATGACGACCCCCGCCACGGCCGCGAGTCCCGCGCCCACGGCGAAGACGGCCGTGACCAGGGCGCGCGTGTTGATGCCGAAGGCCTCCACCATCTCCATGTTGTGCAGCCCCGCCCGCAGCACGGCCCCCCAGGCCGAGCGCCCGATGAACAGCCAGAGCGCGGCGGCCAGACAGGCGCTGAAGACGAGCACGAAGAGGCGGAAGGTCGGGTAGGCGATGCCGAAGATCGAGACGAAGCCGCGCAGGTAGGACGGCGTCGGGATGGACACGGTGTCCCCGCCCCAGACGAGGAGGACCAGGTTGGAGAAGACGAGGCTGAGCGCGAAGGTGAGGAAGAGCTGGTAGAGAGGGTTGAGCCCGTAGAGCGGGCGCAGGGTGAGGCGCTCCATCACGATCGCCCCCGCCGTCACGATGAGGGGCGCCAGGAGGAGCGCGGCCCAGAAGGAGCCGGTGGCCATCACCAGGGAGAAGCCGAGGTAGGCCCCTAGCATGCCGAAGGAGCCGTGGGCGAAGTTGACGACGCCCACGATGCCGAAGATGAGCGACAGCCCCGAGGAGATGAGGACGAGCGCCGAGGCGATGGTGAGGCCGTAGAGGAGGTTGGTGAGAAGGACCTCGGGGGACGCCACGCGGGCCCGCCCCGCCCTACAGCTTGCAGAGGCCTCCGGGTCCGGCGGCGTCGCCCGGCGTCCCCGTGATGCCCAGGGGCTTGATGGGGATCGACCGGTACTCGTTGCCGACCTTCTGGATCTGGCGCACATAGGTGGGGTGCCGGATCGCGTGGTTGGGCCCGAACGAGGACTCGCCCCGCGGCCCCACCCACCGCCGCTCGACGATGGCGTCGATCATCTTCTCGTTGTCCGGGACGCCGCCGGCGGCATCCAGCCCGTAGACGATGGAGGTCCCCACGTCGTAGCCGAGAGCGTGGGCGTCGTCCACCAGCTCGTCCGGGGCGAACTTCTTGAAGTCGGCGAGGAAGTCCTGGTTCTCCTTGTGAGACAGCCAGCGCGAGTAGTGGATGATGTCGTAGTGGCCGACGCCCGCCTCGCCGATGGCCCTGGCCTGCACGTCGGAGAAGCCGCCGATGGTCTGCACCATGGCGATGCCCTCGCGCTTGAGGCCGAACTCGTCGAACTGCTTGGCGAGGGCCACGAGGTCGCTGCCGCCGATGAAGCCGGTGACGACCTTGGGCCGGGGGCTCGCGTTCTTGATCTGGGCGATGTACGGGGCGAACTCGGCGTTGCCCAGCGGCGGGAAGGCCGTCCCGACCACCCGGCCGCCGCCCTTCTTGATGCCCTCGTCCATCCAGCGGACGATGTCCTTGCCCGTGATGTAGTCCGAGCCCATGAGGAACACGTCCTTGCCCAGGGTCTCGAGGATCCACGGGACCACCGGCACGCTGACGCTCCAGATCGTGTGGCCGACCATGAAGGTGTAGCGGCTGCAGCTGTCCCCGGCGATCTTCACGTTGCCGCCATAGACGAGGAGCATGAGCTTTTTCTTGCTCTTGGAGTACTCGGACACAGCCAGCGCCTCGTGCCCCGCCACCGGGCCCACCAGGACATCCACACCCTCGCGTTCGACGAGGCGCTGCGCCTTCTGCACGGCGACGTCGGGCTTGACCTGGCTGTCCTCGATGAAGAACTTCACACGGTCGCGGTACTTGCTCTTCTCGAAGGCCAGCCGGATCCCCAGCTCGCTGCGCTTGCCGATCACCGAGAAGACGCCGGAGTAGGCCGAGACGATGCCGATCTTGATCTCCCGGCTCTGGGCCCGGGCGACATTGACCGAGGCGGGGAAGGGGCCGGTCAGGGCGGCGGCCGCCGTGGCGCCGGAGGCGGCCTTGAGGAATGCGCGGCGGGTGACTGGGGACGGGCGGCTCTGATCCCTCTGGCTCATGGGGCGTGCCTCCTCGGGTGACGAGCGAGTCGGTGAACAGCGAGGCTATCGTAGAGGCACGGCCGAGGGTCCGTCAAGAGCAAGTCTCTTCCAACATGGTATGAGTCTGACCGGGGGTAGGTATTTCCAACGAGGTTTGAGTCTGGAGCGTGATGTTTGGGTCGATCATCCAGGACATGGTGATCGATATGAACGAAGCCCGGCTGAACACGGTAGGCCAGCTCACGGCCTTTCTGGAGGGCACGCTTGACGTCGACTTCCGGTCGCAGGGCAACGATGGCGAGCGTTACGCCGTCATCGGCAGCGTGGTTGCACGCTTTGCCTATGGTCGGCTGCGTCGAGCCGACAAGGGCGTGGTGATGCGCTATCTGCGCCGGACGACCGGCTACTCGCGGCAGCAGCTCACGCGGCTGATAGGACGCTGCCTGAAGGGGCGGCCACTGACCAAGCGCTATCGCCGTCCGGCGCAGGGGTTTGCCTGCAAGTACACGGCGGCCGACGTGACGCTCCTCGCCCAGACCGACGCCCTGCATCACACCCTGTCGGGCCCGGCGACCCGCTGCCTGATGCAGCGGGCGTTCACCGTGTATGGCGACGCCCGCTACGAGCGCCTGGCCACCCTGTCGGTCGGCCACCTGTATAACTTGCGCCGCCGGGCCGGGTATCAGGCCACCCGCCTGCACTGGACCAAGACCCACGGCCACGCCGTCCCGATTGGCGCCCGCCGCGCCCCCGCCCCGGACGGCCGCCCCGGCTTCATCCGCATCGACAGCGTCCATCAGGGGGATCAGGACGGGGCCAAGGGGCTGTACCACATCAACGCCGTGGACTGCGTCACCCAGTTCGAGATCGTCGCCACCTGCGAGCGCCTGAGTGAAGCCTACTTGCTGCCCGTCTTGGAGCAGATCTTCGCCGGCTTCCCCTTCGCGCTCTTGGGCTTCCATGCCGACAACGGCTCGGAGTACATCAACCACACCGTGTCCAAGCTCTTGGACAAGCTCCGCGTCGAGTTCACCAAATCGCGCCCCAGACACAGCAACGACAACGGCCTGGCGGAGACCAAAAACGGCGCCATCGTGCGTAAGAGCTTCGGCTACTCGCACATCCCCCAACGCTTGGCCACCCAGGTCAACACGTTCTGCCAGGGCTTCCTGAATCCCTACATCAACTTCCATCGGCCGTGCTTTTTCCCTGACACGGTGACCAGCGACAACGGCAAGACCCGCAAGCGCTACTTGCTCAAGGACATGCGCACGCCCTATGAGAAGCTCAAGTCTTTGCCTCACGCCGCGCAGTTCTTGAAGCCCGGAGTCACCTTCGCCACACTCGATGCCCTGGCCGCCGCCATGAGCGACAACGAGGCGGCTCGCCGCCTCAACGAGGCCCGCGCCAAGCTATTCCACACCTTCCCCCCTCGATCCGAGCATGTCGCCTAACCTCGGCCTCTCACCCCCCTCGTTCAGACTCATACCTGCATTGGAATTGACTGAGCACGCATCACATCAAAATTTCGGTTACCGAAGAGGAGGTCGTAAATCAGAAGTCACGGTTACCCAAGCCCCCGAGGAGGTGCCCGTGACCCGAGCCAGTCTTCGCGAGTATGCCGTCCGGCAGCGTGAACGGTATGGGCAAGCCACGACCCGCCCCCAGAAGCGCGCGATCTTGGACGAGGTCGTCGCCGTCGCGCGGATCCATCGCAAGGCGGCGATCCGCCTGCTGCGGCGCCGGGCGTCGCCCCCGCGCCGGGCCGGGCACGCCGGGCGTCCGCGCCACTATGGCCCGGACGTGGCCGCCGCGGCCGAGGTGCTGTGGCAGACGGCCGGACGCATCGGGGCCCATCGC
>MGBT01000045.1 GCA_001788395.1 Candidatus Rokubacteria bacterium GWA2_70_23
CCGCCCGGAGCTCCTCCGGCTTGAGCGAGATCGGCGGCCGCGTCGGGTTCGGCATCTCGTTCTTGAAGCCCTCGACGACGTACGCCCCGGGGTCCGTCACGCTCTCGACGAGGTAGTCCGTGGCCGTGTAGGGCTTGCCCGTGGCCTTGGCCCGCTCCTTGGCGCGCTCCACGGCCCGCGCCCCGATGGCGAGCCCCAGGGGGCCCGACTCGCCCTGGTTCGGCCCACGGATGCTCGCGCCGCGGCTGCCCACCGCGTGGCAGGTGGAGCACTTGCCCTTGCCCCAGAAGATCGCCTCGCCCGCCTCGGGGGTGATGTCCGCCGCCGTCAGCGCGACGGCCGGCCGGCGGCCACCCTCGCCGGACACCCGCGTCACCAGCTCGCCGATCCCCACGATGACGAGGACCACGGCGAGGGTGAAGACGACCACGCCGAGAAACGGCCGCTTCATGCCGGCCTCCCCTGCTCCCGCTTCGGCTCGCCGAGCCCCGCCAGCCAGAAGATAAAGGAGATCAGCCCGAGGAAGACGACGACGATGCTCCCCACCACCCGCATCATGTAAGCGTTGGTCGGCGTCCAGGCCCAGGGGGAGGTGTCTTGCAGCACGCCATAGATGTGCCAGTCCTCGCGCAGCCCGGAGCGGATGAAACCCATGAGCCCCATGAGCATCACGATGGTCACGCAGAGAAGCACGAGGGCGTACTGGGAGCGCGCGGGCATCTTCCCCCAGCGGATCGCCCCCACGGTGTCGGCCCCCCGGAAGAGGAGCACGTCGATGGTGGTGTTCCAGAGCAGGCAGACCATCACCATGAGCCACTGGGCCACGGCGACGTTGCGGAGGAAGGGGTTGGCCTTCTCCATGATGACGAAGCCGTAGACGCCCAGGAAGAAGACCGAGGCCGCCGCCGTGGAGGCGAAGAAGAGGGTCTGCGCCAGCTTGCCCCGGTTCCGGAGCGTGAGCCAGCCGGTGAGCAGGACCATCGCCGCCTGCCCGAAGAGCAGTAAGGCCGGCGGCCTGAAGTAGGCGGCCTGCGCCGCCGAGAGGTCGAGCGACCTGGGATCGAGGGCGAGGAGGCTCGAGCCGTACCACAGGAGCAGCCCCACCGAGACCGCGGCCGCCGCGCCGAGGGTCACGAGGCCGCCCCGGCCGTGCGCGGCAAAGGGGCGCGGCTCGCCCTTGTTGCCGCGCCGGTAGAGAAGGAAGGAGAAGAACGTGGAGAGAATGATGAAGTTCACCGCCGCGTTCTTCGCCGACATCAGCCCGAGGTACTTGAGCAGGGGGTGGAACTGCCCGCCCAGCGCCATCTGCTCCTCGCCCGAGAGCGGGATGTTGCGCGGCGTCAGCCACACCGCGAAGGAGAGCAGCAGGACCAGGTTGATGTACTTGATATACGGCTGGTAGCGCTCCGCGCCGTCGATGCGTCCCATCCCGGCCCAGAGGTAGTAGTTGCCGCCGATGAAGAGGATGCCGATGAGCACCGCCTGGATGATGAAGGTCCACGAAAACGCCCCGCCCATCATGTTGTTGCCCATGACCGCGCTGGCCGAGTACACCTCGCGGCCCAGGTAGTAGCCGGCGAAGGGCAGCGGGATCAGGGCCGACAGCCCGACGAAGTTCCCCACGTAGCCCATCCAGTCGTAGTGGGCGCGGTCCTCGTCGCTGCGGGCGGCCAGGAACTTCACGGCGGCGTAGGCGCCGACGATGAACCCGCCGAAGGCGATGTTGCCGAGGATCCGGTGGATGCCCAGCGGGATCCAGAGCGGGTTGGCCACCGCCTGCCACGTGGTCCCGACGAAGCGCAGCGTCTCCTTGTCGATCCCGGTGGGCGACATCATGTAGGAGGCCCAGGAGTTCGCCAGCAGCATGAGGAGCGTGCCCCAGATGTTCAGCAGGATCCCGAGCACCACGTGGAGGCCCTTCCAGCGCCCCTGCATGCGCTCCCAGCCGTAGTAGTAGAGGTAGAGGGTGAAGCCCTCGGCGAAGAAGAGCCCCGCATAGACGTAGAAGGTCTCGTGGAAGATCGAGGTGAGGAAGGCCATGAACCGCGGGTAGAGGCCGATGAGGGCGAAGACGAGGAATCCGCCGAAGGCCGCCGTGGTGGAGAAGGCGGCGGAGAGGAGCTTGGTGAACTCGTGGGCCAGGTCGTCGTAGCGCCGCTCGCCGGTGCGCCACCCGACCACCTCCACGATGGAGGCGAAGATCGGCACGCCGAGCACGAAGGCCCCGAACATGAGGTGCAGCTCGGCGACGATCCATACGACGACGCGCGAGCTCGCGCCGAAGGCGCTGCGGTACTCGGCCGCGCCCGCCTCGCCCCCGGCCGGGGGGGCCGGCGCCGTGGAGGCCATCACGACGGGAGCGAGGAGGAGGAGGGCGCAGAGCGCCACCCCGGCCCACCCCCCTGCGTGGCGGGCATGCTGCCGGCGGCGACGGGTCATGTCTCTGCGGGCCGCGCCGCTACGCGATGGGCCTCGGGGCGAAGGTCATGGAGGTGAAGGACCGCTTGTACGGGCTCTCGCCGATCCGGGCGATGCGCCCCTTGCCCAGCTTGAACCGGTACCGGTTCGTCACCGGGTCGGGCACGCGAGGCACGACGGAGTTGGCCGGCGCAGACGGCCAGATGAAGTTGGCGAAGGTGACGCCCTTCCGGACGGCGTCGGTCACGATGGCGACGGCGGTGAAGCTCCCGGTGCTGGTCTTGATGTGGCCGGCCTTGCGCAGCTCCGTGAACGACAGGTCGTTGTCGTCCACGCCGAGGTAGCCGCCCGTCTGGACCAGCACGTTGTCGTTCTCGATGGCGACGAGGTCGCCGGACTCGATGCCCCGGGCCCTGGCGTCGTCGGGATGGATCTCGATGAACTCGTAGGGCCAGCGCTGCATGATGTAGGGCCGGCGCATGTCGTCGAAGCCCGACTGCCACATCTCGTTGATCCGCCCGTTGGTGACCCAGAGCTCGTCCCCGGTGGGCTTGACGGCCTCGAAGAAGTCCTGGAAGTCCTCCCAGTAGCTGCGCATGAGCACGGCCTTGCCCGAGTGCGAGTTGAACTGGGTGAGCCACTTGGGATGCACGGTCGGCCCCTCGGGCGGGCCCAGCTGAAGCGTGGTGTCGTGGAGCCGCTGCGTCCCCACGAGCTTGCCGCCCACCATGCGGATGGGCGTCTGGATGCCCTCGGTGCCGTACTCGCGCAGGAGGTCATGGGCGCGCTTGCCGTCCTGCTTGGCCTTGACCACCAGGGGATGGTAGTTGAGCACCCCGCCCCGGCCGTGGCGCGCGGCTTCCTCGAAGACGTCGTTGCTGTCCTTCCAGTCGAAGCCCTCGAAGCCCATCTTCCGGGCAAAGCCGCCGATGATCCACCAGTCCGGCTGGGCCTCGCCGGGCGCATCGTAGAACTTGGAGTACAGCCTGAGCCGCCGCTCGCCGTTGCACCTGGTGAAGTCTTCCTCGCCCCAGGTCGCGGCCGGGAGAACCAGGTCCGCGTACTCCGTGCCGATGGGCGCTACCCGGTAGATGTCCTGGTCCACCACCAGCATGCCCCCGGAGTCCACGCGCTTCTTGAGCGTCTCGACGGCGGCCTTCGGATCGAAGCTCTTGATCTGATGCGGGTTGCCGCGCGTCATCTTCTCGAAGCTGTCCATCAGCTCCTGGGAGCCCGCCATGGCCTGGACCCAGGTGGTGCCGATCACCCAGGCGAAGCGCAACTTGCCGTCCACCACCCAGCGGTCGAGGTCGATCTCCTTCTTCCGCCGCCCGGGGAATTTCTCCGGCGACAGCCCCATGGGATACCCCGCGCCGCCCATCCAGCCGCGCTGGTGTCCGCCGCCGCGGGAGATCATCTGGCCGGGACGATTGCCCGCGCCGCAGATGAGGCCCATGGCCGAGAAGGACGTGGTGTTGCCGAGGTTGTTGCACCAGTAGATGCCCTTCTCGAGCATGAAGGAGGTCTTGGGGCGCGAGCCGTCTGGCCTCGGCCTGGCCAGCATCTCGGCGGCCTTCCTGATGAGGTCGGCGGGGACGCCCGAGATCTCCGAGGCCGTTTTGAGCTCGGCATACTTGTAGCCGAGGATCCACTTCTTGTAGCCGGCGAAGTCGATGCCATAGCGCCCCCACGTGGTGAACCACTCCACCGGCGTGTTGCGGGGGCCCCGGCCCATGCCCGTGTCGATCTCCCACTGGTTGGCGATCCACTTCTCGATGAATGCCTTGTCCTCCCACCCCTTCTCCAGGATCAGGCGGGTGATGGCTAGCTGCACCACCGCGTCGGTCCCGGGGATGACCGGGAGGAACAGCCCGCCCCTCTGCTCGCCCCAGGCAACGCCGGTGGTCTTTCGCGGCAGGGCGAAGATGAGCTTCTTGTCCGGGTTCTTGCCGTGCATGATCCAGGTGGTGAAGAGCACCGACTTGGTCTCCCATGGGTCCACGCCCGCGAAGTAGATCACCTCCGCCGCGCCCCAGTCCTCGTAGGAGGCGCTGAAGGCGTCGATACCGGCCCAGTCGAGCCCCGGCGTGTCGGGGCCCGGGCCGGGCTTGTCGTGGGGGGCATAGGCCGGGGTGCGGATCGAGCCGAAGGCCAGCTTGCTGATGGCGTAGGTGTTCTCGAAGTACTGGTACGAGTACGTCTTCATGGCCCAGGCATGCTCGCCATAGCGGTCGAGCACGTGGCGCGAGACGCCCGCCATGACCTCGAAGGCCGTGTCCCAGGAGATCGCCTGGAGCGTGCCGCGCACACGCATCATGGGGCTGAGCAGCCGTTCCTGGGAGGGCTTGTTGGGGTTGAAGCACTTCTGGGCCAGGGCCCCGCCCCGGATCGAGTGGTTGCCACCGACATTCACCACCTTGCTGTCTCCGTCGGGGACCACGAGCGCGTGATGGGGCTCGCCGTCCACGTGGACCACGTTGTGCATGTTGGGGCTGATCCACTTGCCCGTGTTGATCCCGGCGGGGAAGTTGACCTTGAGCGCGTTCTGGCTGGCCTTGGGGCCTCCCTCCCGGCCCAGCGGCCAGGTGTAGACCTTGTACCCGCAGGCGACGATGCAGTAGTCGCAGGCCGTGGTGGCGACCTTGGCATCGGGAGGCGGCAGCAGCACCTTGTCCTCCGGGAGGTACTTGTAGGTGATGGATCGTGCCATGGCGCGCTCCTCCCTCACGCCCGCGGGGCGAGGTTCGAGTGGTAGCCGTAGATGAGCCCCATGACACCGGTGGCCCAGATCTCGTCGCCCTTGGTCTCGAGGACGATCTGGGGGAGGCTCTCCGTGGCCTGGCCGGCCACCACCATGCCGTGGCGGGTCAGGTCGAAGGTCGTGAGGTGGAGCGGACAGGGGCCGACGATCTTGTGCTGGGCCCGGTACTGGCCGGCCAGCGGGCCGCCCATGTGGGTGCAAAGCGTCGAGAAGGCCACGATGTCCCTGGCCGGCCCCACCCCGCCGCCGGCCTCGCGGCCGAGCTTCACGAGCATGTTGGTGGAGTTGGCGTCCTTCCACGGGTACTGGAACGTCACCGGCTGGTCCGCCTTGAGCTGGCTCACCCGGCCGATCCGCGCGCGGGGATAGGTTGCCCGCTGGAGCGCCGCCCCCTGGCCGAGAGCCACGCTCAACGGCCCTTCCAGCAGGGTCACGCTGACCGCGGTGCCCGAGGCCAGGAGGAAGCCCCGACGCGAGAGGCAGAGCCGCTCGCCAGACTGTGCGTGCTCGTTCATGGCAGCGCCTCCTACTTGAGAACCGCGTAGTCCGGCAGCCTCGGCGCCGGCACGGTGATGGGCTGGTCGCTGGAGAGCGACAGGAGGAAGACCAGGAGGTCCTTCTTCTCCTGCACCGTGAGCTTGAGCGGCTTGAGCAGCGGGCTCTTGCCGGGCTCGTTGCCGCCTCCCTGATCGTAGAAGTCGATGACCTCCTCCAGCGTGAAGAAGACGCCGTTGTGCATGTAGGGGGCCGTGTACTTGAGCTCGCGCAGGGTCGGCGTCCGGAACTTCCCTCGATCCTCGTCGCGCTTGGTCGTGTAGTAGAGCCCGAGATCGCGGTCGGCCGTCCGGTACACGGGCTCCGGCACACCCCGGCTCACGTGCTGGTAGCGGAGGGTGATCTGGCGCAACGGGTCCTCCTCGAACACCGGGCTCTTGGGCACGCCCAGGCTGTGATAGCTCTCGTCCGAGAGGAGCGGGCCCGAGTGGCACTGGATGCAGCCGGCCTTGGCGGAGAAGAGCGCGAGCCCCCGCCTCGCGTCGTCGGAGAGGGCCCTGGCGTCCCCCTTGACGTGACGGTCGAAGGGGACGTTCTCGGCTTTCGAGACCACGGTCCTCTCGAAGGTCGCGATGGCCTTCCAGGCATCGCCGATGAGCGGGCGCTCGGTGCCGAACACCGCCTTGAAGCGCCTGACATACTCCGGGATCTGGCGCAGCCGTTCCTCCATCATCATCGGATCGCCGTTGCCGGCCACGTTGCCCGTGGCGGCCGCCACGGCCTGCCCCTCCAGGCTCGTCACCTCGCCGGCCCAGAAGAGCTTGGTGTAGTGGGCCGCGTTGAGCACCGTCTGCGAGTTCCGCCAGTGCTGGGTCCCGGGGTAGCCGCGGGAGACGTCCCCGCCGTCGCCCCAGCCCTTCTGGGGATCGTGACAGGAGGCGCATGACGTGGAGGCGTCCCCCGAGAGGCGCGGGTCGAAGAAGAGCATGCGCCCCAGCTCCACCTTCTCGGACGACATGGGGTTGTCCCTGGGCACGGGGACGGGAGGCAGCGGACCCAGCGCCAGGGGCTTGCCGGACTGGGCGGTGACGGTGCCCACGAGGAGCCCGGCGCCGAGCGCCAGGCCCAGGACGAGCGTGATCACGATGGCTCTGCGTGGCTGTCGCATGGGCGCCTCCTCAGTTCTTCCCCAGCGTCCTGAGCTTGTAGTCGGGGGGCGTCGGGGCCTCGACCACCACGGGGTCCCCGGCGAGGTGCTCGAGGAAGGCCACGAGCGCCTTCGTCTCGCCGTCGGAGAGGCCGAGCGGGCGGAGCAGCGAGCTCTTGTTCGGGTGCGCACCGCCCCCCCGGTTGTAGAAGTCCACCACATCCCCGAGCGTGGCGAGGCTGCCGTTGTGCATGTAGGGCGCCGTGCGCGACACCTCCCTGAGCGAGGGCGTCCTGAACTTGCCGCGGTCCTGCGGTTCCTTGGTGACGGCGGCGAGCCCGATGTCCTCGCGCAGGTTGTCGTAGTTGGGCGCCCCGAGCGTCTTCATGAAGCGGCGGAAGCTGATGTGCCGCAAGGGCCCCTGGAACACCTGCGGGTTCTCGGGCAGCCCGAGGACGTGGAACTTCTGGTCCGAGAGAAGCGCCCCGTCGTGGCACTGGATGCAGCCCGCCTTGCCCTGGAAGAGCCGCATGCCTTCCTGCGCCGCGGGGGTGAGCGCGCCCGCCTCCCCCCGGAGGTAGCGATCGATGGGCGCGTTGCGGGAGGTCACGGTGCCGACGAATGCCACCAGCGCGTTGAGGATGCGCCCGAAGCTGGGCTCGCCGCCCATGGCCTTCCGGAACCGCTCGTCGTACTCCGGCACCTGCTTGAGCCGCTCCGCCTGCAGGCGGCCGTCGGCCTGCATGAAGTGGGCCTCGGTGAAGTGATCCCGGACGAGCGTGGCCATGTCGCGCCCGGACATCCGCCCGTCCCAGTAGTTGCGCCGGTAGTGAGCGGCGTTGAGGAGGGTCTGGCTGTTCCGGAAGTACTCGCTGCCAGGGTAGCCCGTGGACAGCGGCTTCCCATCGCCCCACCCCTTCCTCGGGTCGTGACAGGTCGCGCAGGAGATGGCGGCGTCTCCGGAGAGCTTGGTCTCGAAGAAGAGCCAGCGGCCCAGCTCAGCCTGGTCGGGATTCGGGGCCTTCAGCGCGGGCAGCGGGGCCAGCGGCTCGGCCAGCGCGGCGCCGGCTGCCAGGACAAGGACGGCCGCAGCGAGAACTCCGCCGAGTGCGAGGAGCCTGTTCATGGCCTGTCTCCTGTGACCCGGGCCGGGCACCCGGGCTGTCGCCCGCCCGATCCCGGGGCGGCGGTCCAGA
>MGBT01000046.1:0-4710 GCA_001788395.1 Candidatus Rokubacteria bacterium GWA2_70_23
AGATCTCGGATGTCTCCCTCGAGTACGACTCGCGCGACGGGCCGGTCGTCGCGCTCGAGCAGGTCAACCTCGCCATCGAGGAGGGCGAGTTCATCTGCGTGGTGGGGCCGTCGGGCTGCGGCAAGACCACGCTGCTCCGGATCATCGCGGGGTTCATCGCCCCGACGGCGGGCAGCGTGAGGCTCGACGGGGCGCGCATCGCGGGGCCCGACCCGCAGCGGGCCGTGGTGTTCCAGCAGCCGGCGCTCTACCCCTGGCTCACGGTGCAGCAGAACGTGGAGTTCGGGCCCAAGATGCGCGGCATGAGCGCTGCCGCGCGCCGGCCGGCCGCGGAGCGTTACCTGCGGCTCGTGAGGCTCTGGGACTTCCGCGGGCGGGCGCCGTACGAGCTGTCGGGCGGCATGCAGCAGCGCGTGGCCATCGCCCGGGTGCTCGTCAACGACCCGCGCATCCTGCTCATGGACGAGCCCTTCGGGGCGCTTGACGCGCTCACGCGAGAGCACCTCCAGGAGGAGCTGCTGAAGATCTGGAAGGCGACCGGCAAGACGGTCTTCTTCATCACCCACAGCGTGGAGGAGGCCTGCTACCTCGGCACCCGCGTGATCGTCATGTCGCCGCGCCCGGGGCGCGTGGTGGCCGCCGTGGAGGCGCCATTCAGCCGCTCCCGCAGCGGCGGTGAGGGGCGGGCGGTGAAGTCGAGCCCGGAGTTCGTGGAGCTCCGGGAACACATCCTGAAGTTCATCTGGGACGAGCCCTGAGAGCCTGTGAGGCCCTAGACGATCCAGGAGCTCCTGCAGGCGGCGAAGGCGACTCCCGGCAAAATCCGGGTGGCGGCGACCGGCTACGGCACGGTGGACGACGTCACGGTCCGCTTCTTCGAGAAGAAGGGGATCAAGCTGACGACGGTTCCGTACCCGAAGCCCGGGGAGCGCTACGCCTCGACCCTCGGCGGCCACTCGGAGGTGCTCTACGAGCAGGCCGGCGACGTCCTCCAGTACCTCAAGGCCGGCCAGCTCCGCCCCGTGATCATCTTCGCCGACAAGCGGCATCCGGCGTTTCCGGATGTGCCCGCGTCCGTCGAGCTCGGCTACGACATCCAGCTCCCCCAGTTCCGGAGCATCGTGGCCAGGAAGGGAGTGCCCGCGGACCGGGTGAAGATCCTGGCCGACGCGATCCGCAAGGGGATGGAGACGCCGGCCTACAGGAAGTTCGCGGAGGAGTGGTACTTCCGGCCCGACAGCTACATGGGCCCCGAGCAATTCGGCCCCTGGGTGCGGGAGCAGGTCGGGATCCTCGACCGCTACGTGAAGGAGTTCGGCCTGAAGCGGTAGAGGAACGCCCGTGCGCTCCCTTCCCGGGGCGATCGGCCCTGCGCTGATCTTCCTCGCCGGCGCGGGACTCTTCGCGGCCGCGGGACGGCTCCCCGTGGTGCCGGTCCCCGGCCAGTTGGGCCCCGACTTCTGGCCCCGGCTGGTCCTGATCGGCCTCATGGCCTCCTGCGTCCTGAAGATCCTCGAGGTGGCGCGGGGCCGGGAGGGCGGGGGAGAGCCGACCGCGCTCCTGCCGCTGAGTCGGCCGAAGCTCGCGGGCGGGATGGCGCTCGTCCTCGGCTATCCCGCCCTCGCGCCGCTCCTCGGCTTCCCGCTCACGACCTCCTTCTTCCTCCTGGCGTTCATGCGCCTGGCCGGCACGCGCCGGCCGCTTCCCCTCCTCGTGACCGCCCTGCTAGGGACCGTGGCCCTGCTCTACCTGTTCGTCAAGGTCGTCTACCTCCCTCTGCCGAAGGGCGCCGGCGTCATGGAAGATTTCACCATCTTCCTCTACCGGCTCCTCCGCATCTTCTGACCGCCGACCATGTGGGAGACCCTCGCCAACCTGGCGGCCGGCCTGGCGGCCTCGCTCGAGCCCCTGAACTTCCTCATGATCCTGGTGGGCCTCGCCATCGGGATCGTGGCGGGCGCGCTGCCGGGCATCACGATGCTGAACTCGATCGTGCTGGTGCTTCCCTTCACCTACCTGATGGAGATCGTTCCCTCCCTCCTCCTCATGACGTCCATCTACATCGGCGGGGTTTTCGGGGGGTCCATCACCGGCATCCTCTTCAACATCCCCGGCGACCCGATGAACGTCCCCACCACCTGGGAGGGCTACCAGCTCAACAAGAAGGGGCAGGTGCGCCTGGCCCTCGGAATGGCCATCATGGCCTCGGCCATCGGCGGCTTTCTCTCCGCCCTGATCCTGACCTTCGCGTCCCCCCCCTTCGCGAAGGTGGCGCTGACCTTTTCCACCGTGGAGTACTTCGCCGTGGTGGTGCTCGGGCTGGCCAGCGTCGTCGTCATCGGCCAGGTCTCGGTCGCCGGCGCGCTCATGTCGCTCTTCGCGGGCATGTTCCTCGGGACCGTCGGGACGGAAGCCCAGTACGGGATCACGCGCTTCGCCTTCGGCATCAAATTTCTCGAGACCGGGATCGACTTCGTGACGGTCCTCATCGGGCTCTTCGCCATCGGGGAGGTCCTGGACCAGCTCTCGGGATCGAAGGCCGGGGCGGGCGGGGACGCGGCGGCGCCGTCAACGTCACGGGCACGCCTGCCGTCGCCGCGGCAGCTCTGGGCGCTCCGGGGATCCATCGTCCGGGGCCTGGGGACGGGCGTCGTCATCGGAGCCATCCCCGGGGCGGGGGCCACGGTCGCCTCCTTCGTCTCCTACGGCCTGGAGAAGCAGGTGTCGAAGGAGCCCGAGCGCTTCGGCACCGGCGTGCTCGAGGGATTGACCGCCTCCGAGACCTCCGTGAACGCCTCCACGGGCGGCGCGATGATCCCGCTCCTCACGCTCGGCATCCCCGGCAGCGGGGCGACGGCGGTGATGATGGGGGCGTTTCTCCTCCACGGGGTCCAGCCCGGCCCGCTCCTTTTTTCCAAGAGTCCCCACGAGGTGTACACCATCTTCGTGGGGATGCTCCTGGCGAACCTCATCATGATCGTGATGGGGCTCCTGGCCGCCCGCTCCTTCGCCCAGCTCATGAAGGTCCCCGAGCCGATTCTCGCGGCTTTTATCATCACTTTCTGTTTTATCGGCGCCTACGCCCTCCGCAACGACATGGCGGACGTCTGGCTGACCATGCTCTTCGGGGTCCTCGGCTTCTTCATGCGGCGCTACAACCTTCCCATCCCCCCGCTCATCCTCGGGGTCATCCTGGGGCCGCTGGCCGAGCAGTATTTCCTGACCTCCATGGTGAGCTACGGCAACGACGTGACGGTGTTCTTCACCCGGCCGGTCAGCGCCGCCGTGCTCCTCACCTCGGCCGGCCTGCTCCTCTGGCCGGCGCTCAAGGGCTGGCTGGCCCGGCGGAAGGCCTTGCGCGTATGACCTTCCGGCGCATCCTCGTCCCCGTGGATTTCTCCCCGAGCTCGGACCACGCCCTGGACGAAGCGGTCAGGCTAGGGACCGGATACTCCTCTCCGGCGGGCCCATCGGGCTCCTGGGGAGCCCGATGGCGGCTGCTGAGCAGGCCGCCCGGCTCGTTGCCGAGGGGCTTTCGCACCGTCAAGCTCAAGATCGGCGACCCCGACGGCCAGGACGAGGGGACGGTCAGGGCGGTGCGAGAGGCCATCGGGCGCGATGTCGAGCTTCGCCTGGACGCCAACCAGGCGTACACCGCCGACCGGGCCATCCCCCTGCTGAGACGCCTGGAACGCTACGAGCCCGCCCTGATCGAGCAGCCTGTGGCTGCGTGGGACCTTGACGGGCTGGCCAGGGTGAGTGCCGCGCTGGACGTGCCCGTGATGGCGGACGAGCCGGTCTCGACGCCCACCGATGTGCTACGGATTGTGGAAAAGCGGGCGGCGGACCTCGTCAAGATCAAGGTCATGCGCTCCGGCGGTCTCCACCGCGCCCGCAAGGTCTGCGCGGTGGCCGAAGCGGCGGGGCTGCCGGTGATCGTCGGGAGCGGTCATGAGTCGGGGATCGGCGTCGCGGCCGAATTGCACCTCGCGGCGGCCACCCGGGCGATCCCCTACGCCGGTGGCACCGTGGAATCGACGGCGCGCAAGGCCGCCATGAACCTGGAGGACATCCGGCGGGCCCTCGAGGCAGAGCCCATCCGTTACTGCGTCAACATTCCCGGCCCACGGGCCGTGTAGGGCGCAACCATGAGGGCTCGGCGGAGGACGGGGACCCGGACCGTGGTGACCGGCGTCATCGGCGCCGACTGCCACATCGTGGGGAACCGGATCCTCCAGATGGCCCTCGAGGAGGCGGGCTTCACGGTCGTGCCGCTGGGGATCATGGTGGCGCAGGAGGAGTTCGTCAAAGCGGCCATCGAGACCAACGCCGACGCGATCCTGGTCTCCTCCCTCTACGGCCAGGGAGAGCTGGACTGCCAGGGGCTGCGCGACAAGTTCGAGGAGGCCGGCCTGGGGCGGATCCACCTCGTCGTGGGGGGGAACCTGGTGGTGGGGAAGCAGGAGTGGGCGGAGGTGGAGCGGCGCTTCCTGGCGATGGGCTTCGACCGGGCCTATCCGCCGGGCATCGATCTGCGCCGGGTGATCGAAGAGCTCCGCCGGGATCTGGGAGGGCCGGCCCGAGATGGGTGACCGGGAGCTCTGGCTCTTCATCGACTTCGGCAGCACCTTCACCAAGGTCGTGGCCGTCGATCCCGCGACCGAGACCGTCAGGGCGCGCGTCCAGGCTCCGACGACGGTCAGCACGGAC
>MGBT01000046.1:4792-12595 GCA_001788395.1 Candidatus Rokubacteria bacterium GWA2_70_23
GTTTCTCGAGATGCGGAGGAGGTCTTGGCCCGCTGGCCGACCGGTCGTGAAGTGGATCTCGACGAGGCGGTGGCCTACCAGCGTGGAGTTCCCCGGCACCGGAACTTCGCCCTGACCGTCCTCCGGGCCAAGTCGGAAGGGATCACCCTGGCCCAGCCGCGGGGCGGGTTCGCGACGGTCGAGGAGCAGATCGCGCTGCTCAAGGCCCTCCAGGACCAGGGCGGGGCCGATCTCCTCCCCCTCACCACCGACAGCTACACGCGGAACGAGCGCTTCGCCGAGGCCGAGAAGGGGTTGGCGGAAAGCGTCAGCGCCGGCCGGTCTCTGCTGAACGGGCTCCCCTTGGTGAACCACGGCGTGAAGGGAGTCCGCCGGGTCACCGAGGCCGTGGAAAAGCCCGCGATGGTCCTCTCGGGGACATCCAGGCCGTGCCTCACCGCCGAGGTCGGCCTGGCCGGCGGGGCCACCGGCTTTCTCGGCGGCGGGATCTCCTACACGCTCTCTTATACGAAGGAGCTGCCGATCGCCGAGGGGATCCGGAACTACCAGTACCTGGACCGTCTCTGCGCCCACTACTGGGAGCAGGGCGTTCCCATCCATCGCGAGCAGCCGGGGTTCCTCACCGGCACGCTGATCCCGCCGGGGCTCGGGGTGGCCATCGCGGTGATCGAGCCCCTGCTCGGCGCCGGGCAGGGGCTGCCGCACTACAGCGTCGGGCTGGGGCAGGCGCTCTGCCTCGCCCAGGACGTGGCGGCCCTCCGGGCGCTGGAGAACGTCTGCCGGGAGTACCTCCAGCGGTTCGGGTTCGGCACGACCACCCTGACCATCGCGTCGCACCAGTGGATGGCAAACTTCCCCCAGGACGAGGCCCAGGCGGCGGGGGTCATCGCGCTGGGCGCCGCCATTGCCGGCACCGCCGGGGTCACGCAGGTGATCACCAAGAGCGTGCACGAGGCCCTCGGCATCCCGAGCCCCGAGGTCAACGCCGCGGGCGTGCGCCTGACGCAGCAGGTTCTCCGGATGCTCGAGCGGTGGCGGCTGCCTCTCGATCCCGAAGTGGAGACCGAGGAGGCCATGGTCGCCGCCGAGGCCCGGGCCATCCTCGATCGCGCTCGCGACCTCGGCGACGGCGACTGGGCCCGCGGCGCCGTCCGCGCGGTTGAGGCGGGGGTCATCGACGTTCCCTGGTCGCCGAGCCGCTTCAATGCCGGGAAGGCGCTTCCGGGGCGCGACCGATTCGGCGCCGTGCGCTACCTGGCCCACGGCGACATCCCGCTCCCCCCCGAGGTGCGGGAGCATCACCGCTCGAAACTGGCGGAGCGGTCGGGGGGCGCCTCATCCGGGATGGTGTCGGAGCGGTTGCTCGCCGACCTGACGGCCGTCAGCCGTCCGGTCTCGGGCAACTTCGGCCCGGACGGCTGGCGGGACTTCAAGGACTACGCCGACCTGCTCCGGCGATAGGCGCGGCCGTGGACCTGGGGCTCGGCGGGAAGATCGCGCTGGTGACGGGCGGCAGCCTGGGGATCGGCCGGGCCGTCGTCCTGGGCCTCGCGCGGGAGGGCGTCTCCGTCGCGCTCTGCGCCCGGGGGCGCGCGGCTCTGGGCGAGGCCGCCGAGGCGGTCCGGGCCCTCGGGGGCAAGGCGCTGGCCGTCCAGGCCGACTGCACGCGGCCGGAGGACGTGACCCGGCTGGTCCGGGCCGTGGCCACGGAGTTCGGCGGCCTCGACATCCTGGTGAACTCCGTCGGGGCCGCCAAGGGCGGCAATTTCCTCGAGCTGACCGAGGAGGACTGGGAAGAGAGCCTGGCGCTGAAGCTCCGGGGCCAGATCCGCTGCTGTCGCGAGGCGCTGCCCGTCATGCGGGCGCGGGGCGGCGGCGTGATCGTGAACGTCATCGGGCACCGGGGCAAGCAGCCGGACGGCCGCGCCCTGCCGGCGGGCGTCGCCAACGCGGGCCTGATCAACTTCACGGTGGGGCTGGCGCAGGAGGAAGCGCGCCACGGCATCCGGATCGTCGGGGTGAGCCCGGCGCCCGTCGAGACCGGCCGCCTCCGGTCGGTGTTCGAGACCGAGGCGCGGGTCCTGGGGGTCTCCGTGGCGGAGGCCGGCCGGCGCTGGCTCGCCCACGTCCCGCTGGGGCGCGCCGCGAAGCCGGAGGAGATCGCCGACGTGATCGTGTTCCTCGCCTCCGAGCGGGCCAGCTTCGTGACGGGGACGGTGGTCCACGTGGACGGCGGAGCGACGCGATCGCTCTGAGGACCCTGGTCGGCTTGGCGCTCGCGCCCGGCCTTTTTTTGCGCTGAGCCCTACCCTGAAGTTCCCCTGGCAGCGCGCGACGTAAGTCCGCATCTCCGTGTCGAAAACTGTCGGTTTCGAGTGAAGATCTGGAGCCAATGGGCACGCTGCTCAGCACGCCGCGCGGCGACCAGGCCGTGCCGGCCAGATGGTAGGGCAGGGCGTCGAGCGCCCGCTGGACCCCGCGAGGGCTCCGCAGGGCGCGCCGCGTGCGCAGCTCGCGCGGGGTGAAACCGAAGTCGGGTCGGGGCACGGGATCGGAAAGCCGGGCCGGCGCGATGCCGAGCCAGCCACGCCCCGAGACGACACCACGGCCACCCCGGCGTGTTTCCCCTCCCGCCACTCGCTCTTGACCCCTCGACGCCCTCGGGACTAGCCTCAGGGTGTCGGTACCAATCGCCGGCTGGACCACGCCGCCCGGAGATCCGCCATATGAAGCGCTGGCACCGATGAAAGGGGACAGAATCATGGACCCACTCCTGTTCATCGTGCGTCACGACCAGAGCGACATGTTCGACTACCTCTCGGATGCGTTCGGCCGGGATGAGCACATCCAGGTGATCCTCGATCAGCGCCTCGCGGAGCGGCGGCAAGCTGCGGCCCCGCCGGCGCGAGAGCGGCGTCGAGCGCGGAGTCGACGGCGCCGCGGCATCGACGGCGAGCTGAGGCGGCTCGGCCTTGCCGTCGTCCGCGGGAGCCACGCCCCCGCCTGACCCACACCGGCACGCCCTGCGCCGGCTCGGACCAGCCGGCGGAGCAGTACGTCCTCGACGCCGTCGCCTTCGCTGTCCGGCACGATCTCGCGCTGCTCAGGCTCTCCGGCATCAGGGCCCGCCCGCTGCCCCTGGGCGACCCCGGCGCCATGGCCGTCCGCGATCAGGTCTACGCCGTGGAGAGGAGTCCCTCGCTCAGTCGGCGTAGGCCCGGAGGACCGTCTCCCCTGTGCGCATGGGGGCCTCCATGGGAGGACTTCGCCTACCATGGCTGGAGCGCCGAGGCTGGAACGCCGGCAGCAGGCTGCCGTGCCCGACCGATCCCGGACGGACGAGGGCCATGACATCGCGTGATACGCGACCCCCCGTGGGCGACTTCCGGGCCGGCGAGCCGTGGCGGGCGCTGCGGATCGTGGGCGAGTTCGTCACCGCCCCCGGGGAGCTGAGCGAGCTCGAGCTGGCCATCAGCCGCCGGACCGCAATCAGACGCCCCGGGCGCGGCGCGCCCGGTGTAGAATCGCCCGCGTCACGAAAGGGGGACCCCGAATGCAGTACCGCACCCTTACCGCACGGAGGCGGAGGCTGCGCTGCCGGTCTGCCGGGATCTGGGGATCTCGTTCGTCGCCTGCTCGCCCCTCGGCCGCGGCGTCCTCACCGGGAGCGTCCAGACGCCGGACGACCTCCCGCCCGAGGATCGGCGCCGGGACCACCCGCGCTTCCAGGGCGAGAACCTCTCGCGCAACTGCGAGCTCCTGCGGCACGTCGAGGCCATCGCCAGAGACACGCGCTGCACGACGGGGCAGCTCGTCCTGGCCTAGCTGCTCGCCTCGGGGGCCGGACATCGTCCCGATTCCCGGCACCAAGCGTGCCAGCCGGCTGGAGGAGAACGTGGGGGCCGTGGACATGGCGCTCGACCCCGACGATGTCCGCCGCATCGCCGAGGCGGTGCCCGCCGGGGCTGCGGCGGGGACACGCTACCCCGAGGCCATGATGAGGGCTCTGTACCTCTGACGGCTGGCCGGAGCAGCCGCCATGATTGGAGAGCGACCGTGACCCGCAAGACCACGCCCCGCACGACCACGACCCCCGGGAAGAGCACCCCGCGGCCCCGCCGCGGCGCAGGGCCGGCCGCCCCGGCGCGCAGAGCGCTCCCGACCATCGCGCCCGACTCGCAGGGATCCGGGGCAGAGGGGCCCGAACCGGAAACCGCGGTCGAGCCGGTTGCCGCCGGAATCGCAGTCAGTCCCGCGGGGGACCTGTCATCCGAGGCCTCTGCGCTCCCGGCCGATGTCGCCTTCGCCTCGCCCGAGCCCGAGTACATTGCCCGCGTGGCACCCCCGGAGCCGGAGCGCCCGGTGCCTGTCGGTTGGCGCGCGATCTTCTTCGACGTCGAGAACACCAGCCACAGCCCGCACATCGAGCGGGTCCTCCACCACCTGGCCATCGACAGACGGGAGAGCCGGACGGAGTTCGTGGCTGTCGGCAACTGGCGGGTGATCGGCCACGACATCGCCCGCCTGCTGTCCCACCGCGGGGCCCAGCTCGTCCACAGCGCGCCGGCGCCGGGGGTGCGGGACTGGAGCGACCTGCGGATCGCGGTGAGCGCGGGCGTCTGGCTGGCCGCCGCCCGCCCCGGCGACCGCATCGACATCGTGTCGGACGATCGGGCCTTCGACGCGGTCGGCGACGTGGCAGCCACGCTGGGGATCGAGTTCCGCCGGCTCTCCTATCGCGCCCTGAGCGGCGCGCCGGCCGCCAGGGAGCCCTCGGAGCGCGCTCCCGCGCCCCGGGGGCGCGGCCGAGGTCGCCCGAGCGGGCACCTCGCCCGCGTCGAGGCGGCGCCGCCCCGGCTCGCCGCCGTCCCGCGCGCGCCCGCCGAGCGGCGGCGCCACACACCGGTCCAGGCGGCTGCGCCTGCAACCGTCCCCGGGCCCGCCGACGGGCATGCGGCCGAGGAGCCCCACACTGCGCCCCACGACGAGATCATTCACCTGATCCGCGAGCTGATCCGCCGCGGACACGGACGGCCGGTGCTCATCGACACGCTGGCCCGGGAGCTCAAGGGCCGGGGCTTCGCTCGAACGCCAGGCTCCCCTCGCCTGGTCACCCGACTGCGCCGTCTCAAGGAGCTGTCGGTGAGCCCGACCGGCATGATCTCGCTGGCGGATGGGGCCGGCGCCGCCGAGCCTCATGCTCGGCCCGCGCCGTCGGTGCTGGCAGCTAGGCCAGTGGACGCCGAGCGCGAGGAAGAGCCGGTCGCGGCCGGCGATCAGACGCCATCCGCCGGTGCGGCGCCCGAGTCCCCGCCGCCCGGACGACGCCGCACTCGGCGTGGGGGCCGCCAGCATCGTCGGGGCCCCCGCCGCGACACAACCTGACCGCGGGCCCTGCAGCCAGCCTCGCCGGGACCCGCGGTTCCTGAGCCCGCTCGGCAAGGAGCCGGCCGCGCCGTCGATCTAGCGGCGGGCGCCGCCGAGCCCCGTGGCGTAGGCGTTGCCGGCGGGCGAGGTGCCGGCCCCGGCGCCGCCCAGCAGGGTCAGCAGCTCGTCCGGCAGCGGCGCCCGGGCGAGCGCTTCTTCCTTCGACACCCTCCCCGCCCGCACCAGCTCCGCCAGCGACTGGCTCATGGTCTGCATGCCGACCTTCGAGCCGGCCTGGAGCATCGAGTAGATCTGGTGGACCTTCTCCTCGCGGATGAGGTTCCGGATGGCCGGGGTGGGCAGCATGATCTCCAGCGCCATGGCCTGACCACGCCCGTCGACGGTCGGCAGCAGCGTCTGCGACAGCACGCCCTCGATGACCAGGGAGAGCTGGGCACGGATCTGGGACTGCTGCGCCGTCGGAAAGACGTCGATGATGCGGTTGATGGTCTGGGCGCAGGAGTTGGTGTGCAGCGTGCCGAAGGTCAGGTGGCCCGTCTCGGCGATGGTCAACGCGGCCGCGACGGTCTCCAGATCCCGCATCTCGCCCAGCAGGACCACGTCGGGATCCTGCCGGAGGATGGACTTCAGCGCGCTCGTGAACGAGTGGGTGTCGGAGGCGATCTCGCGCTGGTGGACCAGCGACTTCTTGTGCTGGTGGACGAACTCGATGGGGTCCTCGATGGTGACGATGTGGGCGCGCCGCTCCGAGTTGATCTTGTCGATCACGGCGGCCAGCGTCGTGGACTTCCCCGAGCCCGTGGGGCCCGTCACGAGCACGAGGCCCCTGTGCTTCTCGGCCAGCTTCTCCACGATGGGGGGCAGCTGGAGCTCCGCGAAGGTGCGCACCGTGTAGGGAATCACGCGCATCGCGGCGCACAGGGCCCCCCGCTGCCGGTAGACGTTGCAGCGGAAGCGCGCGAGGCCCTCCACCCCGAAGGACAGGTCCAGCTCGTTGTCCTGCTCGAAGCGCCGCTGCTGGTCCTCGGTGAGCACGCTGTAGACCAGCCGCTGCGTGTCGGGAGGCATCAGCGCCTCGAACTCCTCCAGGGGCTCGAGGTTCCCGTGGAGCCGGATCTGGGGGTATGTCCCGCAGCTCAGGTGAAGATCCGAGGCCCCGCGCTGCACCATCACGGTCAGCAGTTCCTGCAGGTTCGCCGCCATCGTGTCCCTCCGTTGGTGATCGATCTTGCGCAACCGCCCTCTCGGCTCGGGGTCCGGGGCCGCAGGCCCGGACCCTCTGGGGGTGTTCTTCCCGCAAGCCCTGTGCCACCTGTCTCCGCCTCGGACGACATCTCACGGTGACAGGCCGGAAGCCGTTATTCCGTGGCCACATGGCGCAGGGCCCGACCCCACGAGTCACGAGAAGTCCGGGTCCGGGAGCCCCCGGGCCCGACAAGGAGTGCGGGCCCCCGCTGACAATCCGTGGCAGGCCGCGGGCCCGGCGGCAGTGGACGAGGACAGGCTCTTCGTAGGGCGGCGACCTCCGGAGACACCGTCACCTGTTCGGGCCGCGGCCCCTGAACTGCGGAAGTTGGGCTAGTAGACCTGTGGCGCCCGGTACTCGCCGAACAGCTCGCGCAGGACCCGCCACCCCCGAACGAGCGTGACCGCGACGCCGAGACTCTTCGCCGACCGGGACAGGTCTTGGTCGGCGGTCGCCAGACGGAGTCCCTCCGCGTCGGCCAGGGCGAGGTGCAGAGCATCGAGTGCCCGAAGCGGCAGCGTGAACCGGGCCAGCCAGGCGCGAGCGCCCTCGTAGTGCCGCCGCTGGACCGCGACGCGCGCGTAGAGACCCGCCTGAAGATGGTCGAGAAACCGCTCGCCGGTCCGGGTGGCGTCCGCGGCCGACATCTCGCGCGCGCGGACCTTTCTCGCCAGCGCAGAGAAGAACTCAACCTCGACCAGATCGCTGACGGCGGGGCGCCGGTCGCCGCGGAGCGTCCGCTCGGCCACTCGGCTCAGGGCTTCAGGGCAGTAGTACGGCACCAGGAGGCTGGTGTCGATGTACATCAGTAGCGCCCTTCCCGGCGAGCGCGGACGACGACCCGGCTCACCGGCTCGCCGGTCACGCGAATCGATGCCCTGAATGCGCCGAGGGCCGGCAGCCGTCTCCCTCTTCGCCTCGGAGGAACCAGCCGGGCGACCTCCCGCCCGCGCCGGACCACGGAGACCTGGTGGCCCGACGAGACCTCGTCGAGGAGGCCCTTGAGCCTCTTGCGCGCCTCGGCGACACTCACCCGCTTCATCGTCGGCGCCTCCTGTACAAGCCAATCGTACACCACCAGCCCCACTCCGTTCCTCGCCTCCTGACTGTCACCCGGAGAAAAGTTCGCGCGCGCTCAGTTCCCCATCACGAGGCCGCCGTCCACGTTG
>MGBT01000047.1 GCA_001788395.1 Candidatus Rokubacteria bacterium GWA2_70_23
CACCGAGAGCCGCCTGCTCTGGGAGATGGCCCGATCAGATCGCGATCTTGAGCGTGATCTCGCCGAAGAGGGCCTCGGGCACCGTGATGACGCGCTTCCCCCCGCCGCGTCCCCTGGTCAGGCGCAGCAGCCCGTACTCCTCGAGCATCCGGACGTCCTCCTGCACGTTCTTCAGATCGCGGTTGAGCGTCCGGGCGAGCTCGTAGATGGACCGGGGCCGGCGGGCGCGAACCGCCCGAAGCAGCGCCAAGCGGTTCCGTGTGAGGAGGGCGCGGGCCGCCTCCAGGCTGGTGAAGTACACACCCGCGCGACGGCGCACCCGACGGCCGCCCTCGAGGGCCTTGGCCGGTGTGACCTCGCCTGTCACAGCCGGGCGCGACCCTGAGCATGGACGCAGCGAACTTCGGCACACAAGGAGGCCCCTGATGGCCACGGCCCGATCGAAACTTACTACCGCTCCCTGGTCGACGTTTTCAAGAGGCATGGCCCGGCTTCCCTCGCCGCGGAACTCGACCTGGTAGTCCTCGCACTTGGCCACCTCGTCACACGCACGGCCGGTCGCCACGCTCGGGCGGCCGAGGAGGTGGCGCGCGTCATGGCGCCCTTCGGGCGGACACTCGACGACTCCTCGGCCGACTTCCTGCCGCACCTACGGGCCGTGGGCGGGCTCAGCGACACCGACTGGCACCACATTCTCAAGGAAGTGCCCGAGGCCCTTCACTTCCTCGAGCCCGAACACCACGGCGACGCCCAGGATGATCGGCGCGAGCAAGAGATAAACGATTGCCGTGTCCCCCGGGGACACTGTCCCGCGGGCCCGTGACAGGCAGGGTCACACGTGACCCGCCCATCCCGTGCTGCCGCAATGGAGCCCCAGGAGGCAAGCCACGCGCGACCGGAAGGAAGGACGAAGGTCAGGCGCTCCGCCGCTTGGCTCGTCGGGCGGGAACTGCGTCCAGCAACGCGCGGAGCGCGCGGTTCACGGCGGCGGCGTTTCCGAACGCCTCCGCCACATCGGGATCGAGGACGACCACGTTCGTCCCAGCGCGGTACCGCGCCACATACTTCCCCCGCACTCCACCACGGAAGTCATACTCGGGCCGGAGCGTGTCTCGCTCCGCTGACCGCTTAGCCCTCTTCTTCATAGGTTCGCCTCTCGCGACGGTTGGCACGTCGCGCGCTGCGGTGATCGCCCTCATCCCCTCACCCAGTGCTCGACCGGCCGGGCGAGGAACTCTCCGATTGCGATACCGTCTCCGCCCACGAGCAGCGTGCGTGCCGCTCCGTGCGCCTCCGCGAAGGCCACGAGCCCGGGCGGGACCTCGCGGAACCGCCCGCTTTTCACCTCGATGGCCGTCAGCGTCCGGCCGGCGCGCGCCACGAAGTCCACCTCGCGGTTGCGGTCCCGCCAGTAGAAGAGCGTGCACACCCCCGCGGCCGCTGCGTTCGCCAGATGGGCCCCGACCGCCGACTCGACCAGCTGGCCCCACAGCTCCCGGTCGGCACGGGCTTCCTCGAGCGCGAGCCCCATGGGCGCGGTCATGAGGGCGGTGTTCAGCACCTGGAGCTTGGGGCTCGAGCCGCGCTGCCGGACGGCCGCCCCGGCGTACTTCTGGAGCCCCTCGAGCATCCCGGCCGCCGCCAGCAGGTCGAGGTAATGCGCCAGGGTGGTGGTGTTGCCGGCGTCCTGGAGCTGGCCCAGCATCCTGGTGTAGGAGAGGATCTGCCCGGAGTAGCGGCAGCCGAGCTCGAACAGCCGGCGGAGGAGCGCGGGCTTGTCGACCCGCGAGAGCAGCAGCACGTCGCGGGCGATCGTGGTCTCGACCAGCGAATCAAGGACGTAGCGCGCCCAGCGCGACGGCTCGCCGACGAGCGGGGCCGCGCCCGGATAGCCGCCGTAGAAGATATACGTGTCCAGCGACCAGCCGAAGGCCTCCCGCATCTCCGCGAACGACCAGTGCTGAAGCTGCAGCACCTCGAAGCGCCCGGCGAGGCTCTCGGCCAGCCCGCGCTGCACCAGGAGCGGTGCCGAGCCGAGGATGACCACCTTGAGGGCACGGCGCAGGCGGGTATCCTCGTCCCACAGGCGCTTGACAGCCTCGGACCAGCCGGGAACCTTCTGGATCTCGTCGAGGACGAGCACCGCGCCCCGACGGCCCGCGTCCCGCGCTTCGAGCCGCGCCGCCTCCCACTGCTGCTCCAGCCATCCCGGCCCCCGGAGCGTGGGCTCGTCCGCTGCGGCGAAGCGCGTGGGGAGCCCCGAGGCCGCCGTGACGTGCTAGACCAGGGTGGTCTTGCCGACCTGACGCGGCCCGGTTACCGCCTGGATGAAGCGACGCGGCTCGGCGAGGCGCCGGGCCAGGATCGCGGCGTGGGGGCGGGAAAAGGCCATCGAATCGTCTCCTCAGGGCGTTGAGTAATTTTACTCACCGCCCTGAGTTCGCGCAACCTCTCCCGGAAGTCGCGGGCGCGCGCCCCCGCACCCGCCCTGGCCCGCGTCCTTGCCGCGGAGCCGTGACCTCCGCTGTCACAGGGGCGCGGTAGCCTCGACGCCATGGAGGCGTACCCCATGCCCACGCTCACCCAGATCGACCCCATCGCGAAGACGCTCGACAATATCCTGGCCGGCGAGCCCGTCACCCACGGCGCGCTCACCATGATCCCCATCCTCGCCCCGCTCCTCGCCGAGCCCGCCTGGCTCACGCTCGGCGAGGCCGGCGAGCGCGTCCGCATCACGGAGGTGAGCGAGGCGGGGTCGGTGCCGAATCTCCAGGTCACCAACACGGCCGACCAGCCGCTGCTCCTCCTCGACGGCGAGGAGCTGGTCGGCGCCAAGCAGAACCGCATCCTCAACACCACCGTGCTCGTCGCCGCCGGCGCCACCGTGACCATCCCCGTGAGCTGCGTCGAGCAGGGACGCTGGGCCTACCGGAGCCGCCACTTCGCCGCCGGCGATGCCGCCCTCTTCGCCTCGCTCCGCGCCCGGAAAGCGGCCTGGGTGACCAGGTCCGTCCGCCAAGGCCGGGGGGGCATATGGCCGATCAGGGCGGGATCTGGGACGGCGTGGCCGCGCGCGTGGCCGCCCACGGCGTCGCGAGCCCCACCGGCGCCATGCGCGACTTCTATGGCAAGTACGAGGAGGACCTGGGCGCCGCCCGCCAGGCGCTCGCCCCCAGGCCGGGCCAGATCGGCGCCCTCGTCTACCTCTCGGGCCGCTGGGTGGGCCTCGACCTCCTCGCCTGCCCCGGCCTCTTCGCCCGGGCCTGGCCGCGCCTCTGCGCCGGCTACGCGGCCGATGCCATCGGCCGGAAGCCCGGCGCCCGGCTGGTCCCGAGCCCGCATGCCGTCCTCGAGCGGATCGCCGGCTGCCCCGTGGAGCCGGCCCCCACCGTCGGCCTCGGCACCGAGTACCGGCTCGCCGGGGGACAGGCCCACGGCGCCGCGCTCGTCGCCGAGGACCGCGTCGCCCACCTCATGGTTTTCCCCGACACGCCCGCCTCCGGGCGGGGCGGCGAGTAGGCCGTGCCTGGGACAGCGCACCCCCAGCGCACCCATTGACAGCCCTCAGGCGCGCGACCCATGATGACGAGAGCTTATGCCGCGAGGCAATCAGCTCACCCGGCAGTGGCGGCTCCTCCAGCTCCTCGACCGACCGGCGGGGATCGCGGTCGATGACGCGGCGCTCGATCTTGGCTGCGCCGTGCGCACGATCTGGCGCGATCTCCGCGTCCTCCAGGACGCGAAGTTCCCCATCTACACCGACCGGGATGCCGACGGGCGCCGCTCCGTGTGGCGCCTCGACGCGGGCTTCCGGCTGCGGCTGCCGCTCAAGCTCACCCTCAGCGAGCTGGCGGCCCTGCTCATGAGCCGTGATCTCCTCGCCCCCGCCGGCGCGGCGCTCGGCGCCTCGGCGCAGTCCGCCTTCGAGCGCATCGGCAGCGTGCTGCACAAGGACGCCCTGGCCCTCCTCGACCGCATGCGCGACACCATCGGCGTGCGCGCCGTGGGCGCCAAGCTCCAGGCTCCTGCCGCCCATTACCTGGCGGCCATCCAGCGGGCGCTCCTCGAGCGCCGGCGGCTGCGGCTCGCCTACTACTCCATGAGCCGCGACGAGGTCACCTCGCGCCGCGTGGACCCCTACCACCTCACGCTCTACAACGGGGCCTGCTACCTCGTCGCCTACTGCCACACGCGGCAGGCTTTGCGCATCTTCGCCGTCGAGCGCATCCGCGACTGCGAGGTGCTGGTCCTGCGCTTCGAGGTGCCCGCTGACTTCAACGTGGAGGAGTACCTCAAGGGCGCCTGGGGCATCGTCCGCGGTGACATCGTCACCGTGAAGATCCTCTTCGCGCGCGCGGCCGCCCGCTACGTGCGCGATCACCTCTGGCACCCGACGCAGAAGTTCCGCGATCTCGACGGCGGCCGGCTCGAGATGACGCTCCAGGTGGCCGACACGCTGGAGGTGAGGCGCTGGATCCTCAGCTACGGCAGCGAGGCCGAGGTGCTGGCGCCGGCCTCGCTCCGCGAGGCGCTGCGCCTCGAAGCCGAAGCGCTGGCGCGAAAGCTCGCGCCGCTGCGGATGGTGCCCGCCGCCGCCCCGGCTCAGGCGGAGTCGCCCGTCGCCGCAGGCTCGCGCCAGATCCGTCAAGAGTGCGGGCAGGGCTGGCGCCACTGGCCGGGCGCGGCCGATCGTCCGGAAGCCGGTGAGTCTCTACTACAACGATACCGCCGAGCATGAGGCACACCGCTGGCCGCTCGACTGGCTTCTCTTGATTATCCAGCACCATCAACCCCAGCAGGCGGACTGGCCGGATCGAATCTTCACCATCGGGGGGAAGAGGGAGTACCTCGCCATCAGCACCAGTGGCCCCCGGCGCTTCATGGGCCAGCATCCCGTCTGGGACGGCAAGGACAAGATCCGTGGCGCCATGCTGTTCGACGGGCTGACCTTCCGGCACGTCCGCGAGATCCTGGCGAGGTACTATGCCGGGCGCCCAGCCAACCGCTGCTTCGCGCCCCGGCGCGGGCAGTTCCAACCCTATTTCGCCTCGAAGTCCAGAGCCCGGTGAGCCGCTGAAGCCCGTCGGCGTGGAACTCCTCTGGAACGCGCGGAACGGGGCGGCGGCGATCGCGCGCGTCCCCATCGACGGCCCGCTTCCGTGCCGCACGGTGCTGGTGCCGCGGGAGCGCGTCGCGCATGCGCTCCGCCGTGAGCTTCTGCGCACGGGCCTCGGTCACGTACTCGCCGGAACCCGATTCGTCACCCCGCTCGCTGCCGCCGCCGAAGTCCTTCAATCGGCGGACGTGGTCGGTGCGCCTGGGGAGGAAGGCCTCCGGCCGAGGCGCCTCCTCGCGCTGTTCCGCCAGGGGCTCGCCCTCGCCCACTTCCCGCCCGATCTCCTCCGCTCCAGGCCCGGATGGGACGAGGCCTTCGCCGAGACCATCCTGGACCTCGAGGGCGCCGGCCTCAGACCCGAGGATCTCGCTTCGAGCGAGGATGCCCGCCTGCGGGACGTGGCCGCAATCTGGCTTGCTCTGGGCAAGTCTGCCGGCTCGTCGTGGACGGCCCAGCGCGTGTACCGCGAGGCGGCCCTGAGCCTTGGGCATCGGCCGGATCTCTGGCCCTACCCGGGCTCGACCTTGGCCACCGTCGACGGTCACGAGACTGCGGTGCGCGCAAGCTTTCTCCGGGCGATCCCCCGCGTGGTGCTTGCCCTTGCGGCCGCACGCCCCGTCCGCGAGCACCACCTGTGCCGGGTGGAGGCGCTCTACGGTCGCGAGGCGGCAGCGGCGCTCGGCGCCGCGACGGCGCCGCGGGTGCAGGCGAGCGAGCGCGACCTCCTGGCCTCATATCTCTTCGAGCCTCCGGCAGTGCTGGCCGATCCGGGCCGGCCCCGGAGCGCCGGCCCCGATGGCACGGTGGACCTCGAGGAGCATGCCGGCATCGACGAGGAGATCGAGGCCACCGCGGACTGGGTTGCGCGGCAGGTGCTTGACGGCACCCCGCTCGAGGACATCGCGGTCGTCTTCCCGGCGCTGGGCCCGGTGGCGGGGCTGGTGGCCGAGCGCCTGGCCCGCCTGCCATGGGCAGATGGCCCGCTCCCGGTGCACGTCGCGGGCAGTCTTCCGCTGGCGGGGCTCGCCGCCGGGGCGCGCGCCCTCGCCGTGGTGCGCGCCCTCCGGGCCCACCTTGGAGCGCCGGCGCTCGCCGAGGTGCTGCCCACGCTCCGCACCGTCGCCGAGGAGGCGCGGCATCTCTCGCATGGGGCGGCGACGGACCTGGTCTGGTCCCTCGGCACGGTGAGCGGGAACCCCGCGCGTCCCGAGGGGGCGCTCAACTGGGCGCCTCGGCTCGCCGAGCGGGAGCGCGACCTCGCCGAGCAGCTCTCGCGGGCGCAGGCCGCCGAGGACGACCCTGACCGTCCCGCGCTCGCCCGGCGCGCGCGCGACCTCGAGCGCCTGCTCGCGGATCTCCGCGCCGTCCGGCCGGCTCTCGAGGCCCTCGCCGGCGTGGCCGCCCTCGCGGTCCGGGCGGCGCCCCTCGGCTCGCTGTGGCCGGCCCTTCGTGACTTCGTCGGCAAGTGGCTCCTCCAGCCCGGCGAAGGCCCGCGCGTCCACACCGTCCTCGACGAGCGGCTCCGACCGCTGGCCGAAGCCGCGGCCTGCGGGGCCCTCACGGGCGAGGACGCGCTCGAGGCCATCGAGGGGGTCTTCCAGGGAACGCGCATAGCCGCAGGCCGATTCGGCGAGCCTCGCGTGTACGTGGGCACGATCGGCGGTGCCGTCGGCCTCGCCTTCGGCGCGGTGCGGGTGATCGGCCTGGCGGAAGGGCATCTGCCATCGGTGCCACGCCCATCCGCGCTTCGGCAAGAAGAGGGAGCCCGACCCGAGCCTCGATCTGCAGATCGCGATCTATGGTCTCGTGACCCAGCGACTCGCCGCGGAGTGGGGCGTCCCCCGCCGCATCGCCGCAGCCTACGCCTACTTCGGCCGCGGAGCCGCCCAGGAGCGCGGCTTCCGGCACGACTTCCACGACGTCCTGGAGCCGGCGGCGCACCGATGGCTCGGGATCGCCTCGGCCCTGCTGGCCGAGGGCGCCTTCCCGAGAACGCCCTCGTCAGATGACTGCACGTTCTGCCCATTCCGCCCGGTCTGCGGGCCCGGGGCGCAGGAGCGCGCGGCAACCGTGCTCACCGACGCGGGCGGGGTGCTCGCCGAGTTCGGCGCGCTCAAGGGCATGTCCGGCGATGACGAGTAGCGCGCGCGGCCCCGCCCGGAAGCCGCCGCCCGACCAGGCCCAGCGCGAGGCGGCCATCGCGGAGCGCGGCCGCAACGTGCTCATCGACGCCGGCGCCGGGACGGGAAAGACCACCATTCTCGTCGACCGGCTCGTGGCCATGATCGGAGCGGCGGACGGCGTCCGGCCCGTGCCCATCTCCCGCATCGCCGCGATCACATTCACCAGGAAAGCTGCCGGCGAGCTCAGGCTCAGGATCCGCGAGCGCCTGCTCGCGGAGCTCGCGAGAGCCGGGGGCGGCTCCGACCGCGAAGCGCGGCTGCGCGAGGCCCTCGCCGGACTCGACACGGCCCATGTGGGGACGATCCACAGCTTCGCCGATCGGCTGCTGCGGCTGCGCCCGGTCGAGGCCGAGCTGAGCCCCTCCTACGAGGTGGTCGAGGACGAGGAGGCGCTTCTCGGCGAGACCTTCGAGGTCCTCCTCCAGGCCGTCGAGAGCGGCACGCTCGCGGCCGAGCTCGCGGGCACCCCGGCGGCGGGGCGCGCCGGCGAGGCCACGGCCACGGTCCTGGCCGCCCTCGGCGCCGGTCTCAGGGCCGGATCGCAGGAGTACGAGTGGGGCACGCGCCACGGGCTGGACGGGCTCGTCGCCGGCTTCATCCGCCAGCGCGATGTCCCGCCGCCCGATGCCCCGCCGGCGGCCTTCGATGCGGCCGCCTTCAGGGGCGCGGCGGACGCGTTCGTGCAAGA
>MGBT01000048.1:0-6418 GCA_001788395.1 Candidatus Rokubacteria bacterium GWA2_70_23
CGCGGGCATCCAGGCCGAGACGGGTCAGGTAGATCGGGAAGAGGACCCCCAGAAAGCCGTAGCAGAAGGTTCGGGTGGTCTTCGCGGCGAAAACGAGCCAGCCGTTCGCGCTCACCCTGGGGACTCTGGACGAGGCCTCCAGGCCTGTCAAGCCAGGCCCCAGGGCTGGGAGAAATGGCTTGACTGTGTCACTCTTCAGGTGTTGAGTAGTATCAGGCTCCTGAGGAGGTGCCCCATGGATTCGCTGGACCGATTGCTCCGCGACGACCTGAACCGACTGCTCGACCGGATTGTCGCCTCCGCCCTGGAGACGCCGGGGACGACGGCCCCGCCCAAGGAGGACCGGCTGCGGCTGCTGATGGACCTGGCCGAGGGCCATCTCTCCGAGGTGCGGCTCCGATTGCTTCGGGACTACGCGGAGTGGCGCCAGGCGATGGATGAATGCGACAGCCTCTGGGCGTTGTCGCGGCTCAGGGCCGGTGAGGCTCTCGCGCCAGAGGAACCGGTCGAGATCGAGGTGCTGCGCGCCGCTTAGTAGCGGGCGAAGAGCCGCCTGAGCCAGCCCGCGCTCTCCACCGTCTCCGAGAGGCGTGCCTGGGCATGGGCTGCCCGGTGGGCTTCGAAGCGCTGCCAGTAGTCGGGCAGGCGCTTGGCGAGGAAGGCCTGGCCAGCCAGCACCTGTGGGCGCACATCGCCAGCCGAGGCTTCAGCGGCGTCCAGCGCGGTCAGCTCCGCCGCCGACAGCTCGCCGCGGAGGACCTCCCGCAAGGAGGCCAGGAGGTCGGCCGCCAGGGCCTCGAACTCCTGGCGGTCGGCGGCGCTGTGCTCCTCGGGGGCCGGGCGGCGCTGCTTCTTCCTGAGCGCCACCAGCAGCTCGAGGCCGGCCATCTCCACCGCCTCCTCGATTCGCTCCTGGAGCTGCCCGTCGATGCGCTCCTGGAGTCCGCGCGGGTCGCCGTGCTGGTGGGGGAACGGGCCGGTCATTCTTCTCGCCTGAATGTGAGTGACATCGGGTGGCGGCTTGGCCTCTTCGCCCTCATGGGGCTCATCGGGACGCCCGCATCACCGGGGCCTCTTCGGGCCTCCGGCCGTTTCTTCGGCGCGCCTGAACGGGGATGATGTCGGGTGGCGGTTGGGCCTCTTCGCCCTGACGGGCCTCTTTCCCTCTCGCCTGAATGTGGATGAGATCACGCGGCGGTTGGGCCTCTTCGCGCAAGCGCTCATCCGTCTCGCCTGAACGGGGATGATGGCGGGTGGCGGTTGGGCCTCTTCGCCCTGACGGGGTCATTCGGCACGCCTGAACGTGGAAGATGTCACGTTGCGGTGGGGCCTCTTCGCCCTGACGGGCTCATCGGGGGGGCGCGAGCATGCGGTTGAGGCCGTCGGGGAGGGGCTCGGGCCGCAGGCCCATGTCGGCATAGAAGCGCGACGGGTCGGTGACGCTCTCCTCCTCGAGCATCTGGAGCTGGTCCATCGTCACGGGATACCCGGGCAGCCAGTGGAGCAGCCGGGTCGAGAGCTTCACGAGTCCCATGGGGGAGTGGACCTTTCGCACCTTCGGCTTGCGCAGGGCGCGACCGATCTGGTCCAGCAGCTCGTCGAAGGGGAGCGCCACCGGGCCGGCCACCTCGTAGGTCTGGCCGATGGTCTCGTGGACGCTCAACGCGCGGGCGAACCCCTCGGCCACGTGCTCGACGGCCACGGGCTGGAGGCGGTAGCGGCCGTCGCCGAGCACGGGCACGGCGGGCAGCCGCCGGATCATCGCGGCGAAGAGCGAGACGAACTCGTCCCCCGGACCGTAGATCACCGAGGGGCGGAAGATCGTCCAGTCCAGCCCGCTGGCGCGCACCGCTTCCTCGGCCTGCCACTTGGTCCGGTGGTAGCGTGAGCGCGCGTCCGCCCGCGTCCCCAGCGCGCTCATGTGGAGGAAGCGTGTGACGCCGGCCTGCTTCGCCACCGCGAGCATGTTGGCCGTGGCCTGGGTGTGGAGGCGCTCGAAGGTGGCGCCCTGGAGGCGATGCTCGCGGATGATCCCGACGAGATGGACGATCGCCGAGCAGCCCTCGACGGATCCGGCAAGGGCGTCGGGCTCGAGCACGTCCCCCGGCACACGGTCGATGGCCTCGAACCCGCGCAGATGGGCCTCCGACCCCGGCCGGACCAGGCAGCGCACCAGGAAGCTGTGGGCCAGGAGGGCCCGGATCACGGACTTGCCGACGAAGCCCGTGCCGCCCGTCACGAAGATCCGCTTCATCATGCGCTCGAATCGTAGCACGTCCCCCGACCGAAATTCTTCCGCGGGGGCGGTCCGTGCGACGGGTATCATGGTCGCATGCCCCGGCACTCCATGCGACTGGCGCTGGCCCTCCTCTGGCTCGCCATGGCGGCGCCTGCCGCGGCTCTTGCCGAGGCCCTGGAGTGGACGGCGCTGGACGAGGCGGTCCGGGACGCCGTGAGCGCGGGGGACCTGCCGGGCGCCGTGGTCCTGGTGGGCCAGGACGACCGCGTTCTTTACCGCAAGGCGTTCGGCTCGCGCGCCGTCACGCCGGCCGTGGAGCCCATGACACTCGAGACGGTGTTCGACATCGCCTCGCTCACCAAGGTCGTAGCCACGACCCCCGCTGTGCTGGCGCTCTGGGAGCAAGGCAAGATCGATCTGGATGCTCCGCTCGGTCGCTACCTTCACGAGTTCGCGGGGCCCGCGTTTCGCTCAGTGACGATCCGGCGCATCCTGACCCACAGCGCTGGCTTCCCTGATCTGCCGTCGCCGAGAGCCATCCCCAACGGGATGCCCCAGGCGGTGCCGCTCCTGGCCCGTGAGCCCTTGGCGTACAACCCGGGGACGACCTTCCACTACAGCGACACGGGCTTCATCCTGCTTGGCGAGGTGGTGCGTCGAGTGAGCGGCGAGCGCCTCGACGAGTTCACCCGGCGCCGCTTCTTCGCGCCTCTGGGCATGGGCGCCACGGCTTTTCGGCCTGCCGAGTCCTGGCGCCCGCGCATCGCGCCGACGGAGGCCCTGGGCGGGACCATGCTGCGGGGGGTGGTCCACGACGGCAATGCCCGGCTGCTCGGCGGCGTGGCGGGGCACGCGGGCGTCTTCTCCACGGCCGACGACCTGGCTCGCTTCTGCCGCATGCTGCTCGACGGGGGCACGTTCGCCGGCCACCGCTATCTGAAAGAGGCCACGGTGCGTGCCATGTTCGAGCCCCGGCTCATCGGGGAGACGACGCGGGGGCTCGGCTGGGACATGGCCTCGGCCTATTCGCGCGCGCTGGGCTCCTACTTCCCGGTGGGCTCGGTGGGGCACACCGGCTTCACCGGCACCTCGATCTGGATGGATCCGCCGAGCCGCACCTACGCCATCGTCCTGACCAATCGCGTGCACCCCTACGGCAAGGGGAAGGTGGTGGACCTGCGCCGGCGCATCAGTGCCGTGGTGGGGGCGCTCCTCTTCCCACCCGGCGATCCGCCCGCGGCGGGGCCCGTGCTCGCGGAGGTCTCGGCGCCCGCGGCGGACGCCGCCCCGGCTCCGAACGGCCGCACGCGGACGGGGCTCGACCAGCTCGTCGCCCAGGGCTTCGCTCCCCTTCAGGGGCGCTCCATCGGCCTCGTCACCAATCAGACGGGGGTGGATGCCCAGGGCCGCCGCGGGCTCGATCTCCTGGCTGCCGCCCCCGGTGTGAAGGTGCGCGCGGTGTTCTCGCCGGAGCACGGGCTCGCCGGGCAGCTCGATACCACTGTCCCCCACGGCCGCGATGCGGCCACCGGGCTTCCGGTCTGGAGCCTCTACGGGGCCGAGCGGCGTCCGTCGCCCGCGATGCTCCAGGGCGTGGACACGTTGATCTTCGACATCCAGGACGTGGGCGTCCGTTACTACACCTATCTCTCGACCCTCGTCTATCTCCTCGAGGAGGGCGCGCGTCAGGGCATCCCCGTGATCGTGCTGGACCGCCCGAACCCACTCACGGGGCGGATGGTCGAGGGGCCGCTCATGGATCCCGACCTGCGCTCCTTCACGGGCCCGCACCCCATCCCGGTGCGGACGGGCATGACCATCGGCGAGTTCGCGCGGATGGTGGTGGCCGAGCGGAAGCTGCCGGTGGCGCTCAGGGTGATCCCGCTGGAGGGCTGGGACCGCGGCCGCTGGTTCGACGAGACGGGGCTCCCGTGGGTGAACCCGTCGCCCAATATCCGCTCACCCCTCCAGGCGCTGCTCTATGCGGGCGTGGGGCTCCTCGAGGCGACCAATGTCTCCGTCGGGCGCGGGACGGACATGCCCTTCGAGGTGGTGGGGGCGCCCTGGATCGACGATCCGGCGGGGCTGGCTGCGGCGCTGAACGCGCGCGGGCTCGCGGGGGTGCGTTTCGAGCCCATCGCCTACACGCCCTCGGCGAGCATCTACTCGGGTCAGCCGCTCGGGGGGATTCGCCTGGTGGTGACGGAACGCGAGGCCTTCAGGCCCGTGGCCACGGGGCTCGCCGTGGCGCGCGAGCTGATGGAGCGCTATCCGGCCCACTTCCAGCCGGCGGCCATCCAGAACTTGCTCGTGAACCGCGCGACCATCTGGACTCTCCTGCTCCGCAGCCCGCTGGCGCGCATCTGGAGCTGGGCCGAGGCCGAACGCGCGAGCTTCCTCAAGCGCCGCGCGTCGTATTTGATGTATTGACCCGGGCTGGGCACCCGGGCTGTCGCCCGCCCAGCCCCGCCGGATTTCCGCGCCGGGTTCATCCTTCGCGCGTCGTCAGTCGCGATCAAGCGATCGCAGGTCAACGCTCCACGACTCGCACGCCGGAGAGCGGGCGGACCCTGGGGGCCTGGCCCTGGGGGATGGTGATGGTTGCGGGGTCGCCGTCGCTCACGTAGCGCTCCTGCGGGTGGCGGTCGAAGTAGTCGAGCCAGCGGCTGATCTCGCTCTCCACCGCCTGGATCCGCGGGAGACGGTAGAGGTCGAGGGTTCGCCCGTACGGCGAGGGGGCGGCCCCTCCGGCCACCATGAGGATCGCGTCGTGGCGGTAGCTCGAGCCGTTCCTGCCGCCCGCCGCCGCCCACGTCACATCCTTCGGATAGGCGCCCATGGGCAGGGCCAGCGTCCGCGGGCGGTAGCCCGGCACGTGTCGCTGGATCCACTCCTGGGCGGTCATGATCTGCTTGCGCACCACGTCCTCGCCGTAGCGGGCCAGGTTGGCATGCCAGAGGGTGTGGTTGCCGATCTCGTAGCCGCGGCTGGCGAGATAGGCGAGCTTCTTGCCGGCCAGCGCCGGCTGGTTGAAGAGCCGGTTGGGCGGGTCGGCGCCCGGCAGCACGTAGAAGGTCGCCGCGTGGCCGAACTCCGGGTGGGCGCGCTCGAAGGCCTCGAGGATGCCGACGGCACAGTCCGGATCGATCAGCCACTCCCCGTTGCGCTCGACGTACCGGAACTGGCCGGGGGAGGAGTCATCGAAGGTCAGGACCACGGGCGTGGTCCCGCGGGGCAGGGCCAGCTTGCCGTCGAGGAGATCGCCGAGGGCGACGAGCCGGTAGCCGCGCTCCCATAGGCGCTCGAGGTCCCGGCGGAAGTTGGCCGGGGTGCGCGTCCAGCGCTCCTCGGGGGTGTCGATCTTGTGGTACTCGAGGATCATGATCCGCCCGAGCTCGTTGGGCGGCAGGGGCTCGGCGGCGGGGGATGGGGCCGGCGGGAGCGAGAGCAGCAACGCGACAAGCAAGAGCAGCGAGCGCCGCACGATCAGACCTCCCTCAGGAGTCGGGCGTCCTCGCCACGACCGGCTTGGAGCGGAGCGCCTCGGCCGTATAGTCATTGCGGGGGTTCCAGAGCATCCAGCCGGCGCCCCCCGCCTCATCGGCGCCGCGCATCTGCGCCCGGATCTCCTTGACGCCGAAGATGCGCCGATCGAAGGCGTAGTCGCGGAAGTCCTGGATCCAGGGCCGGACCTGGACCGTGGCATGGGTGGAGCGCTTCCGGATGAGTCGCACGCTCTCGCGGACGATCTCGTAGGGATGCTCCACCGGGTTGCGAAAGCCGGGGATGCCCCGGTGGTAGCCGGACGGGTAGACCATCGGCGAGATGTAGTCGAGGTGAGGCGCCATCTCCTCGATCCGCTGGCCGATGTCGGTGTCGTTCTCGTTGAAGGCCGTGTAGCCGAACACGTCCGCGGCCAGGAAGACCCCCGTCGGCGCGAGCTCCCGCTTCGCCTTCGCCAGGAAGCCGGCGACGGTCTCGATCCGGGTGGCCTGATTGTTGGGCTTCGAGTAGCGGGCGGCGGAGAGCCGTCCGTCGGTGGGGAAGCGCACGTAGTCGAACTGGATCTCGTCGAAGCCCTTGGCTGCCGCTTCCCTGGCGATCGCGATCAGGTAGTCCCAGACCTCCTCGCGCGTCGGGTCTACCCAGGCGAGCTTCTCGTTGTCGATCCACGGCCTG
>MGBT01000048.1:6453-15125 GCA_001788395.1 Candidatus Rokubacteria bacterium GWA2_70_23
GTGGGCGGCGAGGACATTGTCCTTGAAGGCCACGATGCGGGCGATGGTGTAGATGCCGCGCCCCTTGAGGTCGGCCAGCAGGCCATCGAAGTCCTTGATGATCACCGGCCCCTGAGCCCCCGCCTCCAGCGCCGCAGCCACGCCGGTCCGGTAGGGGATGAGCCCCCGGTCACCCTTGACGTCGATGACGACCCCGTTCAGCTCCGTCCGGTTCGTCAGCTCCACGACGCGCTCGCGGATCCCCTTGTCGCCGATCCCGTAGTAGGTGAGGTAGGCGGCCTTCACCACCTGCGGCGTGAGCTGCACCGTGGACTCGGGGCCCTCGAGGACGAGCCGCCGGCGCTCGTAGCCCGGGAGCTTGACGAGGACGGTACGGCCGGTCGCGAGCGGCCCAAGGGAGAAGCGTCCCTCCTCGTCGGTGCGCGTCTCGAGGTCGCCCGCTCTCACCGTGGCCCCGCGCAGCGGCGTTCCGCCGCCCGACGCCACCACCCGCCCCGCGAGGGTCACGGGAGGCGCGGGCGCCGGTGCCGGCGCTCCGGCCTGTGCCGGACCGGGCGCCGGGGCGGAGCCGGACGGCGGCTGATCCAGCTGGCCCGCCTGGAGCAGCGTCGGGGCGGAGAAGAGGAGGTAGCCGGCGAGGCTCGCGGCGGCGAATGTCCCGAGGGCCACGGCGCCACACAGTGCCAATCGTGGACGCGGGCGCTCGGGCGAGAAGGAGAGCATCATCGGCACGCACGAGCCTACGCCTGTGTTGCGATCCGGCGTAAGGAATTTCTTCACACCCGTCGTGTTCGTGAAACACGGAGCGGCCGCCGCCGGTGCCCGGGCTACAATGCGACTCATGACGACCAGATCTTCCAGCTCTTCTGACGGCTCCTATCCCTGTGACGGTGCCGTGCGCCGGGCATTCACGGTGAACGGGCTTACCCTCCGCGGGCTCGAGTGGCCGGCGCCCGGGCGGCCGGCTCTCTGCTTCCTCCACGGCGGCTCGGCTCATGCGCACTGGTTCGATGCCGTGGTGCCGGCCTTCCAGGGCCGCTACCACATCCTCTCCCTCGACCAGCGCGGCCACGGGGAGAGCGATTGGTCCGCAGGGCCCGCCTATGCCACGGAGGACTTCGCCTCGGATCTTCTGGGGGTGATGGACGCTCTCGGCTGGGAGCGGATGGCGCTTGTCGGGCACTCCATGGGCGGCCACAACGCCATGGCCTTCGCCGCCTGGCATCCGGCCCGGCTCTCGGCCCTCTGCGTGGTGGACAGCCGCCCGGCCATTCCCTCCGACCGCCTGCATTCCATGCACCGCCGCGGCCACCGGGGCCCCCGTCGCCACGAGAGCCTGGAATCGGCGCTCCGGAGCTTCAGGCTCCTGCCGCCCGAGACCACTGCCGATCCGGCGCTGCTCGACCACCTGAGCCGGCAGGGGATCGCCGAGCGCGAGGGCCAGTTCATGTACCGGTTCGATCCGGCGTGCAACGGCACCCGGCGGCCCGCGGACGCCTGGCCGCTGTTGCCGCGCATCACCGCGCCGACTCTGCTGGTGCGCGGGGAGCACTCGCCGATCCTGCCTCCGGTCATGGCGCAGGAGATGGCCGCTTGCATCACGAGCTCGCGGGTGGTGGAGATCCCGCGGGCCCATCACCACCTCGTGCTGGACGAACCGAAGGCCTTCGCCGCGGCGCTCGGCGGCTTCCTCGCCACGACGTAGTCGCGGCGGAGGGGGAGCCCGGGGACTTACCGGATTGGCTCCACCCGACTGCGCAGACCTCGGACTCGGGGTTCTTCTGCCCTCGTCCTCGACTGGATCCGCCCCGGCCGCCGCGTGCTCCTCACGCTGGGCAAGCGCATCGCTGACGTCCGAGCCCGCCTGCGCGCATAGGAGCGATTAACGCCACTTCGCCTGGGGCGGCGGGCGTCGCGGCGTCGCGCCAGGTCCGGCCGCCCCCCGCGAACCCCGGCCTAGAGGCTGGAAGGCCCGTTCGCGGTCGGCGAAGGCGAGCGTGGGCATCGTGATCGGGCGCGGGCTCCGAGCCATCCGGCAGGGGAGCGGGCGCGCGGTCAAGAAGCGGGCAGAGGGGTGGGGCGGCGGGGCCGGGGGGCGCGGGGGCGCCGGAGCGGGCCAGGTGGGCGAGGATGGCCTGTACGACGAGGGGGTCCTGGACGGTGGCGATGACGCGCAGCCGGGCGCCGCAGCGGGGACACGCGAGGATGTCGAAGTCGAACACGGGGCGCGTCAGCGGGGCGCTCACGGTCGGTCCTTGACTGGGCGTCCCGGCCGGAGCAGGATCCGTGGCAGCCAGAGGGCGATCGAGAGCCGGAGGCGTGGTGCCGTCCCTCACCCGCCGGGTGCCGGCGGGAGCGCGGGGTTCGCCAGGGGGCCCGCCGCCCAGCTCGCGCGGGACCGACAGCGCAGAGAGGGCCTGTGTCCTGACGATGCGCCGACCTGGGCCGGCGTCTCACGCAGGGAGCGGGCGGAATGAGCAGCGAGAGGGGGACGCGGCGGCGGTGTCGTTGAACGATACGGTCGGAGTGACCACACTCGGGGGCACCGGGCCACACAGACCACAGGGCTCACCAGGATGACTGCTGTTGACGAGTTGGCCGACGGGATGGGCGGCTCGGTGCACGCCGTCACCGGGGTGGCGATCGGTCCATATCGGAAATCCCGGACCAATACGCTGACCACCCTGAACGGTGACTCCCAGACTGATCCATAACGTGGACAGGAGGACCCATGAAACCCGCGCCGTTTTCGTATGTGCGACCCATGACGGTTGAGGAGGCCTTGTTTGCTCTGGCGCAGCAAGGCGACGAAGCGAAGGTTCTGGCAGGTGGCCAGAGTCTGATCGCCATGATGAATTTGAGGCTACTCAAGCCGCGGTGCCTGGTCGACATCAATCGTGTGGCCGCGTTGGATTACATTCGCCAGGACAACGGCACGTTGGCCATTGGCGCCTTGACCCGGCAATCGGCGGCGGAGACATCGCCGCTCGTGCTTCAACACTGCCCGCTCATGACCGAGGCCATTCAGTATATCGCCCACCGACCCATCCGGAACCGGGGCACCGTCGGCGGCAATCTGGCTCACGCCGATCCCACCTCCGAGCTGCCCGCGGTAGCCGTGGCCACCGATGCGACGTTCGTGGTGCGAAGCGCGAACGGCCAGCGAACCATCCTCGCCGCCGACTTTTTCGTCGGCCATCTGACCACCGCGCTCCGGCCCGACGAGCTACTGACCGAGGTGCGCGTGCCGCCGTGGCGGCCAGCGGGACAGGGCTGGTCGTTCATGGAGGTCAGCCCGCGCAAGGGCGACTATGCCCTGGTCGGCGTGGCCGCCACATTACAGGTGAAAGATGGCGCGTGCCAGGCAGCCCGGCTGGTGTACAACGGCGTCGCCGGTCGGGCGCAGCGCGTCCCCGAGGCGGAGCGGGCACTGGTCGGGCGCAACGCCGACGAGGCTGCGTTCCGCGAGGCCGCGAGCATCGCCAGTCAGCGTGTCGATCCCCATTCGGACTTTCATGCGACAGCGGCCTATCGCCGCGATCTCGTGAATACCCTCACACGCCGCGCGCTCGCGCAGGCGCTGGCCCGCTGTGGGAAGAGGAGCGCGTAACGCCATGGAGCAAGAAAAAGTCACCGTGACCGTCAACGGCCTCCGGTACGAGCGCTTGGTCGAGCCACGACGCCTGCTGTGCGACTTTATCCGCCAGGACCTTGGACTGCCCGGGACCCACGTGGGCTGCGAGCATGGCGTGTGCGGCATGTGCACCGTGCTGGTCAACGGCCAGACCGCCCGCTCCTGCCTGATGTTTGCCGTGCAGGCTGATGGTGCGAGCATCACGACCGTCGAGGGCGTGGGCACGCCGAGCAAGATGCATCCCTTGCAGCAGGCGTTTTGGGAGAAGCACGGCTTGCAGTGCGGCTTCTGCACCCCGGCCATGCTCGTGACCGCTCTCGAGCTTCTCAACCACAACCCGACCCCCAGCCGCGATGAAATCCGCGAAGCGATCTCGAGCAACCTGTGTCGCTGCACCGGCTACCAGACCATTGTGGACTCGGTCGAGCACGCAGCGACGCTCATGCGGGGAGGCGTGTGATGACGACTCAACAGACCGGGTATCGCTGGATTGGACAGAGCATGAAGCGTGTCGAGGATCCGCGCCTGCTGACCGGGCGGGGACAGTATGTCGACGACATCGCCTTGCCCAACATGACCTACGCGGCGGCGCTGCGCAGCCCCCACGCTCATGCCAGGATCAGGAGCATCGACACGAGCAAGGCCAAGGCGGTTCCTGGCGTGATTCTGGTCATGACCGGCGCCGAGGCGGCCCAACAGACCGGGCCGCTGCCCTGCTTCGCCAGCCCGCCGGTGACGCAATACTGCATCGCCGTGGACCGGGTGCGCCACGTCGGCGAGGCAGTGGCGGCAGTGGTCGCTGAGAGCCGTTACATCGCCGAGGACGCCGCTGACCTGATCGAGGTCGAGTACGAGCCGCTGCCGGTGGTCACCGACCCGGAGGAGGCCATTCGTTCGACCGGCGATGCGGTGCTCCATCCGGAGCGCGGGCCGAACAACATTGCCCTTCAGCGCACGCTGACCTTTGGGCCGGTCGATGAGGATTTCGCCAAAGCCGATGTGGTGGTGCGGCGCAAGCTGCGATGGCCCCGCTCGGGTGCCCAGCCGATGGAGACGGTCGGCGCGCTGGCGTCCTACGACGACGCGACCGGCAAGTTCAGCATCTACGCCAACACGTCGATGTACAACTACGTCGGCTGGCTGATGGCCATGTCGCTCAAGGTGCCGGCGCATAAACTCAACATCATCCCGACCATGGCGGGCGGCAGCTTCGGCAGCAAGCTGTTCACGCACAAGGTCCCGATTCTCGCCGCCACCCTGGCCCGCGCCTGCGGTCGCCCAGTCAAGTACGTCGAGGACCGGATCGATAACATCATGAACTGCGACAACCATGGGTCGGACCGCATCTACGACTTGGAGCTGGCGCTGAAGAAAGACGGCACCATGCTGAGCCTGCGCATGACGGTCATCGACGACTACGGTGCGTATCTGCAGTTCGGCGTGGGTCACCACGGCAATGCCCTCGCACAGCTCACCGGCCCGTACCGGATCAAGAGCGCCCAGGTGAGCCTGACCGCAGTCATGACCAACAAGGGCCAGCAGGGCGCCTACCGCGGCTTCGGCTCGGAGGTCAACAACTTCGCGGTCGAGCGCATGGCCGACGCCGCGGCTGAGGCGCTGAAGATGGACCCCGTCGACATCCGGCGGAAGAACTTCATCCAGCCCGATCAGTTCCCTTACAAGATCCCGACGGGCAACGTCTACGACAGCGGCAACTACGAGGCCGTGCTTGACAAGGCGCTGGGGATGGCCGACTACCACGGCTGGCGCAGGAAGCAGCACGAGGCGCGCAAGGAGGGCCGTTACGTGGGCATTGGCCTGGTGTCGTGCCAGGAGCGCAGCGTGTTCAGCGCGACAGAGTTCTGGTTCTGGAACCACGAGCCCGGGTTCGCGCTGACGAGTTCTCCCGACAGCGTGGACATCAAGATCGACCCGACCGGGAAAGCGTTCGTGCGCTTGCACGCACCGTTCTGGGGCAACAGCCCGGAGACCGTGGCCACGCAAGTCCTGGCCGAGCAACTGACCATCGACCCGGTCGACATCACGGTGACCTACGCCGACACCGATAGCGGCTTGCCTGGCACCGGCCCGGGCGGCAGCCGCTACACGGTGATGATTGCCGGGGCGATTGCTGGGGCGGCGAAAGAGATCAAGGAGAAGATGTTCAAGGTGGCCGCGCACCTGCTGGAAGCATCGGAGTCGGACCTGGAACTGCGCGATGGGCGCGTCAGCGTGCGCGGCACGGACCGCGGCATGAGCATCGGCGAGATCGCTCTCCAGGCCCATTACTTCAAGCTGTCGCTCCCAGCGGACTTCCGCAGCGGTCTCGATGCCCGCTACACCTACGACCATCCCTACACGACGCTGCCCAACGCCGACCGGACTGACATGGGCGTGTTCTACCCGATCATGGGTCATATGTGCCACATACCGATCATCGAGGTGGACATCGAGACCGGGCAGATCAAGTTCTTGAAATACGTGGCCGTCCACGACGCTGGCACCGTCGTGAATCCGATGACCCTGGCCGGGCACATTCGTGGCGGCACGGTGCAGGGTATCGGATCGGCGCTCTACGAGCACTACTACTACGACTCGTCGGGCCAGCTCCTGACCGCAAACTTCGCTGACTACCTGATTCCAACGCTGATGGAGGCTCCGGAGAATATCGAGGTCGGGCACGTGGTGACGCCATCACCCTACACCGAGTATGGCATCAAGGGCGGAGGCGAGGGGGGGCGGATGGGGGCGCCCGCGGCGTTGGCGTCTGCCGTCGAGGATGCGCTGAAGCCTCTCGGCATCAAGATCGACGGCCTGCCGATCCGGCCGGTGCTTCTCCGCGAGATGATCCGCGAGGCACAGCAGCGACGAACAGAGGACGGGGCTGCGGAGGACCTTCAAGGCCCCTCCGACTGGAGCGGCCGGTCGAGCCGCGAGCACCTGGGCGGTCCCCCCGGGAATGCCGAGAGATAGGCAGAACGGTGATGGGGAAGCTGACCAAAGAAGAAGCCTTGAAGAAGGCCGAGCAGCTCACGAACTGGGGCTAATGGCAATGCCACTCCGTGAACCGCATTCGTTGATGATCGCCCATGCCATGGTTACCGCGGCCGGCTGGATGATCGGAATGCCGGCCCGGCTCTCGGCCCTCTGCGTGGTGGACAGCCGCCCGGCCATTCCCTCCGACCGCCTGCACTCCATGCACCGCCGCGGCCACCGGGGCCCCCGTCGCCACGAGAGCCTGGAATCGGCGCTCCGGAGCTTCAGGCTCCTGCCGCCCGAGACCACGGCCGATCCGGCGCTGCTCGACCACCTGGGCCGGCAGGGGATCGCCGAGCGCGAGGGCCATCATGTACCGATTCGACCCGGCATGCAACGGCACCCGGCGGCCCGCGGACGCCTGGCCGCTGTTGCCGCGCATCACCGCGCCGACTCTGCTGGTGCGCGGGGAGCACTCGCCGATCCTGCCTCCGGTCATGGCGCAGGAGATGGCCGCGCGCATCCCCATGGTGCGGGTGGTGGAGATCGCCGGCGCCCACCACCACCTGGTGCTGGACGAGCCGGGGGCCTTCGCCGCGGCGCTGGGCGAGTTCCTCTTCCAGCCGGGCCAGTAGGCTCGGCGCTCCCCCAGGCCCGCTCCACGGGCGCCCCATCGAACCCGCGAGAGACTCGGAGGCGCCCCGCGGGGCCCGGTCCCTCACGCGGGGAGGAGAGCCCAGGCCCGGCGGCGTTGACCGCGATTTTCCCACGGCCAACGGACCCCTCCTGGTGGCAGCCAATGTCGGCGCGAGGCTCGGTGTGCTCGGCGAGCTGGTCCGCATCGCCGCCTCGGCCGAGGCCGTGACCCGGCTCGCCCGAGTAGCCGCTCCGCCGGGGGGCCGCTCACCCTGCGTCCTGGTCGCCCCCCTGCTCGCGCAGCGCTTCCAGCTCGGCGATGGCCTCGAGGTCCCTCGGGCGCCCGGCGGCTCTCTTGACGTGGATCAGGCGCTCGAGACCCAGACAGCGGTATTCCACCCCCGACACCGTGACGCTCTGGCAATGAGGGAGCAGGTCGGCGTAGCCACCTCCGCCGACGATTTCCCCGAGCAGGTCCAGGTCTCCAAGCGCGGTGGTGAGGGTGAAGTTGAGACCTCGCCCGATCGTCTCGGCGTCCCACCGGAAGGGCAACCCGGGCGGCGCGCCGCGCAGGTAGGGGCGATGCGGGGCAAGGGCGGTCGCGAGCCTGTCGATGTTCTCCGGGGTGCGCGCATAGACGATGTCGAGATCCTGCGTCACGCGGGTTGCCCCGTGAATGGTGGCGGCAACCCCTCCCACGATGATGAACTCGACCCCGCCGCGATGGAGCTCGTGGAGCGCGCGCTCCAGGTCGATCATCGATGGGCGCGTCCCGCCCGCCTCAGCTCCTCGGCGAAGCGCTGGAGGCGGCCGAGGTTCTGGAGGCGCTCCTCGACCGTCCGAGCCAGGTTGGCGCGCAGGAGCGTCCGGTCCACGTCCTTCTTGTAGGCCTCGACGACGGGATCGGGCTCGCTGGTTGCGGGCTCGACACAGGGTCGGCCGGCGAGCTTGCTCATGGCCCCAATGTAGCACGCCAGGCCCGGCCTCGAGGAGCTGCCGCCCCTGGTGGCGGTGGAGTCCACGACCGAAGGGGAGGAGGTGATCCCAGCGGCGTAACGCCGGATGGGCCGGGCGTCGGAGAAACACTAAACCTGAACAGACCTCCTCAAGTTAGTCGATGCAGAGCGCCGCCGCCAGCATGGCCGCGTTGTACTCCTTGCTGACGACCCAGTTGCTCCAGCGGTCCTCGCGATCCCTCATGAGGGATAACCACAACGAGTGCTCCACCCCGTCGTCGTACTGGGCGAAGGCCGCCCCGGTGTTATTCTAACCGCTCCACATTTTCTTCAGTGAGCTGGCGATTTCCGCTCGCGCTCGGCTTCAGTGTCCCCGAGTTCCGGTTCCCCGATGGGTTGGGGTCATCCGGCCTGTGGCCCCCCGGAGGAGGTCTCCCCGTGCTCCAGGCCTCCGCGTTCGGTTGGCCGCT
>MGBT01000049.1:0-4903 GCA_001788395.1 Candidatus Rokubacteria bacterium GWA2_70_23
GCTCACAGCGCGCGCTGTGGCCACACGATGGGGTACCTCGCAACGCCCCGGGTCAGGTTCCGCGACGGGCTCTATCGGCACCAGTAACGTGATCGACCTCTGGACCCTCCACGCACGATCGTACTGCGTTTCAGGACCACGGGGAGTGGCGGGAGCCACATAAGGGGTTCCGCGGAAACGTCCCGCCGCCTGGCCTGCGACGCGAGCCGGGTGGTGATGCGGCACGACCCGGACGGCCGGATCGTGGAAGTCGGCGCCCGGACGCGGACCATTCCACCGGCGCTCCGGCGCGCGCTGCACCACCGTGACCGCGGCTGCCAGTTCCCGGGCTGCGGCCTGCCGTTCGGCCAGGGCCATCACATCCGCCACTGGGCCCATGGCGGGCCCACCACGCTCTCGAACCTCGTGATGCTCTGCCGGCGCCATCACCGCACCGTCCACGAGGAGGGATACCAGGTGGAACAACAGCCCGACGGCGAGCTGCGGTTCCGGCGACCGGACGGGCGACCTCTGCCCGATGTCCCGCCCCCGCCGGCGGTCCCCGACGATCCCGTCCGGGCGCTCCGAGCGCGGAACGAGGCGGCTGGGCTTCACCTGCACGCGCGGACGACGTGCCCGAGCTGGCTGGGAGAGAGCGTTGACGTGGGCTGGGCGATCGACGTCTTGCATCCCCGGGCCCTCCAGCCCCTGGCGATCGGCGAGTAAGCGGTCGAAGCCTTCGCCAAAATCCGCAGCCAGACGCGCATCCTGCCCTCGGCACTCATTGCGTCTCGTGCCCTTCCGCGATACAGAGCAGATGCCGATGCATCGACATCGGGGCCAGGGCGAGGGTGGGTGCCCTCGATTGGGTGATGTGGCGCGCCTCCAGCAGCAGCGCCCGCTGGCTCATGGGCCGCACCCAGTCGTCGGACAGCGTCGCCGCCTCCAGGAACCCCCGCGCCCGTTCGATCCCCGTCAGCCCGGCGGCGATGGCGTTGGAGATGGTGAAGCGGGAGGGGAAGGCGTTCATCTCAGAGTTCCCCCCGGAAGGCGCGGTGCTGGAGGGCGGCGAAGAGCGCGTCCAACTCGGCCAGCGAGGCCCGGTGCGCGCTCTTCAGCTTCTCCACGGCGGCGACGCGGCGGCCGAAGTCGTGTTGGAGGGGGAGAGGGGGTATCGGAATGGGCATGGCCTTGATGATGCCCATGTCCAAGCCAGCCATAATCGCCCCCTTAGCCGTCCGATCGAGATACCGCCGAGCAAGCGGATGCCGAAGAAAGTAGGCATGAAGGAAAGACGGCAGGCATTTCTTCGGCTGGAGCGTGACGCAGCAGAGGTGCTTCGTGTTGATGGCTACGGGCACCTCATCTGGAACAACCGCGCATCGTCCGCACGTGCCCATGATCGTGATGAGCACGTCGCCAGGATGGACCGTGTACCGCTTCAGTTCGCGGTACTTCGCCTCAGAAATGAATCGCCGTTCGGCCCAGCGGAACTCGTTCGCGACGGCATTGTCGATGCCCAGCACCGCCACGCCCTCGTCGACGAACTCGCTGTGCAGAAGTTGACTACCGAACGGGCCGGTACGAATGGACCCGGGGCTAGGGTCCGCAATGTCGGCGATGGTGGCCATCGGCCATCCTCTCGCCTCAGGGTCGCCGAAGAGGCCGAGGAAGATGGCTTGAGTGAGGGTGTCGAGTTGGTCGAGAGCGGCGCGGCGCTTGGCCCGCAACGCCTCCGCCCGGTCCAGCACCTCCGCAATCCGCCGCTGCTCCGTCAAAGGGGGGAGAGGGATTTCGATTTTCGCAAGGACCGAAGGACTCAAGCGAGGAAGGTTTACTCCGACCGCACGCGAGTTCGCATAGTTCACCATGACGGGTTGGCGCAGGAAGTGGAATAGAAAGCGCCGTTCGATTTTCGGCCCAGCCAGAATGGGCAAGATGTCCGTGCTACAAATGCCGCTGAAATCGGGGCATGCAATCTTGGCGAGATAAGGTCGGAGCTTTCCGTAGAGGATGTGGCGCTGAGTGAACTGGAATTTCGAACTCGCGAGGGCACCCGCGCCCACTGGCTTCGGACCGAGGAACGTGCCGCCGCTTTCGATGTGCTCAAGGCCAACGTAGGTCGTGCCAGCTTTGATTTGCTCAGGCTGCATGCTTGAGCGCTCGACGGCTGCGATCTCGCCAAGCGCGACTGTCTTCCAGGAGCTCATCCCACCATCGCCCCCAACTCCTTCATCCCCTGCTGAATCTCCACCTCCAGCTTGGCGAGGTCGGCGAGGATCTCCTGCGGCGGGCGGTGCTGCGCTTCCTCATGCACAACTTCCTTGTAGCGGTTGAGGCTGAGGTCGTATCCTTGCGCCACGAGGTCGGCCTTGGGCACGCAGAAGCTCTGCGCGGTGCGCGGGCGCTTGCGCTCCTTGCCGTCGCGCTCCCGCCAGCGGGCGAGGATGTCGGGCAGGTTGTTCTTGGCGTGGTCGTCGGCGCTTAGCGTGGTGGTTGGCACGACGCCGAGCTTGTCGTCGGGGAGCAGCGGGGTGCGTTTGTCGTCGAGTGACCAGCCGTCGGCGTCGCAGTCGTAGAACCAGACCTCGTCGGTGCCGCCGGAGTTGGTCTTGGTGAAGAGCAGGATGGCGGTGGAGACGCCGGCGTAGGGCTTGAACACGCCGCCGGGAAGCGAGATCACGGCGTCAAGCTTCTGGTCCTCGATGAGCATCCAGCGCAGCTCCTTGTGCGCCTTGCTCGATCCAAAGAGCACGCCGTCGGGCACGATGACGGCGGCGCGGCCGCCGGGCTTCAACAGGCGCAGGAAGAGCGCGAGGAAGAGCAGCTCGGTCTTCTTGGTCTTGACGATCTGCTGGAGGTCCTTGGCGGTGTTCTCGTAGTCGAGCGACCCGGCAAAGGGCGGGTTGGCCAGCACCAGGGTGTAGCGCTCCTCTTCGCCGGCGTGGTCCTGCGCCAGCGAGTCGCGGTAGCGGATGTCGGGGTTCTCCACGCCGTGCAGCAGCATGTTCATGCTGCCGATGCGCAGCATGGTGTTGTCGAAATCGAAGCCGTGGAAGGCGTGCTGGTGGAAGTGCGCCTTCTGCTTCGCGTCGCGCAGGATCTCCGGGTGGCGCTCGCGCAGGTATTCGCCGGCCGCCACGAGGAAGCCGGCAGTGCCGCAGGCGGGGTCGCAGATCACGTCCTTCGGACCCGGGGCGGTCATCTCCACCATGAGCCGGATGATGTGGCGCGGGGTGCGGAACTGGCCGTTGGTGCCGGCGGTGGCGATTTTGCCGAGCATGTACTCGTAGAGGTCGCCCTTGGTGTCGCGGTCCTCCATCGGCACCTGGTCGAGCAGGTCCACCACCTTGGCCAGCAGCGCGGCCGTGGGGATGGTGAAGCGCGCGTCCTTCATGTGATGGGCGTAGGTGGAGTCGTCGCCGCCCAGCGTGCGCAGGAACGGGAAGACATGCTCGCCGACCACCGTGAACATCTCGGCCGGCGCGAAGTGCTTGAAGCGCGACCAGCGCAGGTTGTCGTAGGGGCGCTTCTTCGAGTCCTTGCCGGCAGGGAAGACGCGACGCTCGATGGGCTGCTTCAGCCGGGCGGCCTTGTTCTCCTCCAGGGTGTGCAGGTCGTCGAGTCGGCGCAGGAACAGCAGGTAGGTGATCTGCTCGATGACTTCGAGCGGGTTGGAGATGCCGCCGGACTAGAACGCGTCCCAGATGCGGTCGATTTGGCTCTTGAGTTCACCGGTCAACACTCGTTGTCCTTTGGTTCACGCGATGGCGGAACGGGGGGGGGCGGTAACGCGGGCCTCCCTACTCTTCGCTCCATCCAGACTCCCGCGCAGCACCTCGGCCATCTGCCAGGTGTCGGGCTCAGACTCGAGGTTGGCGGCGCTCGTGTTCTTCAGGATCGTCTTTCTCACCGCCTTCGGCACCCGCAAGCTCGTGGACACTGTGACTGCACGGGGTGGCGGGGAGCGCCGAACGTTAACGCTGAGCGGTCGGGGCGGGCAGACAACCACACCCCCCGATCGGGGACACGACCTCGAACGACCAGAAACCGTGACACGAACGCAAGCGCCCGCCCCGATCCGCTCCAGCGTTTCGTTAGGCGTAGAGTAACCGGCCGCGTGGTTTCGGGATCGGCCGCCCGAGTTCCTTGGCCGTCTCGATCCACTCGTTGATGACCACCTGGACCGCAGCGAGCGCCTTCTGGTAGCTCGGACCATCGGCAGCACAGCCCGGCAACTCAGGAACTTCCGCGATGAATGCTTGGTCTGGCTCGCTCCAGTAGATGATGAGCTCGTAACGGAAATCATTCGGCATCGTGTTCCTCCGCCAACCTGTACTGGACGATCACGTTGCGAACGTGTTTGACTTGATAGGCCTTGGCCAGCGAACCGCGCGGCTGAAGATTGAGGATTTCTTCCACCCCGTCGCGTGTAAAAATATGATGGTCGCCACGAATGCGCTCCTCGAAGCCCAACCGCTTCAACACTCGACGCAGATCGTCGAAACGGATGTTTGCATCGGATGTGCCTCGCAAAACTCGGTCGAGGATCTTGGCCCGGCTCACAGCGATTCGAGGCTCCTAGGAATTGGCTTCCGATATGGGCTTGTACGCCCAGAGACCATCGACCTTGGTCCTCTCGAACGCCTGAGCCCAATCTGACTCGCCCACGGTGATGCGCTGGCTCAAGAAGGATACCATGTTGCTGGCCAGCCATTTCGGCGGTTTCGCACGGCTGACGTGGTCATCGCTGTCACGCTATCCCCCTGCCGGCTGCCCGTCACTGTCCACGGACGGAGATGGGGGCGAGGGTGCGTGACGGCGGAAGGCCTCCAGGCGCGGCAGGAGATCGCGAAGCAGGATGCGGGTCTTGAAGGGCAGGACGGTGGCCGGCAGGGTGGCGGCCTGGAGCGCGAGGGACTGG
>MGBT01000049.1:4948-60040 GCA_001788395.1 Candidatus Rokubacteria bacterium GWA2_70_23
CCTCGCGCCGGAGCCGCCAGCCCTCGCGCTCGGCCCCGAACTTGTCGGCCAGGCCCGCCTCGAGCGTGGAATCGAAGAGCGCCGGCACCGGCACGCGGGAGCGCAGGCCCTCGTCCCCGGAGAGCGAGAAGACGAGCGGCCGCCAGCCCTTCCGCAGCGCGATGTCGGCGGTGAGCCGCCAGTCGCGCGCCTGGACGAGGGCGGCGAGGAACTTGGCGAAGTCCACCCCGTAGGCATGCGTGTGGCGCAGGATCGAGTTGGGCCCGTCGAAGACGAAGCGATAGCCACGCCCCGGGCCCGGCTCGATCCTGTGGAGCAGCCGGGACAGCCGCGCGTACTGGACGATGTGCCGGAAGTCGGCCCGGCACTCGACCGTGACCTGGAGAGCCGAGTAGAGGAGGGCCTGCGCCTGCCCCAGGTCGTAGTCGGCCCGCAGATCCGCCGGGGTGTAGTCGGCGGGGAACGAGCGAAGGCGGTGGAACTCCGGGTAGTCGGCGTAGAGGAGGGCGACCAGCCCGTCAAGGCGAGGCGGGCATTGCCCGAAGACCTCGGCCACGATCGGGGCCCCCGTCTCCGCCTCGAGGAGCGGATGCTGGCTGCCGGCCTGGGCGAAGACGCGAACGCGTCGCTCCGCCTGGAGGCGGCCGCGGGGCCACTCGTAGGTCGCCGTGTCGTCGAGGATCTGGACGATGGCCTCGACCCGGTCGGGGCGCAGATCTTCCAGCGCGGCGCGGGCGGCGTCGCGGACTCGGGCGAGCCGTTCGCCGAGCGCGGCGCGGTAGACGGCGAGGGCCCGCGCGAGGTGCGGCGTATCCTCGTCGGTCAGCCGATCAGAAGAGATCGAGCTGCTGCGCCTGTCCCAGTGATAGACGCGCTGCTGCTTTGTAAGCACCGGACCGTCCTCGCCGGCGCGCCCGCGTGACGTCCGGCGTCTCCTGGAGCACCACTTCGTAGAGCCGCGCGGAGCGGTCGCCGGACCGCCTGAGCAGCCGGCCGATGCGCTGCACCGCCTCCTTCACGCCCTTCTCCCCGCCGAGCACGATGCCCACCTTGAGGGCGGGCGCGTCCCATCCCTCGTTGAGGACCTCGCAGGCGGCCAGCGCCCGGACGGTGCCCGCGGCGAAGCCATCCAGCACCGCGTTGCGCTCCCGCTTGTCGGAATGCGCGGTGAGCGCCGGGATCAGGAAGCGCGCGGAGACCTCCAGCGCCATGCGGTTGGACGCCGTGAAGATCACGCACTGGTCCGTGGGATGCAGGCGCAGGATATCCTCGACCACTCGGAGCTTCTCCGCGGACCGGTGGATGAGGGCGAGCTTCCGCCGGTAGGCCCGCAGCACCTCCCGGGCCTCGGTGTCGGTGCGGGAGCGGCGCGTGAGGTCGGTCCACTCGAAGCCCGGCTCCTCGCGCCTGCGCTCGATGAGGTACGCGCGCACCCGCCGGGAGAGCCCGTCGAATTCCTCCTGCTCCTCGGGCGCGAGGTGGATCGGCACGCGGACCAGGCTGTAGTCGGCGAGCGTCCTGCCCTTGGCGGCGGCGATCTCCTCGCGGAACACCACGGGCCCGATCAGGTCGTCGAGCATCCCCTCGCGCCGGTCGGCGCGCTCGGGCGTGGCCGTGAGGCCCAGGCGCATGGGGGCGAGGGCGTCGAGCGCGCTCTCGTGCAGCGTCGCCCCGGGGAGGTGGTGGGCCTCGTCGAAGACCACCAGCCGGTAGCGGTTGCCCATCTCCTTCATGTGGATGTAGGCGCTGTCGTACGTCGTGACGGTGATCGGCCAGATCTCGCGGCGGCCGTCGCCGAGCACGCCCGCGTCGAAGCCGAGCCCCTGGCGGATGCGCCGCTGCCACTGGTACATGAGGTCGCGCAGCGGGGCGACGACGAGGGCGGACACGCGGTGGCGGGCGATGATCGACAGCGCGATCTCGGTCTTGCCCGTGCCCGTGGGCTTGACGATCACGCCCCGGCGGCCGGCCTGCTCCCAGGCGAGGACGGCCGCCTCCTGATCGGGCCGGAGCGGCGGCAGCGCCGGCCGCAGCGGCGGGCACTCGAAGAAGCGCCCGGCCTGGTCCGTCAGCGAGAGGTGGTACCGGGCGGCATCTTCGCAGAGGCGAGCGTGGTGCATCGCCTCGGTGCGCCAGGCGCCCACCCGGTCGTCCCAGGCGAGATACGGTGGGACGCGCGCGGTCCGGGGCGCGTCGAGGCGGAGCGAGCCGCGATCAAAGGACAGCACATTACCCGATGCGGGAGCCGAGGGGAAGGCTGCCGTCGGGCGACGCCTCGCACCTGGACCTTGATGGGCCGCCTGCGAGTGTTTCACCGTTCTGCTCGGCCGGCGCCCGCCTTCATGCGCTCGATGGCGGCATTGGCGAGGCGGTCGGCGCGCTCGTTGAGCGGGTCGCCGGAATGGCCCGCAACCTTGTGCCACTCGACGTCGTGCTGCTCGGCCAGCGCCAGGAGCGCCTCCCAGAGATCGCGGTTCTCCACGGGTTTCTTCTGGGCGTTCCTCCACCCGTTCCGGCGCCAGCGGACGTACCAGCGGTCACGGAAGCAGTTGACGACGTAGGCGCTGTCGCTGTAGACGGCCACGCCGCGGCGGCCCGGAAGGGCGCGGAGCCCCTCGAGAACCGCGGTGAGCTCCATGCGCTGGTTGGTGGACGCAGGCTCGGCGCCGGACAGCTCGCGCTCGCTCCCGCCGTCGAGGATGATGGCGCCCCAGCCGCCGGGGCCCGGGTTGCCGAGGCAGGCGCCGTCGGTGTAGAGGGTGGCCCGGTCGGTGCGGGGTCGCGCGGGTGTCAGGCGGGCCAGTAGAGGTACCGCCCGCAGGCCTCGCAGGGGAGGAGCGTGTTCTGTGGCTTGAGCTCCTGCAGGCGCTGGGGGGTGATGGTCATCCGGCAGCCGGAGCACAGGTTGGGCATCGTCACCACGGCCAGGGCGAGCCCGCCACGACCGCGGAGCAGCCGCTCGTAGTCGGCGAGGATGTTGACCGGCAGCTCGCGGGCCACGCCGGCCCGGTCGCTCCGCGTGACGGCCAGATCGGCCTCCACCGCTCCGAGCTTCTCGCGGAGCGCCTTCTCCTCCGCCGCGCCCTGGGCCTCGGCGGCCTTGAGCTGCGCCTCGGCCTCCTTGATCGCCCCGGCCAGCCGCTCGTGACGCTCCATGAGCGTGAGGATCTCCTCCTCGATCCTGGCCTTCTGCTGCTTGACCTCCTCGATCTCGGTGAGGACGGCCGAGTACTCCTTGTTGGTCTTGACCTGGTAGAGCTGGCCCTCGAACTTCTGGCGCTTCACCTGCGAATCGTCGAGGTCCTTCTCCTTGGCGCGCGTGTCCTTGCGGGCCGCGTCGAGCTTCGTCTTGGTGCCCGCGACCTGGTTGCGCATCTCGTCCACCTCGGCCCGGACGCGGGCGATCTCCTGCGGCAGCCGGGCGGCCTCGCCCTCGAGGCCGGCGATCTTCGTATCGAGCGTCTGCAGCTCTATCAGGATCCGGAGCTGGCCGTCCAAGTCTTCACCTGGGGCGGGCACCCGGGCTGTCGCCACGCCCGCCCCCGCCGCGAATCTGGTTTCCCGTCTCTCACTTGCTCTGCGTCCGCCGATACTACCGCAAGGCTGGTGGGCCCACTTGGACTCGAACCAAGACCGTACCGGTTATGAGCCGGGGGCTCTGCCAATTGAGCTATGGGCCCGCGCGTGATCATATCAGGACTCCAGGAAGCTCCGGAGCTTCTTGGAGCGCGACGGGTGGCGGAGCTTGCGGAGGGCCTTGGCCTCGATCTGCCGGATGCGCTCGCGGGTCACGGCGAAGTCCTGGCCGACCTCCTCGAGCGTGTGCTCGCACCCGTCGGACAGGCCGAACCGCAGGCGCAGCACCTTTTCCTCCCGCGGGGTGAGCGTGTTGAGCACCTTGTTGGTCTGCTCGCGGAGCGAGAGCCCGATCATGGACTCCACGGGCGAGCCCACCTGCTTGTCCTCGATGAAATCCCCCAGGTGGCTGTCCTCCTCCTCGCCGATGGGCGTCTCGAGGGAGATGGGCTCCTGGGCGATCTTGAGCACCTTCCGCACCTTGTCGACCGGCACCTCCATCTTGATGGCGATCTCCTCCGGGGTGGGCTCGCGGCCCAATTCCTGCACCAGCTGTCGAGACGTCCGGATGAGCTTGTTGATGGTCTCGATCATGTGGACCGGGATGCGGATGGTGCGGGCCTGATCGGCGATGGCGCGGGTGATGGCCTGCCGGATCCACCACGTGGCGTAGGTGGAGAACTTGTAGCCGCGGCGGTACTCGAACTTGTCCACCGCCTTCATGAGGCCGATATTGCCTTCCTGGATGAGATCGAGGAACTGGAGCCCCCGGTTCGTATACTTCTTGGCGATGGAGATGACCAGGCGGAGGTTGGCCTCCACCATCTCCTTCTTGGCCCGCGCGGCCTTGGCCTCACCCTGCTTGATGACGCCCACGATGCGCTTGAGATCCTCGGCCCGGGCCGAGGCCCCCTCCTCCGAGCGCTTGATCTTTTGCTGGGCGACCCAGACGAGCCGGTCCTTGATGCCCGGGTACTTGCTGGCCGCCTTCTGGTAGAGGTCGCGGTCGCCGTCGTCGCGATCGTCGTCCCCGAGAGAGGCGAGGAAGGCGTCCACCGCCGCCGGCGCCGGGCGCTTGCCGTCGGACCACAGCGCGATCTCGCGCTCGGCGCGCTGGATCTTCTCGACGAGCCGCTTGAGGTCCTGCCCCCACGCGTCCAGCAGGGAGGGTTGCAGCGTGAGGCCCCGGAGCGTGGCGAGCACCTTGGCCTGCTTGGCCTGGGCCTGCGCCTCGATTTTCTTCCAGGCGGGCTCGCCCTTGCCCTTCCGGCGGCCGCCGGCGCGCGCCCGGAGGCGCCGGGTCTGGTCCATGAGCTTCTCGCGCTCCCGGAGCAGCCGGTCCACGTGGCCGAGCTCGCGGATGACCGAGCGGCGGAGCTCCTCCTCCTTCTCCTCGGTGGACTCCTCCTCGGGGTAGTCCACCACGTCCTTGATGGGGACGATCTCCCGGCGCAGCTCGTCCCGGAGCCCGTGGATCTTCTCGAGGGCGAGGTTGGTCGCGAGGATCGCCCGCGTCACCTCGTCCTTGCCTTCCTCGATCCGCTTCGCGAGGGTGATCTCGCCCTCGCGGGTGAGGAGGGAGACCCGTCCCATCTCGCGCAGGTAGAGGCGGACCGGATCCTCGGTGCGTCCGACCGGGCCGGGGGTGAGATCGATGGGCGCGTCGGCAGGCTCTTCCTCCTCGTCGCGCTCCTGCTGGGGCTCGACCTCCGATGGGAGCCGGTTGCTCTTGGCGGAGTCCACCACCTCGATGTCCATGGCGCCGAACATCATCATGATGTCGTCGAGCTGGTCGAGGGAGACGATGTCCGACGGCAGTGCGTCGTTGACCTCGTCGTAGGTGAGGAAGCCCTTCTGTTTCCCCATCGCGATCAGCTTGTCGAGCTCATCCAGCTTCGGTTCGTCGGCCATGCTCTGGGCGTCTCCTGAATGGGTTAGGGCGTCGTCGACCCTGGCGCGAGCGTCGGCCGGCCGGGGGCCGGTGGCCCTGCCGCCGGGGTCAGTGACAGCTCGCGCACCGCCTCGGCCTCGCGCTGGAGCTGCCCGAGCTCGGCCTCGAGCTGGGGCAGGGCCGGGTCGCCGGTGGCCTGGGCCTCGATGATGGCCTGGGTCACCTGCCGGATCCGCTTCTTCCGGCGCCGGATCTCGTAGCGCCGCTGTAGCTCGCCGATCTGCTGCCGCACGTCCGACCAGCTCCGCTCCTCCAGCAGCAGGGCGGCGAGCAGTCCGCGCTCCCCGTCGCCCGGCAGCGCCGTCATCAGCGCCTCGGCAGGGCTGCCGGGTGCCTCCCGGAGCGCCGCCAGGAGCGCCCGCAGCCCGGGATGGGCGATATCGTCGTCCTCGATGCCGGGCAGGAGGGACACCCGGGCCTCCTTGACCTGGAGCAGGAGCGACAGGAGATCGCGCTCGGCCAGATTCGGCGGCGGCCACCCCGCGCCCGTCGAAGGGAGCGTCGCGCGGGCGGAGGCGCCCCCACCCCGGCCCTGGGAGAACCGGGCGCGCTGAAGCTGCTGCGCCTCGATCCAGAGCTGGGTCGGATCCACGCCGAGCTCCCGCGCGGCCTGCTGCGCGAGCGCCGTGGCCTCTTCGGCATTGGGGACCTTGGAGAGGACCAGCGCCACGCGAGCATGGGCCGTGGCACGTCCCCGGGGCGAGGCGAGGTTCTCCTCGGCGAGGGCCTGGGCCATCACGAAGGAGAGGATACTCCTGGCTTCGTCCACGCGCGAGCGGAAGGCATCGGCGCCCTGGGAGCGCAGGAGGCTGTCGGGGTCGTGGCCGGGAGGCAGCACCGCGACCTTGACGGGGAAGTGGCCGGCCCTCTCGAACCCACCCGTCCGCGCCATGGACCAGCCGAGGCTCCGGAGGTCCGCCGGGCCGCTCATCAGCTCGTCGATCCGCGCCGCCGCCTTCTGCCCCGCGGCATCGGCATCGAAGACCGCGACGATCTCGTCGGCGCTGCGCTGGAGGAGCGCCAGCTGCGCCTGTGTGAAGGCAGTGCCCAGCGCGGCCACCGTCTCGGTGAAGCCGTGCTGGTGCGCCATGAGGCAGTCGAGGTACCCCTCGACCACGATGGCGCGGTTACGCTCGCGCATGGCCCCCTTGGCGAGATCGAGGGCGTAGAGGATCTGCCCCTTCACGTAGAGTGGCGTCTCGGGGGAGTTGAGGTACTTGGGCTCCTCGGGGCCCAGGGCGCGCCCGCCGAAGGCGACGACTCGGCCCTGCCCGTCGCGGATGGTGAACAGAAGCCGACCCCGGAAGCGGTCGTAGAAGCCGGAACCGGTTTGCCGCGGCAGGACGAGCCCGGCCTGGGCGAGCCCCTCCTCGGCGACCGACTGCCCTCGCATGAAGGCCAGGAGGTGATCCCAGCCTTCCGGCGCGTAGCCGAGGCCGAACCGCCGCGCCACCTCCGGATCGACGCCGCGCCCCTCGAGGTAGCGCCGGGCCTTGTCGCCGCCCGGTGCCCAGAGCGCCTCGGCGTAGAACTCCGCCGCGCGCGCCATGATCTGGCGGAGCGCCTCGATCTTGCCGTCGGCGGCCTCGGGCCGGCGCTCGGAGGGCAGCTCCACGCCCGCGCGCTGGGCGAGAAGCCGCACGGCCTCCGGGAAGGCGAGCCGGTCCTGGCGCATGAGGAAGCCGAAGGCGTCGCCGCCGGCGCCGCAGCCGAAGCAGTGGAAGATCCCCTTCTTCGGGTGGACGGTGAACGACGGGGTCTTCTCGGTGTGGAAGGGGCAGAGCCCTTTCCAGTTCTCGCCGGCGCGCTTGAGGTTCACGAACTGGCCGACCATCTCGACCATGTCCACGCGGGAGCGGATCTCCTCGAGGAGGGAGGCTGAGAAGATGTTCATGTCCCGACCGTCAGCTGGGCGACGGTGGCGCCGTCGCCGCCTTCCCGGGGAGCGCCAGGCCGGTGCTCGGCCACGAGGGGATGGGCCGCGAGGAGCTCGTGCACGACGCGGCGGAGCGTGCCGGTGCCCTTGCCGTGCACGATCCGCACCGTGGGCAGACCGGCGAGGAAGGCGTCATCGAGGTACTTCTCGAGGAGGTCCCGCGCCTCGTCCGAGGTCCGGCCGATCAGGCGGATCTCTGGCGCCACGCCCGCCTTCTCGGGCCCGCGGACATCGCGGCGCGACGGCACGGCGGCCCGGGATGGGGCTGCGGCGACGGAGGGACGCTCGATGACGCGCAGGGCCTGGAGCGGAACCTTCACAGTCAGAGCACCCGCCCGCACGGTGGCGCTCGCCCCCTCCACCGTCATGACCTCTCCCGTGAGGGCGAGATGCGCGATCTGGACGTGATCCCCCGGAGCCGGGGGGCCGGCTCGATACCCGACATCCTCCTCCGTGAGCGGGTCCGACACGCGCTGGCTTTCGGCCAGGAGCCGTTTGCGGCTCCGCTCGAGGTGCTCGCGCGTCCGGTCGCTCTCCTTGAGCCGCTCCCACTCCTCGTTGACCGCGCGCCGGACGTCGCTCAGGAGCCGCGCTGCGTCGGTCCGGGCCCGGGCAACGGTCTCGCGCGCCTTGGCTCGCGCGGCTTCCCGCTCCTCCTGCGCCCGCGTGAGCAGCCCTGCGGTCTCCACCTCCCGCCGCTCCATGAGCGCCGCGCGCTCGGCATCCTGGCGGTCCCGCGCGTCGAGCCGAGCGAGCAGCGCCTGGAGCGCGCGCCCCTGCGTCGTGCGATGCGCCTGGGCGGTTGCGATCAGGGCTGGCGGCAGACCGAGCCGCGCGCCGATGGCGAGGGCATAGCTCTGTCCCGGACGGTCGTAGACCAGCCGGAAGGTCGGCTCGAGCCGCTCGGCGTCGAACTCCACCGAGGCATTGCGCGCCCGTGGGTCGGTCGCGGCGAAGCCCTTGAGGGGCTCGAGATGGGTGGAGGCCACGCAGAAGGCCCCCCGCCCCGCCAGTTCCTCGAGCACGGCCTGGGCCAGCGCGGCCCCGTCGTCGGGATCGGTGCCGGCGCCGAGCTCGTCGAGGAGCACGAGCGACCGGTTGTCCACGTGCTCGAGCACATCGCGGAGCTGCTTCACGAACGCCGAGAAGGTCGAGAGGTTCTCGGCCACGCTCTGATCATCGCCGATGATGGTGAACACCTGCTCGAAGACGGGCAGGCGCGCACCCTCCCCGGACGGCAGGTGAAAGCCCGACTGGGCCATGAGCGAGAGGAGCCCGAGCGTCTTGAGCACGACGGTCTTTCCTCCCGCGTTGGGCCCCGTGATGACGAGCAGCGGGCGCTCGCCGTCGAGGTGGAGATCCACGGGGACGACCGGCCGGTCCGGCTCCTGCCACCTCTGGGCCAGGAGGAGCGGGTGGCGGGCCCCCTGGACGCTGACCTCTCGCGCCCCACCCGGGCCGGGCCCGACGGTGGGCTCCACCGCGCCCATGCGCTCGGCGAGCTCGGCCAGGGCGAAGATCACGTCGATCCGCCCCATCTCCGCAAGCAGGGGGTCGAGCTCGGGGAGCGCCTCGCGGAGGAGATCCGTGAGCGCGGTGAGCACGCGCAAGATCTCGCTTTCCTCCTCGCGGATGGTCTGCGCCATCTCGTTGTTGTCTTCGACGAGGCCTTCCGGCTCCACGAACAGGGTCGCGCCGCTCTGGGAGCGGTCGTGCACGATGCCGCGGAGCCGCCCCTTGGCCGAGGCCATGATCGGCAGCACGTAGCGGCCGTGGCGCACCGTGACGTAGCGCTCCTGGAACAGCGTGTCGGCCCCCGGGGCCTGGAAGAAGGCCTCGAGGCGCCTGACCACATCGCGCCGCAGTACCCGCAGTCGTCGGCGGACCCGGCGCAGCGCCGGGCTCGCCTCGTCCCTGACGCCGCCGTCCTCATCGAGCGACCGGTGCAGCACCTCCCGCAATGCGCCGAGCGAGGGCAGCCGGAGGAGCCCGGCTGCCAGGTCCGGGGCCACGCTCCCGATGCTCCGGCCGTAGCCCGCGAGTCGTCCTGCCGCCTCGAGAAGGGGGAGCAGGCCGCTCAGGTCCGCGCCATCGACCACGGCGCCCGGGGTACGGGCGCGGTCAAGCGTTGGACGCACATCGGGGATGACATCCCACGGCGGCGGGCCGGCCGCCGCCAATGCGAGACGGCCCTGGCGGGTGTCGCTCAGGGCCACGTGGATCGTTCCCAGGTCCGTCGAGGGATCGAGAGCAAGGGCCCGCTCCCGGCCCATCGGAGTGTAGGTGCCGAGGGCCAGCAGGGCCCGCACCTGGGCCCACTCGACCCCCGCACCCCCTGCGACTATTCGGAGAACCGCTCGCGTTTCTTGGCCTTCTTGCGCGCTGCCAGGGTCTTGCGCTTCCGCTTGACGCTGGGCTTCTCGTAATGCTGGCGTTTCCGCAATTCCGACATGAGCCCGGCCTTCTCGCACTGCTTCTTGAATCGCTTGAGGGCGTTCTCGAAGGACTCGTCGGGCTCGACGATGACTGTGGTCACTCAGGTCCCCCCCTCTCGGCGGCCGGCTAAACGTCAACTGTATACCACGCGCCCCGGGGACGGCGCAATTCATCCCCCGGGGCTGGCCCTGTCGTCACCCGAGGGCCTCGCGGTGCGCTCAGAGCGGCGGTGAGGAGTGGCTCTCCACCAGCTTCAGGGCCTGCTGCGCGGCCTCGCTGCAGGCCGCCTCGACCAGGTCGAGCTCGTTGCGATAGAACGGCGAGAGGACGTGATCCACGACGTGGTCCCGGCCCTCGCCGGGCCTGCCCGGTCGGCCGATGCCCACCTTGACGCGCCGGAGCTCGCTCGTGCCCAGGGCCTCGATGAGCGAGCGCAACCCGTTGTGCCCTCCCGCGCTGCCCTTCATGCGGATGCGGACCTTGCCGAGCGGCAGGTCCAGATCGTCGAACACGATGATCACATCGGGCGGGCCCAGACCGAGCTTCGGGCTCAGGCGGGCGACCGCCGGGCCGCTGACGTTCATGAAGCACTGGGGCTTGACGAGGGAGACCACCTCGCCCCGCCACCTCACGCGCGCCACCAGGTGGCCGCCTTCGCGCGCGAAGCGCCCGTGAAGCGTCCGGGCGAGCCCATCCACCACGCGCTGTCCCACGTTGTGGCGGGTGTCCCGATACTCCGGCCCAGGGTTGCCGAGGCCAATGATCGCCTGGGCCACTTACTTCTTCTTCTCTTCGACCTCTTCCTTCGGCTTGCGCTCCGTGAGGACCTCGGGCTCGGCGGCCGCGGCGGGCGCCGCCGCGGTGGGCGCGGCCACTTCTTCCGCCATGGGCGGAGCGACGGTGGCGACGGCCTGGCCGGGATCCGTCAGGATGCGCACGCCCTCGGGAGCCACGAGCTGCCCCACAATGAACACGTCGCCGATGTGGAGGCCCGAGACGTCGGCCGCGATGACCTCCGGGATCGCGCCCGGCAGGCACGAGACCTGGACCTCGCGGAGGATCATCTCGAGGATGCCCTTGGTGTCCCGGACCCCGATGGCATCGCCGACGTGCCTGAGCGGCACGGCGATCTGCAGCGGCTTGTCCATGGCGACCTCCTGGAGGTCGGCGTGGATCAGGTCCTCGGAGACCGGGTCGAACTGCATGTCGCGGATGATGGCCATCCGGCTCTCGCTGGCGCCCGCGTAGGACACCTGCAGCAGCTGGGTGCCGCCCTCGTGGCCGTGGATGAGGCGGAGGATCTCCCGCGGGTCCACGGCGATGCTCACGGGGCTCGCGCCCCCATAGAGCACGGCCGGGATGCGGCCGGCCCGGCGCAGGCGCCTGGCCGGCCCCGTGCCGGTGCCCTCTCGCTTCTCGATGGTCAGTGCACGCATTTCCATGATGCTCGGCTCCTTCGCTTGGCTAGATGAACAGGCCCGAGACGGACTCTTCGTCGTGGATTCGCCGGATGGCCTCCGCCAGGAGCGGGGCGACCGACAACACCTGGAACTTGGGGAGGTGCTTGCCGGCCGGCAGGGGGATGGAGTTGGTGATGACCACCTCTTCCAGCGGCGAGCCGGCGATGCGGTCGATGGCGGGCCCCGACAGCACGCCGTGGACCGCGCAGGCCAGGATGCGCCGCGCGCGCTCTCGCTTGAGCGCCTCCACGGCCTGGATCAGCGTGCCCGCGGTGTCGATCATGTCGTCGATGATCACCACGTCCTTGTCCGCGACGTCGCCGATGAGGCGCATGAACACGGCCACGTTGGGCCCGTCGCGGCGCTTGTCGATGATGGCCAGTCCCGCCTTGAGGCGCTTGGCGATGGCGCGCGCCCGCTCGACACCGCCCGCGTCGGGCGAGACGAGCACCGGCTCGTGCAGGTCCTGCTTGGCCAGGTAGTCGACGATCACGGGCGCCGCGAAGAGATGGTCCACCGGGATGTCGAAGAAGCCCTGGATCTGCCCGGCGTGCAGGTCCACCGCCAGCACGCGATTGGCCCCGGCCGCCGTGATCAGGTCGGCCACCAGCTTGGCCGAGATGGGCACGCGCGGCATCACCTTGCGGTCTTGCCGCGCGTAGCCGTAGTAGGGGAGGACCGCCGTGATGCGACGCGCCGAGGCCCGCTTGAACGCGTCGATCATCACCAGCAGCTCCATGAGGTTGTCGTTCACGGGTGGGCTCGTGGGCTGGATCACGAACACGTCCTGGCCGCGGACGTTCTCGTTGATCTGCACGTAGACCTCACCGTCGGAGAAACGGGAGACGTCGGCATCCCCCAGCGGCACCTGCAGCTGCTGGGCGATCTCCTCGGCGAGCGGCCGGTTGGCGTTGCCGGAGAAGAGCTTCAGCTCATAGCCCATGGACGTCCCCGTCTCCATTCGTGGTTGGGGCGGGAGGATTCGAACCTCCGAATACGGGATCCAAAGTCCCGCGCCTTGCCGCTTGGCCACGCCCCAGGGAACACGTTCATACCGCCCGGATCACCCTGCCCGACACGGTCCGGACGGCCCAGCACGACCATCCCGCCCGGTTCACCCGCGACCGGATCTGGCGGGCGTGGTCGTAGGACCGCGCGACGCCGAACACGGTGGGGCCGCTGCCCGACATGACCGCCCCGAGGGCGCCTGCCGCCAGCAGCGCGCTTTTCATGTGGCGGATCGCGGGCACCATCGGCTCCACGATCGACTCCAGGTTGTTCGCCAACGCTCCGGCCACCGTGCGCGCGCTCCGCGTGCGGAGCGCCTCGACCATCCGCCGCGTGCTGCGGGCCTCGGCCGTCCACCCGGCCGGCACACGCCCGTAGACCTCGCCCGTCGACAGCGGGACGTTCGGGTTCACGAGCACGAGCGCATACGCGCCCGCGCCCGGGAGCGGCTCGAGCTGCTCTCCCCGTCCCGTGGCCAGCGCCCGTCCCGTTCCGAGGAAGAACGGCACGTCCATCCCGAGCCGCACCGCCAGCCCCGCGAGCCGGGCGCGTGACCATCTGAGCCCCCAGAGACGGTTGAGCGCCCACAGGGTGGCCGCGGCATCGCTCGATCCGCCGCCGAGCCCTGCGGCCACGGGGATGTGCTTGTCAAGCGTGATGCGGGCCCCTTTCGTCGCGCCGGCGGCCTCTCCGAGCCTCGCCGCCGCCCTGACGATCAGGTTGCCGTCGTCCGTTGGCAGCGCAGGGTTGCTCACGACGAGCGACAACGTGTCGGCCGTCTCCACCGTCAACCGATCGCAGAGATCCACCGCCTGCATCACGGTGGCGATCTCGTGATAGCCGTCGTCCCGCTTGCCCAGGACCTCCAGGGCCAGGTTCACCTTGGCCGAGGTTCGAAGCACGATCCGGCGGGTCCCCCTCGACCGCTTCGACAAGGCATGGCAGGCTAACACGCGCTGCGTCGAACTGTCAACGGAAGTCTTGGATTTCCACGCCTTCCGGCACAGTGACCCTCAAGAGGTCAGGATCGAAACCTGTGTCGATCTGGGGCCTCCGGTACCTGATCGCGACAAGCAGCTTGCCGTCGAGCGAGGCCATCGTCACCCCGTCTGGCGGTTCGGCGGGGCCCCCGCCGCTGATGACGACTCGCACCGGATTCTGCCCCTGGTTGTACTCCACCTGCCGGACGAGCCCGGTGGCGGGGTCCGCCCACAGGCGCTGGGCACCCTCGCGACTCGTGAGGCTCAACGACGGGCCGTGCTCATCGGGCGGCAGCAGCGCCCCGGAGAGCGGGGCCTGAAGCGGCCGGACGCGCCCGGAGAGGAGCCCGACCAGATCCTCCGCGCCCAGCGCCAGGCCGAGCCAGCGCCGGTTGGCGTCGGGGGAGGAGGGCAGGATGAAGGCCCGGTTCTTTAGGACCTCCCAGATGGTCACGCGGTCGGGGGCGGCGCCGACCAGGAGGATAGGTGGCCCGAAGGCAGACAGCGCCTCGAAGCGCAGTGCTCCCGGGGCGCGCAGCAGCAGGACGCCCGCCAGCTGCTGGACGCGGCCGTCGCGCTGGATCTTGATCTCGGCGAGGCTCCGGAAGTCCCCGAAGGTCAGCCAGCGCTGCTCGATCACTCTGCGGGCTGCCTCCACCTCGGCGGTCAGCAACTGGCGGGGCGCGGGCGCGGTAGCGCAGGCGCCAAGGGCCTGGGCCAGCAGCAGGACAGCGACGAGGCGGAGGCTACTTCGGTGCGGACTTGGGGGCGTCACCCGTGGCCCGAAGCTGCTTCTCGCGCGCCTCCTGGAGCTTCTTCTTCACCGACTCCGAGGTCCGGTTCTCCTTGTCCACCTGGAGCGCCCTCTCCCACGCGGAGATGGCCTCCTCGATCTGGCCGTTCTTGAGGTAGGCGTCGCCCAGGTGATCGAAGATCTCCGGATCCTCCTTGGCCCGGTCGGCCGCCCGCTGCAGCTCGCGAAGGGCCTCGGAGTACTTGCCTTGCTGGTAATAGGCCCACCCGAGGCTGTCGATGAAGTAGCCGTTCTCGGGATCCAGCGCCAGGGCCTGCTGGATCAGGTCCACCGCCTCGCCGAGGTTGATGCCGCGCTCGGCGTACATGTAGCCGAGGTAGTTGTACGCCTCGGCGTGCTTGGGGTCGATGGCGATGACGCGCCGGAAGGCGCCGATGGCCTCCTCGAAGCGCTGCTGTTTCTCCCGGACCACCCCGAGCTGGAAGTGCAGGTCGCGGTGCTTGTCGTCGAGCGACAGCCCCTCCTGCAAGACGGCCACGGACCGGTCGTACTCCGAGGCGCGGTACAGCGCCGTGCCGAGGTAGAGAAAGAGTTCCGGCCGCTTGGGCTCGATGTTGATCGCCTCGCGCAGGATGGCGGCCGCCTCCTGATAGCGCTTCGCCCGGCTGTGGAGGAAGCCGAGCTGGACGCGGGCGTCCACGGACCGGGGGTCCGCGCTCAGGATCCGCTCGAGCTCGGTCTGCGCCTCGGCGTCCTTGCTGGCCTCGATGAAGGTTGTCGCGAGGAAGTAGCGAGCCCGGAGGTTCCCCGGCTCCAGCGCCAGCGCGCGCCGGAAGGCGGCGGCGGCCCGCTCCCACTCCTTCTGCTCGTACTGGATCGCCCCGAGCTTGATCCACACGCGGGGATCCCGGGGCGCCGCGCCGGTCAGCGTCTCGATCTCCTGCTCGGCCTCCTTGAGGCGCCCGAGTCGGAGCAGCAGGTCTCCCAGCCTCTCGACGAAGGTCAGGTTGCCCGGGTTGGCGGTGATGGCCTGCCGGTAGGTCTGGGCGGCCTCCTCGGGACGCTTCTGCTTCTCGAGCACAAAGCCCAGCGCCGTCCACGCGCCGTCCTGGTCGGGGTCCAGCTCGGTGGCGCGCTTGAGCCGGTCGATGGCCTCGTCCCACGCCTCGGTCTCGATGGCGATTCGCCCGAGCAGATAGTGCCCCTGGGCCAGGCCGGGACGCCCCGCGACCAGGCGCAGGAGGACGACGCGGGCCTTGTCGTAGGCCTTCTGCTCGAAGTGCTGCTGGGCGAGCGCCAGGTACGCGTCCGGCGTTTGCGGGGACAGCGCGATCACCTTCTCGAGCTCGGCTTCGGCCTCGGCGAACTTGCGCTGCCGTCGGAAGAGATCGGCCAGGGTAAGGTGGGTGGCCTGGCTGTCGGGCGCCAGCTCCACCGCCTTCTGCGCCGCCTCGATGGCCTCGGCCGGCGCGTTGGCGCGCGCCAGCCACTGAGCGAGCTGGACCCAGAGCGCCGCGGTCTTGGGATCGCGCTGGATGGCCTGGCGAAGCTCGGCAATGGCTTCTGGGAAGCGGCCGGCCCGCGCGTGCACCTGCGCGGCGGCGAAGTGGTAATACGCCTCGGCGCTGGCATCCACGGGGCGCGCCCGCGGGACAGGGGCGGCGGCCTCGGCGCCGGCGCCCGGTCCCCGCGGCGCCCCCGCGGCGCAGCCGGTCACGAGGGAGGCTCCGCCCAGCAGGAGGAGGATCCCGGCCAGGGCCGCAGGCCATCGAGTGCTCGTCATGAGGAAGACCCCCCCCCCGTCGGTGCTTCGGCCCGCTGCCGGCGAGCCAGCCGGTCTTTCGTCAAGAGGCGTCGCAGGGCGGCGGCGACCTTGGGGTCCGGCACCGACGCCACGAGCGTCTCGACCTCCTGCGCTTCCTCCGTGCTCAATCGGACCGCCCCGGGAGGCGAGGGCCGCGTCCTGCCCGTGGACACCCGGACTCGGGGCACCGGCCCGAGCGTGCAGCGGAGCGCCGTGACGCGGGGCCCGTAGCGGGCGTGGAGGCTCCCGAGGAGCTCACCGGTCCGCATCGTCATCTCCATGAGCCACGGGGAATTGTCCGCGCGCACCTCGAGCACGCCCCGGTCGAGCGCTCCCGGCTGGGAACGGCGCGCCACCTCCAGACCCGCCACCAGCGCCCACTCCTTCCGGATCGTCTCCTCGAGCATGCGCTCGACCAGCGCGGGGACAGCCCGGGTCAGCAGGTCCCCGACACGCTGAGGGGCGGAGGGCCGCAGCAACGTCATGACAGACTCCACTTCATGATGGATTCCAATGATACTTGACCCCCTGGCGGGCGGCTACTGGGAAGAAGGGGGGTCAAATTGACTCCTCTCCGACGCACCTTTATAGTGGCGCTACATGGCTCGAGCCAAGCGCGGCGACACTCTGTCCGTCACCATCGACGACCTCGCGTTCGGCGGGGAGGGCGTGGGCCGCGTGGAGGGCTACGTGGTCTTCGTGCCGGGCGGAATTCCCGGCGACCGGCTGCAGGTGCGGCTCGACCAGGCCCGGGCCCGGTTCGGACGCGGGACCATCGCCAGAGTCGAGAGCCCATCGCCCTACCGGGTGGCTGCCCCGTGCCCCTACTTCGGTCGATGCGGCGGCTGCCGCCTTCAGCACGTCGCCTATCCGGCGCAGCTCGCCTTCAAGTCCAAGCAGGTCGCGGACTGCCTCGAACGCCTCGGCGGTCTCGGCTCCTTCGAGCTGCGGCCGATCATCGGGGCCCCGGATCCCTACGGCTACCGCAACAAGATGGAGTTCACCGTGGCCCGCGCAGTCTACCGCCCCTCGCCGCATGCGACGACGGCGGGACGGGCGGGTGACGCGTCCTCGGGCGATGCGACGGCGGGGGCGCGGGCGGGCGACAGCCCGGGCGACGCGTCCTCGGGCGAGGCGGCGAGGCAGGGACGGGCGGGCGACAGCCCGGGTGCCCGTCCCGATGAGCCCCACAGGGGCGAAGAGGCCCAACCGCGACGCGATGTCATCGACAGTCAACCGTCCCCCATGGTAATCATCGGGCTGCACGAGGCGGACCGCTACGACTCGGTGCTCGACATCGAGCGGTGCCTGCTCCAGTCCGACCGCATGAACACGCTCCTCGTGGAAGCCCGGCGGTTCTTCATCGAGCGCGGGTTCTCGGGGTACGACCAGGAGAGCGGCGAGGGCCTGCTCCGCTTCCTCATGCTCCGCGAGGGCACGCGCACCAGCGAGGCGATGGTCAACGTGGTCACCGCAGCCCCGGCCGTGTCCGAGCTCGAGCCGCTGGCCGGGCGACTCCAGGCGCGCGTGCCCGAGACGGCCAGCGTCGTGATGACCGTGAACCCGAAGAAGGCCAGCGTGGCCATCGGCGTGGAGGAGCATCTCCTGGCTGGCCGCGACCACATCCGGGAGTCCCTCGGGGGGCTGACGTTCCAGGTGTCCCCGGGATCGTTCTTCCAGACGAACACGGCGCAGGCCGAGCGGCTCTTCGAGCTCGTGCTGGAGTCCGCCTGCCTGGAGGGCCCCGAGACCGTGGTGGACCTCTACTCGGGGACGGGCGCCATCAGCCTGCTCCTGGCGCGGCGCTGCCGCTGGGTCTACGGGATCGAGGTGGCGCCGGCAGCCGTGGCGGATGCCGTGCGCAACGCGGCGGCCAACGGGATCGCCAACTGCACCTTCCTCGCGGGCGAGGTCCGGTTCGCGCTGCCGTCCCTTCTTGCCAAGGGCGTCGCGGCGGAGGTCGTGGTGGCGGATCCCCCGCGGGCGGGCTTCCACCCCAAGGCGCTCCACGCACTGGTGACTCTGCGCCCGTCGCGCCTCGTGTACGTGTCCTGCAATCCGGCCACGCTGGCCCGCGACGTCGCCGAGCTCGTGCGGGCGGGCTACCGTCTCGAGTGGGTCCAGCCCGTCGACATGTTCCCGCACACGTCGCACATCGAGGTGATCGCGCGCCTGTCCCGAGGGGCCTGAGGGACCCGTGGCCGCTCGATGAACGCGTATCTGGTCCGGCGGCTGCTGCAGTCCATCCTGGTGCTGTTCGGCGTGTCGGTCGTGGTGTTCCTCATCCTCTACCTCACGGGCGATCCCGCGCTGCTGCTGCTCCCGCCCGATGCCACTGCGGAGGACATCGCGAAGTTCCGCGAGTCCATGGGGTTCAACGATCCCGTGGCGGTGCAGTATCTGCGTTTCCTCAAGGGCGCGGTGCGCGGCAACTTCGGCGAGTCGCTGCGCCACGGCGAGCCGGCCATGGCGCTCGTGGTGGAGCGGCTGCCCGCGACCTTCGAGCTGGCGGGGGCCGGCCTGGCGCTAGCCCTGAGCCTGGCCATTCCGGCCGGTATCGTGTCAGCGGTCCGCCGCAACACCGCCATCGACTACGTCTCCACCGTCGTGGCGCTCCTGGGCCAGGCCATGCCCACCTTCTGGCTCGGCATCATGCTGATCCTGGTGTTCTCGGTGCGGCTCGGGTGGCTCCCCTCGTCGGGCCGCGGGGATCTCGAGCACCTGGTCCTGCCGGCCATCACCCTCGGGCTCTTCACCACGGCGCGCATCACGCGGCTCACGCGCTCGGGGATGCTGGAAGTGCTCGGGCAGGACTACATCCGCACGGCTCGCGCCAAGGGCGTGGGCGAGCCCCCCGTCGTGTGGAAGCATGCGCTGCGGAACGCCTCGATCCCCATCGTCACCATCGTGGGGATCGAGCTCGGCACACTCCTGGGCGGGTCCGTCATCACCGAGACCATCTTCGCGTGGCCCGGTGTGGGCCGGCTGTCCGTGCAGGCGATCTTCAACCGGGACTACCCCGTGGTCCAGGCCGCGGTCTTCCTGCTCGCCAGCACGTTCGTGGTCGTCAACTTCCTTGTGGACATCGTCTACACCTACCTCGACCCCCGGATCCGCTTCCACTGATGAGCCCCACAGGGGCGAAGAGGCCCAACCGCGACCCGATGTCATCCACATTCAAGCGTCCCCCGATGAGCCCCACAGGGGCGAAGAGGCCCAACCGCGACCCGATGTCATCCACATTCAAGCGTCCCAAATGACGCCCGCCGCCACCGAGTCCCTCGCCCTGGCGCCCGCCCGCTCCCCGGCGGCGCGCGAGTGGGTGATGCTCCTCACCCGCCTCGCGCGGCGGCGCACGGCGCTCTTCGGCTTCGTGGTGGTGGGGATCGTGCTCCTCGCCGCGGCCTTCGCGCCGCTGATTGCCCCCTTCGATCCGCTGGCGCAGGACATCGGCGAGCGGCTCAGGGAGCCCGGCTGGCAGGACGCCCAGGGGCGCATGCACCCGCTCGGCACCGATCACCTGGGGCGCGATATCCTGTCGCGGATCATCCACGGCTCGCGCATCGCGCTGCTGGTCGGGCTGGCGGCCGTGCTCATCTCGGGGACCCTCGGCATGGCCATCGGGCTCGTGTCGGGCTACTTCGGGGGGCGCGTGGACGACTTCTTCATGCGGCTGGCGGACATCCAGCTCGCCTTCCCCTTCATCCTGCTGGCCATCGCGGTGATCGGCGTGCTCGGCCCCAGCCTCCAGAACATCATCATCGTCATCGGCGTCTCCTCCTGGGTCGTGTATGCGCGCGTCGTCCGAGGCGAGGTGCTCTCGATCCGGGAGCGCGAGTTCGTCCAGGCGGCCATCGCGCTGGGCAGCCGCGACGGGCGCATCCTGGTCCGTCACGTGCTGCCCAATGCCTTCACCCCCTGGCTCGTGGTGGCGACGCTGGACATGGCGCGGGTCATCGTGATCGAATCGGCGCTGTCGTTCCTCGGCCTCGGCGTCCAGCCTCCGACGCCGACCTGGGGCGGCATGCTCGCCGACGGGCGCGTCTACCTCTCGACGGCGTGGTGGCTCGCGACCTTCCCGGGCCTGGCCATCCTCGTGACCGTGCTTGGCATCAACCTCTTCGGCGACGGGCTCCGCGACACGCTGGACCCGCGGCTGAACGTCTAGGAGGGGGATGGAGAGTTTCCAGCTGGCGCTCAGAAACGGGGTGGCGATCGCGGCCGGCAGCGACGCCGGCACCCCGCTCAACCCTCACGGCAGCCTCGTGCCCGAGCTCGTGCTGATGGTGAAGTGCGGCATGACGCCGCTCCAGGCCCTCCACTCCGCCACGTCGGTGGCGGCGGAGGCGCTCGGCCTGGGATCGGAGATCGGCCGGATCGCTCCCGGCTACACCGCGGACCTCATCGCGGTGGCCGGCAACCCCGCGGAGCGCGTCGAGGCGCTCGCGGACGTGCGCATGGTCTTCCTGCGCGGACGGGCTCTACGAAAGGAGATCCACTCATGACGCGACTCGGTGTGTTCTGGCTTGGCGCGGCCCTGGCGGGCGCGGTGCTGGGCCTCGTGTGGACGGCGCCCGCGCTGGCGGCGCCCGAAGGCAAGGTCGTCATCGCCCAGGGCGTGGACCCGACGACGCTCGACCCGCAGTGGCACGAGGAAACGCCCGCCTACAACGTGCTGCTGAACATCTACGACACGCTGCTCTTCCGGGACAAGGACCTCAGGATCATCCCGTGGCTCGCCGAATCGTGGAAGCTCGTCACCCCCACCACGTGGGAGTTCAAGCTCCGCAAGGGCGTCAAGTTCCACAACGGCGAGGAGCTCGACGCCGACGCGGTGAAGTTCAGCATGGACCGCCTGCGCGATCCCAAGCTCGGCAACCGCCAGGCCGGCAACTTCCGGCTGGTCGCCTCCGTGGACGTGGTGGACAAGTTCACGGTGCGCATCATCACCAGCAAGCCGTTCCCCACGATGGAGAACCAGCTGGCACTCCGCGGCGCCGTCATGGCGCCCAAGCACTTCGCGGGGAAGGACAAGACCTTCGCGGACCGGAATCCGGTCGGCACGGGGCCATACAAGTTCGTCCGCTGGGCGAAGGACGATCAGCTCGTGCTCGAGGCCAACGAGCAGTGGTGGGGCGGGGCGCCCAAGGTGAAGACCATCGTCTACCGACCGATCCCCGAGCACGCCGTGCGCGTGGCCGCGCTCCAGGGCGGGGAGGTGGACATCGCCGTCAACATCCCGCCGCACCTCGTGCCGATTATCGACAAGCACCCCAAGCTCTACATCTCCAAGGCGCCCAGCGTGCGGACCCTCTTCATCCCGATCTACACCTCCCAGTTCGACACCGCCAACAAGCTGGTGGGGCCGGTGGACGGTCCCACCAAGGACAAGCGGGTGCGCCAGGCGATCATCGCGGCCGCCAACCCGGATGAGATCATCAAGACCGTGCTCGAGGGGCAGGCGATCCGCACGGCCACGCCGCTCACGAGCAAGCACTTCGGCTTCGACAGGACGCTCGCCCCCGTCAAGCAGGACCCCGACCGGGTGAAGAAGCTCCTCACCGAGGCCGGCTTCCCCAACGGCATCGACCTCACGCTGAACTCGCCCGACGGGCGCTACCTCAAGGACAAGGAAGTCGCCGAGGCCGTGGGGGGCCAGCTGACCAGGGCCGGCATCCGCACCCGCGTGCGCACCTTCGAGTGGACGACCTATCTGAACCAGATGGTCTACATCCACAAGGCGACCCCCATGTACCTCATCGGCTGGGGGAACACCACCTGGGACGCCGACGGCACGCTCACCCCGCTGTTCCGCTCCGGCAACCCCCTGGCGAACCACCACAATCCGGACTTCGACGGGATGATGGACGAGGCGCAGACCACCGTGGACCCGAAGCGGCGCCAGGAGATCTACGCGCGGGCCCAGCGGCTGATGCTGGACGACGGCGCCGTGCTGCCGCTGTACCAGCAGATGGACCTCTACGGAGTGAACAAGCGGGTGACCTTCCAGGCGCTGTCCTCGGAGCAGATCATCGGCGCCTGGCTGTCGCTGAAGGACGGCAAGTAGCGAAGCCTGCGCGCCCCGGCCGGCGCGGGACGAGGATCGCGGGCGTGGCGCTGGCGGCCGTGGCGCAGCCGATCGTCCTCCAGCGTACGCCCGGGCACGGCGGCGGCGGGCACGGGACGCCGAAGCGCTTCGCGGCGCGCCCGTGGCCGGGAAAGGATGGGGAGGGGAAAGCCCATGCGCTTCGCGGTGGATACCGGCGGGACATTCACGGACCTCGTGCTGGAGGATGACAAGGGCATCCTGCACATGTTCAAGGCGCCCACGACTCCCGACGATCCGGTTCGCGGGATCCTCGATGGCGTCCGAACGGCGGCGCAGAGCTTCGGCGAGGCTCCCGAGGCGCTGCTCGGGCGGGGGGAGCTGTTCATCCACGGGACAACCCATGCCACCAACGCCATCGTCACGGGGACCACGGCCAGGACGGCTCTCCTGACCACGAAGGGCCATCCGGACATGCTCGTGCTGAGAGAGGGGGGGCGGATCGAGCCCTTCAACTTCCGCGTGCCTTTCCCCCGTCCGTACGTCCCGCGCTCCCTGACCTTCGAGATCCCCGGGCGGATCGCCGCGGACGGCGCCATCCTCGAGCCCCTCGACGAGACGGCCGTGCTGGAGGTGTTCGGGCGCCTGCGGGAACGCCGGGTCGAGGCGGTGGGCGTCTGCCTCCTCTGGTCCACCGTGAACCCGCTGCACGAGGACCGCGTGGGCCAGCTCCTCGCCGAGCATCTCCCGGAGGTCCCGCACACGCTCTCGCATGTGCTCAACCCGATTCTGAGAGAGTACCGGCGGGCCTCCTCCACCTCCATCGACGCCTCGCTGAAGCCGCTCATGTCGCGCTACCTCGGCGGCCTGTCCCGGCGGCTGCGCGAGGCCGGCTTCCGGGGCCGTCTGTTGATGCTCACCTCCCAGGGCGGGGTGATGGACGCGGAGGACCTGACGCAGGCTCCGATCCATGCCGTCGGCTCGGGCCCGTCCATGGCACCCATCGCCGGCCGCCACTTCGCCCGCCTCGACGTCAGGGCCGACACGGCCATCGTCGCCGACACCGGAGGCACGACGTATGACGTCAGCCTGGTGCGCCGGGGCTCGATCCCCATGACGCCGGAGACGTGGCTCGGGCAGCGCTACCGGGGGCATATCCTGGGCTTCCCCTCCGTGGATGTCCGGAGCATCGGGGCCGGCGGCGGGAGCATCGCGTGGGTAGACGAGGGCGGCCTGCTCCAGGTGGGGCCCATGAGCGCGAGCGCCGTGCCGGGGCCGGCCTCGTACGCCAAGGGTGGCGCCCGGCCCACCGTGACGGATGCGGCGCTGGTGCTGGGCTACGTCGACCCGGCCTATTTCCTCGGCGGCGCCATGAAGCTCGACGTGGCACTCGCCGAGGACGCCGTCCGCCGGGACGTGGGTGTGCCGCTGGGCCTCGGGCTCCACGAGGCCGCGGCGGCCATCGTGAGCGTGGCGACGGAGAACATGGTCGGGGCCATCGAGGAGATCACGATCAACCAGGGGATCGACCCGCGCGGCGCCGTCCTGGTCGGGGGTGGCGGCGCCGCGGGCCTCAACTCGGTGGCCATCGCCCGGCGGCTCGGGTGCACGAAGGTCATCATCCCGGAGCTCGGGGCGGCGCTCTCGGCGGCCGGGGCCATCATGTCGGATCTCCACGCCGGCTATCGCGCGCTGCACTACACCGTCACCGACAACTTCGATGTCGCCGGGGTCAACAGGACGCTCGCGGGGCTCCTCGCCCGGTGCCGGAGCTTCCTGGAGGGCCCGGGGACAGGGGCGGCGGAGCACTCGATCGACGTCGTCGCCGAGGCTCGCTACCGGCATCAGATCTGGGAGATCGACGTGCCGATCCCCTTCCATCGCTTCGAGGGCGGCGACCAGGTGGCCGGGGTTCGCGAGGCCTTCCATCGCGCCCACGAGGAGATCTTCGGCTTCGGGGACCCCGGCTCGGCGGTGGAGTTCGTGGGGTGGCGGGCCACGGTGCGCTGCCGGCTCCGCGGCAGGGGCCTCGGCCGGCTCGCCCGGGAAAAGGGATACCGGGTGAAGCTGCCGTCGTCCCGGAAGGCCTATTTCGGCGACACGGGGCTGGTGGAGGCGCGGATCGAGCTGTTCGATGCCCTCCGGCCCGACCGGCCCCTCAAGGGCCCGGCCATCATCGAGTCCCCGTTCACGACGGTGGTCATCGACCCTGGCGCCCAGGTGTTGCGGAAACGCAGCGGCACGCTGGTGATCACACCCTGACATGACCGGGAGGATGGGGCCGGCGACGCGCCGGCATGCCTGGTCGGGGGCTGTTCAACCGTGAGAGAGGAGGCCGGGATGCGACGCTCGAGGAAGACGCGGACGGTGCGGCGAAAGGCCGGGGCCAGGGCGCGTCCACCGCGCGCGCTGGACCCGGTGACGCTGGCCGTGCTGAGCAAGCGCTTCGACTCCATCACCACCAAGATGGCGAACACGCTCCTGCGCACCGGACGGTCCGGGGTCCTCAACCTCGCCAAGGACTTCTCCACCAGCATCGTCACCCGGGACTGCGAGCTCCTCACCGGGGCCGAGACCCTGCCCATCCACGTGCTGAGCGGCGCGGACCTCATGGCCCGTTCCATGATCGACCTCCATCCCGTCCTCCGGCGGGGCGACGCCTTCCTGCACAACTCGCCCTACCACGGCGGCTCGCACCCGGCCGACCACACCATCCTGGTGCCGGTGATCGACGAGCGGGGCACCCATCACTTCACGGTGTGGGTCAAGGCGCACCAGGCGGACATCGGCAATGCGCTCCCGACGACGTACATGGCCGAAGCCAGGGACGTGTACGAGGAGGGGGCGCTCATCTTCCCCTGCGTCAAGGTCCAGCAGGACTACGAGGACATCCTGGACATCGTCCGCCTCTGCCAGATGCGCATCCGCGTGCCCGGGCAGTGGCGCGGCGATTACCTCGCCATGGTCGGCGCCGCCCGCATCGGGGAGCGCGAGGTGCTGGCCATGGCCGAGGAGTTCGGCTGGGAGACGCTGCACGCCTTCACGCGGGCCTGGTTCGACTACAGCGAGCAGCGGATGATCGCCGCCATCCGGCGCATGCCGAGCGGCGAGGCCCGGGCCACCAGCACCCACGACCCGGTGCGCGGGACGCCGCCGGACGGCATCACGATCACCGTGGGCGTGAAGATCGACAGCGACAACGCGCTCATCGAGGTGGATCTGCGCGACAACCCGGATGCCATGCCGTGCGGCCTGAACCTCAGCGAGGCCTGCGCCCGCACCGCGGCCATGATCGGGATCTTCAACAGCATCCCGGAGTCGGTTCCCACCAACGCCGGCAGCTTCCGCCGGATCCGGGTGCACATCCGCGAGGGCTCGGTGGCTGGCGGCGGCCGCCACCCCACCAGCATGTCGGTGGCCACGACGAACCTGGCGGACCGGGTCACCAACCCCGTCCAGGTCGCCTTCTCGAAGATCCACGACGGGCTGGGGCTCGGCGAGTGCGGCCCCATCATGGGCGCTTCCCTGGCCGTCATCTCGGGCCGGGATCCCCGGCACGGCAACGAGCCCTTCGTCAACCAGATCTTCCTGCTGGACACCGGCGGGGCAGGCGCCGCCGCGGCCGACGCCTGGCTCACCATCTGTCACGCCGGCAACTCGGGCATGTGCTTCATCGACAGCGTCGAGCTGGACGAGCTGCACTTCCCCCTCGTGGTCAAGGAGCGGCGGCTGGTCCAGGACACGGAAGGGGCCGGCCGGATGGTCGGGGCGCCGGCGGGGTACTGCGAGTACGGGCCCGTGGCCGGCGCGAGCCTGGATGTGGTGTACACGGCCGACGGCCTCAGGAACAGCGCCAGCGGCACCCGCGGAGGGCTGCCGGGCGCGCCCATCCGGAACTACCTGCGAGGCGCCGACGGCGAGCTCAAGGAGCTGCCGGGCATCGCCGCCATCCAGCTCCGCCCCGGCGAGACGGTGGCGAGCTACTGTGCGGGCGGCGGCGGCTATGGCCCGCCCCACGAGCGGCCCGTCCACAAGGTGAAGGAGGACGTCGAGGAGGGGTGGATCACGAGGCAGCGTGCCCAGGAGGTGTATGGCGTGGTCTTCGCCGACGACGGCGACGCGGACATGCAGGCGACGGCGGCCCGGCGCGCCGCCCTCGCCGCCGCCGCGACGGCGTGACAGGCACCGGAGGGGAGGACATCGACCCATGACGCTCAAGGACAAGGTCGCCATTGTCACCGGGGGCTCCCAGGGCATCGGCGAGGCCATCTGCCGCGCCTACGCCCGCGAGGGGGCGAAGGTCGCCGTGGTCAACGCCCGCAAGCCTGCGCTCGGCCAGTCGGTGGCCCGGACGATCCGGGAGGCCGGCGGGACCGCCAGGGCGTTCCAGTGCGACGTGTCCCGGCGCGAGCAGGTCCGGAAGCTCGTCGAGGATGTCACGGGCGCCTGGGGCACCGTCGACATCCTCGTCTCCAACGCCGGCATCATGATCAACAAGGCGGTGGAGGAGTACACGGAGGAGGACTGGGACCTGACCGTCGACACCAACCTCAAGGGCGCGTTCCTCATGGCCCAGGCGGTGATCCCCCTCATGAAGGCGAAGCGCTCCGGGAAGATCGTCTTCATGGCGTCGATCGCGGCCACGCATGCCTTCCCGAACTCCGTCCCCTACTGCGCGAGCAAGGCCGGGGTCTGGATGATGAGCAAGGCGCTCTGCGCCGAGCTGGCGAAGTCGGGCATCAACGTGAACAGCATCTCGCCGGGCAACACCGCGACGCCGCTCAACGAGCACCTGCAGCGCGACCCCGAGTTCGTCCGGCTCATGCAGAGCTATACCCCCACGGGCCGGGCGTATCTCTCGACCGACGAGGTGGCCGGCGCTGCCGTCTTCCTCGCCTCCGAGGACGCCCGGGCGATCCACGGGGTCGACCTCATCGTCGACGACGGCTGGTGCGCGATGTAGCGCGGCTCTACGACCTCTACACGGCCGACGAGGCCTTCGTCACCTCGTCCTTCAGCCGGGTGCACCCGGTGGCCGAGGTCGACGGGCGCCCGATCCCGTGCCCGGGCGCGCTCACCATCCGGCTCCGCGCGCAACTCGCCGCCCTCGAGCAGAGCGAGGGAGAACCCGTCGGCTGAGCCGTCGCGCCTTCACCTTGCCGCGCCGGGACTCAACCCAGGCGAGGTCGTCCAGCTTGAGGCGCTGCGCCGCGGCGTCCCCGGGGTGCATGAAGAGCAGCGCCTCGGACGCCGCGTTGTTGAGCTCGGCCCCTCGCCAGCTCGGCGGAAGCGGGGCATGACTTCGCGCGCTACCGGAGCCGCCTCACCGGATTCCTGAGCCTGCCGATCCGCTCCAGATCGATCTCGACGACATCGCCCTCATCGAGGGCGTGCTCGTCGGGGACCAGGATGCCGGTGCCCGTCGAGAGCACCGTGCCCGGCGGCACGGGGTTGTGGCGGCGGAGCCAGCCGACGAGGTCGTCGCACCGCCGCTTCATCTCCCGCGTGTTGACCCGTCCCTCGAACGACAGCCTCCCGTGGCGGAAGATACGGCAGGTGAGATCCAGGCCGTGGGCGTCGCCGACCTCGCTCGGCGTTGCGAGCACCGGCCCGAAAGCAAAGCAGCCGCCAAAGACCTTGGATTGCGGCAGGAAGAGCGGGTTCTCGCGCTCGATGTCCCAGGCGGAGACGTCGTTGGCGGCGGCGTAGCCGACGATCCGGCCGTCGCGCGCCACCACCACGGCCAGCTCCGCCTCGACCGCCGTGAGCCGGGAGTCCGCGCGGACGCCGATCGGGGCATTCGGGCCCACGGTGCGCGAGGCGGTCGCCTTGAAGAACAGCTCAGGACGCTCCGATTCGTACACGTAGTCGTAGATGCCCTTCGTCCTGCCGTGCTCGCCGGTGTGCGCCTCGTAGTACTGCATGCTGCGCCGGTACGTGATGCCGGCGCCCCACACCTCCGGCGGATGGAGCGGCGCGAGCAGGTGCGCGCGGCGCGGGGACGGCGGGCGGTCGAGCTCGCCCCAGGGGATGCGTGTCCGGGCGCGCCGCGCGATCTCCCGCGCGCGCCTCTCGATGCCTGCGGCCGTGCCACAGCTCTCGATGAGAGCGAGGACCGACCCGGCCCCGGCCTTCGGCGACGTGATGTCCAGGACGTCGTCGCCTTCGACGACGCCGACACGGGTGCCCTTCCCGGGCACGTGGAACTGGCAGAGCTTCATGGCTGGCTCGCGTGGAGCAGCTCCGTTGCCGCTCGAGACGCCAGGCCCACCGCCGGCACGCAGACCGTCCGGGGCGCAGCGGAGTGGCATCCCTGCATCATCAGCGGCTGGGCTGGATCGAGCTCCGGCGTCCCCATGAGGTTCCCCTCCTCTTGGACAACTGGGACAGCGTGACATCGACGACACGTCGTGACGTCGCTGCCGTTCTTGATCGCGAGCATATCGGAAGAAGTACGTGCTGATCAAGTCGCGACAGCACTTCCGCGCCGGTTTCGAGCCGATCGCCAGCCACATCGTGATGTGCGGCGGTGATGGGGTCACCAGCTCGGATCTCCAGCTCTTCACCTGCAAGTACCGCCCCAAGCCGATGTATCCCTTCGAGCCGGCTCGGCCGTGAGCGTCTGGCCGATGATCGGGCTGGAGGCGGGTGCCACGCCGACGGAGCGGATGGTCTTGCCCTGCGCCTGCGTGATGGCGCGCGACACGCCGGGGACGCCCCTTGACGTCCACCGCGGCCGCGGCTAAGGTGCCCGGGGAGAGGAGGGGGGCACCGATGGCAGACGCGAGCTGGTCGAAACACATGGCGGATGTGCTGCGCCGGAACGGGATCCGGCTGTTCGCGACGCTCCCCGACTCCATCGTGAGCCAGGTGCTCGAGCCCCTCTGGGGCGATTCGGAGTGCCGGGTGGTCACGGTGTGCCGTGAGGAGGAGGGGCTCGGCCTCCTCTCGGGCGCCTTCATGGCCGGCCAGCGGGGTGCCCTCCTCATGCAGAACAGCGGGCTCGGGAACTGCGTGAACACACTCGGCTCCCTGAACGTGGCCAGCCAGATCCCGGTGGTGCTGGTCATGAGCCATCGAGGGGATCTTGGCGAATTCAACCCGGCCCAGGTCCCGGTCGGGCAGGCGGCGGAGCGGATCCTCGACGCCCTCGACATCCGCCACATCGTGCCGCGCTCGATCCCCGATCTCGAGGCGCAGGCCGACGGCCTGATCAAGCTGGGCTACACGCGGTCGCTCCCGGTGGCCTTCATCCTGCCGGCGGAGCTGACGGGAGGGAAGCTGGGATGAGCGGGTCCGTGAGCCGGGCGACGGCGACGAGACGCCTGTCCGAGCGCCTCACCAACGAGGTCGTCGTCTCGAACCTCGGCCAGGCGACGCTCGATCTCCAGCGTCTGGCCGACCGTCCGCTCAATTGCTACACCTTTGGCGCCATGGGGCAGTGCTCGTCGATCGGACTCGGCATCGCGCTGGCGCGGCCCGACGTGCGGGTCATCTGCCTCGACGGCGACGGCTCGCTCCTCATGAACCTCGGATCGCTGTGCACCATCGCCACGACGGCCCCCAGGAACTACGCCCTGGTGATCTGGGACAACGAGGTCCATCAGACGACGGGCGGTCAGCCGACGGCCACGGCGGTCCGGTCGAGTCTGGCCGGCATGGCGCGCGGCGCCGGCGTGGAGAAGGCGCTGGAGGTGCGGACGGAGGGCGATCTCTGCCACGCCTACGATCGCATCTTCGCCGAGGACGGGCCCTTCGTGGTGAGCGTCAAGACGGAGAAGGGCCGCGCCGAGGGCACGCTCGATCGGGACGTCGTCGGCTACACGCGCCGCTTCATGCGAGCGCTCGCCGCCCTCCCGCCGCAGCTCGCGCTCCGGTAGTCCGGGCGAGGGGCGCGCGCCCTCGGCGCTGACGAGGGGATTCGTGGTGATGTCCGCCTCCTCGTTCTTCCGGCGCGGCACGAAGCAGCTCCTGCAGGCCCTCCTGAATGAGAGTGGCTATGATGTGGTGCGAACAATAGCGCTTGCTCCGAGCCGGGCCGGAGCGTTTCGGCCGCTCCTCGTTCCCGGGAAGGAGCCCTGATCCCTCCTTCTGGACGTCGACGCCCATATGCTCGACGGGTGGCCCCCCTCCCTCGAGCCTCGAGCGTGTCCGCTCTCGGCGGGACAGTGTGAGCCACTCGCCGGAGCCGAGCGAGATCCCGAGGAGGATCGCGCCGGGGCCGATGACGCGCGCGGCGTTGCGCAGGCTCCAGGCCGGCGGATGAGGCCGGTCGGACGCCGGCGCTCGCGAATACGCGCCGCCTACCGTCGCCGGGTTGTCCTGGGGAAGAGGGTCAGCGCGATCCAGGCGGCCGGCACGGAGAGCCACAGCCAGCCGCTCGGCGCCCCCGCCATCAGGTTGAGGCTCAGAAGTGCGGTGCCGCCCGCCGCGGCGATCCACAGGAGCACCCACGCCAGCGTGTCGAGCGCCGGTCCGAGTCCCCGGTGGACGAGCCAGAGCATGGCGGCTGCGCTCGAGGAGTCGAGCGCGAAGTCCGCGGCGCTGCCTTCCCGGTCCGCCGTGGTCGCCTGGTGGGCCTCGTCGAGGAAGGCCGTGAGGACCGACAGGACAAGCGCGCGGCGCCAGCCTCCCAGGGCCCATGCCCAGAGGAAGGCGAGGAGCCCGTACTCGGTGACGTGGGCGGCCTTCCGGATCAGCCCGTGGAGGGCCTCGAAGGTGTCCGGAGTCATCCAGGGGAGCAGAGCCGCCACCCACGGCAGCGCGGCGGACCGGGTGACCGTGGCGCTCCACGCGTCGCTCGAGAACCAGGCGATCAGCGCGGTCCAGCACAGTGGCGCGAGCAGACGCACGGCGCGGGGTCTCTCCCTCACAGCACCAGCCATACCATCAGGATCGCGCACGGCGGCGCGAAAGTTGACAACCTCTGACCGCTAAACATAGGATGAGCCATGTCGCTCCAGGACCTGCTCGATGCGCTGCTCACCTCGCTCGAGACGGGCCCCTTGATCACCGCGACCCGGCACTTCGATGCCCGGCCGGCCGTCTTCGCGCCCTTCCCATCGTCCCTGGACCCCAGGCTCGTGGAAGCGCTCCGCAGCCGTGGCGTCACGCAGCTCTACTCACACCAGGCCCGGGCGTTCGAGATCGTGGCGAAGGGCGAGCACGTGGTCGTCGTGACGCCCACGGCGTCGGGGAAAACGCTCTGCTACAACCTGCCGGTGCTCCAGAGCCTGGTCCAGCAGCCAGAGGCGCGCGTCCTCTACCTCTTCCCCACCAAGGCCCTGGCCCAGGACCAGCTGGCGGAGCTGACGGAGCTCGCCAGGACGCTGCCCGACATGCGCATGTTCACCTACGACGGCGACACGCCGCAGGATGCCCGGCGGGCCGTGCGTGGGCGCGCCAACCTGGTGCTCACCAACCCGGACATGCTGCACTCCGGGATCCTGCCTCACCACACCAAGTGGCTGAACCTCTTCCAGAACCTCCGCTACGTCGTCATCGACGAGCTGCACGCCTACCGCGGCGTGTTCGGCAGCCACCTGGCCAACGTGCTGCGCCGGCTCCAGCGCATCTGCCGCCACTATGGCTCCGCGCCGCAGTTCATCATGGCCTCCGCCACCATCGCGAACCCGCGTGAGCTGGCCGAGCGCCTGACGGGTGAGCCGGTGGCCGAGGTCAGCGAGAGTGGCGCGCCGACGGGCGACAAGACCTTCATCTGCTACAACCCGCCGGTGGTGAACCCCGAGCTGGGGATCCGCGCGCCCTACCTGGGCGAGGCCGCCACGCTCGCCTCGCGCTTCCTGAAGAAGAAGATCGCCACCATTGTCTTCTGCCAGAGCCGGCTGTCCACCGAGGTGGTGCTCGCCACCGTCAAGACGATGGTACAGGACAAGACGGGGGACTCGGGGATCGTGCGCGGCTACCGCGGTGGGTACCTCCCGCTGCGGCGGCGGGAAGTGGAGCAGGGGCTGCGGGCGGGCGAGGTGCTGGGCGTCGTGGCCACGAGTGCGCTCGAGCTCGGCATCGACATCGGGCATCTGGACGTCGCCGTGCTGGCGGGCTTCCCCGGCACCATCGCCTCGCTGTGGCAGCAGGCCGGGCGCGCGGGGCGGCGGAGCGGCCGGTCGGCCGCGATCCTGGTGGCCACGAGCGCGCCCATGGACCAGTACCTGGTCGCGCATCCGGACTACCTGTTCGGAGCCTCGCCCGAGCACGCCCGGATCAATCCCGAGAACCCGTTCGTCCTGGTCAATCACCTGAAGTGTGGGGCCTTCGAGCTGCCCTTCGAGGCGGGGGAACCCTTCGGCGGGGACGTCTCGGCCCATCTCGCCGCACTGGAGGAAGCCGGGCTCCTGCACCGTGCCGGCGATCGGTACCACTGGACCTCGGAGACGTACCCGGCCGACCACATCTCGCTCCGGACGGTGACCTCGGACAACTTCCTCGTGATCGATACCACCGCGCGGGACGCGACGCAGACGAAGCGACGCCAGATCATCGCCGAGGTGGACTGGAAGAGCGCCTTCTCCATGATCTACCCGAAGGCGATCTACATGGTGGAGAGCGAGCCCTTCGAGGTGCAGGAGCTCCACTACCGCGAGGACGAGGAGAAGGTGGCCTACGTGAAGCGCGTCGTCGTCGACTACTTCACGGACGCCATCAGCGCCAAGGGGGTGTGGATCCTCCAGCGCTTCGCCCGCCGGGACAGCCGCGGGCTCGCCGCGGAGCAGGGCGAGGTCCTCGTGGCCGAGAAGGTCGTGGGCTTCAAGAAGATCAAGATGGGCACGCTCGAGAACGTGGGGTCGGGGGACGTGGAGCTGCCGCAGCAGGAGATGCAGACCACCGGGGTCTGGCTCAGTTTCGATCCGGCCGTGCTCGCCCGCATCTCGCCGAGCCGCGAGGAGCTGGTGGACGGACTCCGCGCGCTCACCTACGTGGTCCACCACCTCGCCCCGATCTTCCTCCTGTGCGACGTGAGGGACGTGGGCGCGTGGCTCGGCGACGGCAGGCCGGCCGAGACCGGTGTGGTGGCCACGCGGGAGTCCACGCGGGCCCGCCTGCTTCACGCCGACGAGTTCACGCCGACGATCTACCTCTACGACAGCCAGCCCGGCGGCGTGGGGCTCGCCGAGCGCATCTTCGAGGTGCTCCCCGAGATCCTGGGGCACGGCCTCGCGTTGCTGGAGGCCTGCCCATGCCGGAGCGGGTGCCCCTCCTGTGTGGGCCCGGTGAACGAGGTGGGCCGGGTTGCGAAGTCCGCGGCCCGAGCCCTCCTGTCCGAGATCGTGAAGCCGGCCTGAGCCCCGCCCCGCGACAGCCGTGGCCATTCCCGCCGAGCTTCGCGACATCATCCGCCGCATCGAGGACAGGGCCCGCGCCCCGCGCCCCGGCCGCCGCGGCACCTCCATCGAGGAGGCCGTGGGGGGCGCCGTCGAGGGGACGGAGCGCGGCCCCCTGCTGGTGGTGCGCCGGAGGTTCCCGCTGGCTCATGTTCACGGGGACCAGTCGCTGGCCGTTCTGCGCCTGGCGGATCCGGAGTGCCTCGCGCTCCTGGCGCGCGATGGGTTTCCGCCTCCCGATCCCGAGCGCCTGCTCTACCTGGACACGGAAACGACGGGGCTCGCGGGCGGCACCGGGACGTACGCGTTTCTGGTTGGGGCGGGGTTCGTGGACGGCGCGGAGTTCGAGGTGCGCCAGTACTTCATGCGCGACCTCGACGAGGAGCCGGCCCTCCTGGCCGCACTGGAGGGGCTGTTCCGCGACTTCGAGGGCTTCGTCACCTACAACGGCGCGGGCTTCGATCTGCCGCTGCTCGAGACGCGCTTCGTGCTCGGGCGGCGCCGGTGGCCGGGCGATCGCTTTCACCTCGACCTTCTTCCCCCCGCGCGCCGGCTCTGGAGCGGGAGATTTGTGGACTGCCGGCTGGGCACGGTGGAGCAACGGGTGCTGGGCTTTGCCCGAGAGGACGACGTGCCGGGGGCGTTGATCCCGGGGTTGTACTTCGACTATCTGAGACGGAAGCACCCGGGCGAGCTGCCGCGTGTGTTCGACCACAACCGCCACGACATTCTCTCGCTGGCGGCGCTGACCGGCTGGGTGGTCGGGGCTCTGACCCGTGCTCCGGACGCCGATCTCTCGGCAGAGGACCTGGCCGGGCTTGGCCGGCTCTGGCAGTCACGCGATGCCGAGCGGGGCGAGGCGTGCTATCGCCTGGCACTCACGCTCGGCCTCGAGAGCCCCGGTCGCGAGCGCCTGCTGGCCCGCCTGGCGGTGGGAGAGAAGCGGCGGGCGCGCTTCCCCGAGGCGCGGGCGCTCTGGGAGGAGATCGTCCGGCTCCAGCACGCGTTCGACCCGCGCCCCTGGGAGGAAATGGCGAAGATCGACGAGCACCGCCGCCGCGACTTCGTCTCGGCTCACGCCGTCGTGTCGGAGGCGCTCGTCCAGGCTCGAGGGGCCGGCGCGGCCGAGGCGGTGCGTGACGCCCTGACCTACCGCCTGGGGCGACTCACCCGCCGGCTCGGGGGGGGGCGGGGAAGGTGACCACGTGCAGCACATGGGCTTCGGCCCGCACCCGCGTCCCGGTCGGGAACATGGACGAGGACGGCTGAGACGAGTGCAACCGGTGCCCGGAGGGGAGCCGGATGCAGTAGAGGCTCTCCGAGCCGCGGAAGTAGCGGCGGATGATGACCCCGGTGCCGTCCCGGTGAGGCACGAAGGTGAGGTCGTCGGGGCGGAGCATGACCTCCACGCGGTCGCCGGGCTCGAGATCGCCCACGTTGCCGAACACGCCCACCTCCGTGACGATGCCTTCGCTGGTCACCAGGCCCGGCAGGAAGTCGGCGGCTCCCACGAACTCGGCGACGAACTGCGACGCGGGGTGGTGGTAGATGTCCTCCGGGGAGGCGAGCTGCTCGATTCGCCCCGCGTGCATGACGCCCACGCGGTCAGCCAGGGTGAAGGCTTCCTCCTGGTCGTGGGTGACGAAGATGGCGGTGGTGCCGGTGTTCCGCAGGATGGTCTCGACCTCGTCCCGCATCTGCGCGCGAAGGTCGGCATCGAGATTCGAGAAGGGCTCGTCGAGCAGGATGAGAGCGGGTGCCGGGGCGAGCGCCCGGGCCACCGCCACCCGCTGCTGCTGTCCTCCGGAGAGCTCGTGGGGGTAGCGTGCGCCGAAGCCAGGGAGCCCGACCAGCTCCAGGATCTGGGCGATACGCTCCCGCCGCGGGCCCCGATCCAGGCGATGGAGGCCGAAGCCCACGTTGTCCTCGACGGTGAGGTGCGGGAAGAGGGCGTAGTCCTGGAAGACGATGCCGACCCCGCGCTCCTCGGGCGGCACGGCGCGGCCGGGACCCGCCACCACCTGATCGCGGATGGTCACGGTGCCGGCATCCGGAGCCTCGAAGCCCGCGATGAGGCGCAGGGTCGTGGTCTTTCCGCACCCGGAGGGACCCAGCAGGGCCAGGATCTCGCCCTGCTCGACCGCGAGGGAGAGCCCGTCCACGGCCGGCGATCCGTCCGCGGCGTAGCGCTTGCTCAGCCGGGAGAGCTTGAGGAGATCCATCGTCAGCGGCGCGTGAGCACCTCGGGGTTTACCGGTGTCGGGGGCGTCCTGCCCTCGAGCACGGCCAGGCAGTTCTCCACCGCGAGGTTCGCCATCTGGATGCGCGTGTCATGGGAGGCGCTGGCGATGTGGGGCGCCAGCACCACGTTGGGCAGGCCGAGGAGCTCCGGGTGCACCTTCGGCTCGTGCTCGTAGACGTCGAGCCCCGCCCCTGCGATCCAGCCTTCCTTGAGAGCCTGGGCCAGCGCCGCCTCCTCCACGACCGGGCCGCGCGAGGCGTTGATCAGGTAGGCGGTCTTCTTCATCAACGTGAGTGTCCGGGCATTGATCAGGTGGTGAGTCTCCGGCAGCAACGGGGTGTGGACGGTGACGAAGTCCGATTCCCGCAGGAGGGTCTCGAGGTCCGCCGCCGAGGCGCGAAGCTCCTGCTCCACCGCGCCCACCGCCGGGCTGGCGTCGTGATAGAGGACGCGCATGTTGAAGCCGAGGGCGCGCCGGGCCACGGCCCGGCCGATCCGGCCGAAGCCCAGGACCCCCAGCGTCTTGCCGTGGACATCGCCGCCGAGCAGGACCATGAGCTCCCACTGGGTGAACTTGCCCTCCCGCACGTAGCGGTCGGCCTCGATGAGCCGCCTGGCTGTCGCCATCAGGAGGGTCCAGGTGAAGTCGGCTGTGGTCTCGGTGAGCACATCGGGGGTGTTGGTGACCACCACCCCCCGCCTGGTTGCCGCGGCCACGTCGATGTTGTTGAAGCCCACCGCCACGTTGGAGACCACGCGGAGATCCGGGCAGGCGGCCAGGAGGGGCTCGTCGATGGTGTCGGTGATGAGGCAGACGAGCCCGGGGCGCCCCCTGAGCCGAGCCACGAGCTCCTCCCTCGGGAGGGGCCGATCGCCGCTGTGCAGGTCCACGTCGGCCCGGCTCCGCGCAAGCCGAAGTGACTCCTCGGGGAGAACCCTCGAGATCAGGATTGCCGGCCTGGGTGCCGTCTCGGCCATCGTGTTCTCCTGGTTAAGATATTGATTAACAACACAAACATCCATATTGACTTCGGCAGGACCGGAACGTATATTAGCAGTCGCACTCGATGAGTGCTAACGATCCCGTGGCCTCAGGCAGCCACCAAGTCCAACATCTTATCCATCGGGAGGCGAGTTGACCATGAAGATTCGTCCATTGCACGATCGCATCCTTGTCAAGCGCGTCGAGGAGGGTGAGGTGAAGAAGGGGGGAATCATCATCCCCGACACGGCCAAGGAGAAGCCCCAGGAGGGCAAGGTGATCGCCGTGGGGAACGGCAAGGTGAACGAGGAGGGCAAGAAGATCCCCCTGGACGTCAAGGCCGGCGACCGGATCCTGTTCGGCAAGTACTCCGGCTCCGAGGTGAAGGTCGAGGACGAGGAGTACCTGATCATGCGTGAAGAGGATGTGCTCGGCATCATCGGCTAGCCGCGGACCGATCTCCCGTCAACCCGACCGGGCGGCGTCCGTCCGGTCCATTCCATCGAACAATCGAGGAGGATAGTCACGATGCCCAAGCAGGTGATGTTCAGCGACGAGGGGCGGGCCGCCCTGCTCCGCGGAGTCAATATCCTGACGATGGCGGTCAAGGCCACGATGGGGCCCAAGGGGCGTAACGTCGTCATCGACAAGAAGTTCGGCAGCCCGACCATCACCAAGGACGGGGTGACGGTCGCGAAGGAGATCGAGCTCAAGGACAACTTCGAGGACATGGGGGCCCAGATGATCAAGGAGGTGGCCTCCAAGACCTCGGACATCGCCGGCGACGGGACGACGACGGCGGCGGTGCTGGCCCAGGCGATCTTCCGCGAGGGGCTCAAGAACGTCACCGCCGGGGCCAACCCCATGGGGCTGAAGCGGGGGATCGACGCGGCCGTCGACGCGGTCGTGGCCGAGCTGAAGAAGATGTCCAAGTCCACCAAGGACAAGAAGGAGATTGCCCAGGTCGCCACCATCGCCTCCAACAACGACAAGACCATCGGCAGCCTGATCGCGGAAGCGATGGAGAAGGTGGGAAAGGACGGCGTGATCACGGTGGAGGAGTCCAAGTCCGCCGAGACGGTGCTGGACGTGGTCGAGGGCATGCAGTTCGACCGGGGCTACCTGTCGCCCTATTTCGCCACGGACACCGAGCGGATGGAGTGCGTGCTGGAAGACGCCCTCGTCCTGATCCACGAGAAGAAGATCAGCGTGATGAAGGACATGCTGCCGCTGCTCGAGCAGGTGGCCCGCTCGGGCAAGCCGTTCCTCATCATCGCCGAGGACATCGAGGGCGAGGCGCTGGCGACCCTCGTGGTGAACAAGCTGCGGGGCACGCTGCACTGCGCGGCGGTCAAGGCTCCGGGCTTCGGCGACCGGCGCAAGGCCATGCTGGAGGACGTCGCCATCCTGACGGGCGGCAAGGCGATCACCGAGGACCTGGGGATCAAGCTCGAGAACATCAAGCTCGAGGACCTGGGCAAGGCGAAGAAGATCGTGGTGGACAAGGATAACACCACCCTCGTCGAGGGCGCCGGGAAGACGGGAACCATCGAGGGGCGGATCAAGCAGATCCGGACGCAGATCGAGGACACGACTTCGGACTACGACAAGGAGAAGCTGCAGGAGCGGCTGGCGAAGCTGGCGGGGGGCGTGGCGGTGATCAAGGTGGGCGCCGCGACCGAGACCGCCATGAAGGAGAAGAAGGCCCGGGTGGAGGACGCGCTGAACGCGACCCGGGCGGCGGTGGAAGAGGGGATCGTTCCCGGCGGTGGCGTCGCGCTGCTTCGGGCCGCTGCCAGCATCGACGCGCTGAAGCTCGAGGGCGACGAGAAGGTCGGCGCGACCATCGTCAGGCGCGCGCTCGAGGAGCCCATCCGCCAGATCGTGGAGAACGCGGGGCTGGAGGGCAGCGTGATCGTGGAGAAGGTGAAGGCGGACAAGGTGGCCACGCGGGGGTTCGACGCGGAGAGCCTGGAGTTCGTGGACATGATCCAGGCGGGGATCATCGATCCGACCAAGGTCGAGCGCGTGGCGCTGCAGAACGCGGCGTCGGTGGCCGGGCTGCTGCTGACCACGGAGGCGCTCGTGACTGACCTGCCCGAGGAGAAGGCCGCGGGCGCCCCGGCGATGCCGCACGGGGACATGTACTAGACCCAGAGCAGGACGGGGCAGAGTGCACGGCCCCTGCCGGTACCGGCAGGGGCCGTGTCATTTTTTGTCCACGTCTTGACCGCCTCCGGCCCGGCGTTGTACCAGAGGAGGTGGAGGTGGTCATGGGTGCTGCGCTTGTCTTGCGGGGCTGGCTCTGGTACCGTGAATCGCTTTCAGATTCGGGTGTTCACATGAGTGAGGGGGTGAAGCCACTGTATCCGTACGAGATCCTGGTGATTTTCGATCCACGGCCCACGGACGAGGACATCGCAGCGCTGCTGGCGCGGCTGCAGGAGAACCTCGGCGCCCTGGGCGCGCAGGTCGGCAAGACGGAGAACTGGGGCAAACGCCGGTTGACCTACGACATCCGGAAGCAACGCGAAGGGACGTACGCCCTCATCGAGGCCTCCGCCACGCCGGCCGTCGTGAAGGAGTTCGAGCGGCAGCTCAGGCTGAACGAGCAGGTGCTGCGTTACCTCACGACCCGCGTCCCTGTGCGCAAGCGGGTTCGGTCCGCGCCGAAGCCGGAAGCCCCGGTCGTCGAGGAGGTCGTCTGATGGCGAGCCTGAACAGGGTGTTTCTCATGGGCAACCTCACGCGTGCGCCGGAGCTCCGCTACACGCCGAGCGGGACCGCGGTGGCGGACTTGCGGCTCGCGGTCAACCACAACTACACCACGCAGAGTGGCGAGAAACGGGAGGACACCTGCTTTCTCACCGTCGTGGTGTGGGGCAAGCAGGCCGAGAGCTGCGGGGAGTACCTGGACAAGGGGAGCCCGATCATGGTCGAGGGACGGCTCCAGACGCGCGACTGGGAGACGAAGGACGGTCAGAAGCGCAACGTCGTCGAGGTGGTGGCCCAGCGCGTGCAGTTCATGGGCCGGACGAAGGCCCCGGCCGCGCCCGGAGCGCCCGCCGCCGTTGAACCACTGAGTGAAGGGGACGAGGAAGTCCCCTTCTAGGAGGATCACGCCATTCCCCCTGCAAGCAAGCCCGTCAAGCGCCGCCGGTTCGGGCGGCGCAAGGTCTGCAAGTTCTGCGTCGACAAGGTGGGTCCGGTCGACTACAAGGATGTCCGGCGGCTCAGGAACTTCGTGTCCGAGCGGGGCAAGATCACCCCGCGGCGCATCTCCGGGAGCTGCGCCCGGCACCAGCGTCAGCTGACCCACGCCATCCGGCGGGCGCGCACGGTGGCGCTCGTTCCGTACACGGCAGAGTGAGGACCGGGAGTTCGCGATGAAGATCATCCTGCTGGACGACGTGGCCACGCTGGGCCGTCGGGGCGAGGTCCGGGATGTGTCAGACGGGTACGCGCGGAACTACCTCCTGCCCCAGAAGCTGGCGCTCAACGCGACCGCAGCCAATCTCAAGAACCTCGACACGATCAAGGCGCGCCACGAGGGCCAGGCCGCCACGCTGCGCGCGGAGGCCGAGACGCAGGCGCTGGCCATCGAGGCGCTCGCGTTCACGCAGAGCCGGCAGGCCTCCGACGAGGGACGGCTCTTCGGGTCCGTCGGCAAGGCCGACGTGGCCGCGTTCCTCGCCCAGCACGGCATCGAGATCGAGCGGCGCCGCATCGCGCTCGAGGAGCCCATCAAGGCCCTCGGCGAGTTCAGGGTGCCGATCCGCCTGCACGGAGACGTCACCGCCCACCTCAAGGTCGCCGTCAGCCGGGAGTAGGGGTGGCGACGCTCGAGGATCTGCTCACCTCCAAGATCCCCCCGCACAGTCTGGAGGCGGAGCGGGCCGTGCTCGGCGCCATCCTGCTCGAACGCGAGAGCCTCCCCAAGGCCGTCGAGCTGCTCCGGCCCTCCGACTTCTACAAGGAGGGCCACCGGAAGATCTTCGACACCATGATCGCGCTCTTCGAGCGGAACGACCCGGTGGACCTCCTCACGCTGTCGGAGGAGCTCCGTCGCCGGAACGCCCTCGACGACGTCGGTGGCCCGGCGGCCCTGGCCGCGCTCGTGGAGGAGGCCGCCACCTCCGCCCACCTGCTCGCCTACGGCGGGATCGTCCGCGAGAAGGCGCTCCTGCGGGACCTGATCCGCATCGCGACGGAGATCATCGGACAGAGCTTCGCCGCCGACGACGACGTCGAGAAGCTGCTCGACGACGCCGAGCGGCTCATCTTCCAGATCTCCGAGCGCCGCCTGCAGGGGTCCGCCCTCCCGGTGCGCTCGATCCTGAAGGATACCTTCGAGCACATCGAGCGGCTGTACGAGCGGAAGGAGCACATCACCGGGCTGGCGTCCGGGTTCGACGACCTGGACCGCCTGACCTCGGGCTTCCAGTCGAGCGATTTCATCATCATCGCGGGGCGACCCTCCATGGGCAAGACCGCCTTCGCGATGAACGTCGCCAAGTACGCGGGTGTGGAGCAGCACAAGACCGTGCTCGTGCTCAGCCTGGAGATGACCAAGGAGCAGCTGGTCCAGCGCCTGCTGTGCGCCGAGGCGCGCGTGGACTCCCACAAGGTGCGCACCGGCTACCTGGAGCCGCGGGACTGGACGCGCCTCACGCACGCGGCGGGCCGACTGGCGGAGGCCCCCATCTACATCGACGACTCACCGGCGCTCTCGGTCCTGGAAGCACGCGCAAAGGCCCGGCGTCTCAAGGCCGAGCACGGCCTCGACCTCGTCGTCATCGATTACCTCCAGCTCATGCGGGGGCGCAACCCGGAGAACCGCCAGCAGGAGATCTCCGAGATCTCCCGCTCGCTCAAGGCGCTGGCGAAGGAGCTGAACGTCCCGGTCATCGCCCTGTCACAGCTGTCCCGAGCCGTGGAGGCGCGCCAGTCGAAGGACTACCGGCCCCAGCTCTCGGACCTGCGGGAGTCGGGCGCGCTCGAGCAGGACGCCGACGTCATCCTGTTCGTGTACCGGGCGGAGCGGTACGGGCTGCAGTCCGAGGACGGCGAGAAGGTGGCCGAGATCATCATCGGCAAGCAGCGCAACGGTCCCGTGGACACCGTCAAGCTGACCTTCATCTCGGAGTACGCCTCGTTCGAGCGGATGGCCCGGACCGACCGGATGCCGCAGGCGTTCTGACCTGCCGCGGCGGGTCCTGCCGGGCGCGCCTGATCCAGGGCCGAGGCCGTCATCTCCTCACCCCACCGATCGGCCTCGCGCGGTTGCTTGACAAGCGAGAGTCAGGACACTAGCGTAGGGCCTTCGGAGACCGCCCCTGAAGATCAACACGCTCAAGAAGATATTCGTCGGGAGGCCGCTGGCCACGGCCCAGGCGCGCCACGAGCGCCTCGGGAAGGTCAGCGGCCTCGCCGTCTTCGCGTCGGACAATCTCTCTTCGGTGGCGTATGCCACCGAAGAGATCCTGCGTGTCCTCCTGGTCGCCGGGACGGCGGCGCTGTCGCTGTCGGTGCCCATCGGCATCGCCATCGGCGTGGTGATCGCCGTGGTCATCACCTCGTACCGCCAGACCATCGCCGCGTACCCCCAGGGCGCCAGCGACTACATCGTGGCCAAGGACAACCTGGGGGTCTACCCGGGCCTCATCGCCGGCGCGGCGCTCCTGATCGACTACACGCTCACGGTGGCGGTGAGCGTCTCGGCGGGGGTGGCGGCTCTCACGTCCGCATTCGCGGTCCTCTATCCGTACCGTGTCCTGCTCGGCGCCGGGCTGGTGGCCGGCGTCGCGTTCGCGAACCTGCGGGGCATCCGGGAGTCGGCGAAATTCTTCGCGGTGTGGAGCTACCTCTTCATCGGCGGGTACCTGATGCTCATGGTGTACGGGTTCGTGGCCCACCTGTTCTGGGGCGTCACGGCGCCCCCACCGCCGCCCGCCGAGCCCTCGCCGTCCTCCACCCTCGGGATCTTCCTCCTGCTCCGCGCCTTCGCGTCGGGCGCGGTGGCGCTGACTGGCATCGAGGCGGTGTCGGACGGCGTGACCGGGTTCAAGCCGCCGGAGGTGCGCAACGCGCAGACCGTGCTGGTGGCGCTCGGCGTCATCATGATCACGCTCTTCGTCGGGATCACGGTGCTGGCGGCGAGCTTCGGCATCGCTCCGCGGGACGAGGAGACCGTCGTCTCCCAGCTCGCCCGGCAGGTGTTTGGCGGCGGGCTCATCTATTACTTCATCCAGGCCGTCTCCATGGTCATCCTCGTCCTGGCCGCCAACACGGCCTTCGCCGATTTCCCGCGGCTGGCGTTCTTCATGGCGCGGGACGGGTACCTGCCACGCCAGTTCGCCAGCCGTGGGGACCGGCTGGTCTACTCCAACGGCGTCATCATCCTGGCGGCGGCCTCGGCGGCGCTCATCGTGGTCTTCCACGGAAGCACTCACGCGCTCATCCCCCTCTACGCAGTCGGGGTGTTCACCTCCTTCACCCTCTCCCAGAGCGCCATGGTGCGGCGCTGGCTCCGCCAGCGGCCCGTGGGGTGGTGGTGGCGGGCCGCCATCAGCGGGGTCGGAGCCGCCACGACGGGCCTCGTGATGATGATCACAGGCATCACGAAGTTCATGGACGGGGCCTGGATCGTCGTGATACTCGCGGGGGCGCTCATCGCGCACTTCCTGGCCATCAACCGGCACTACCAGCACGTGGCGGGCGAGCTCTCGCTGGAGGGGTTCGAGGGCCGGGGCCCCATGCAGCACACGGTGCTGGTGCTCGTCGGGGATCTCCACAAGGGCGTCATCCAGGCGCTGCAGTACGCGCAGACGCTCTCGCCGTCCGCAAAGGCGGTCTACGTCGAGATGGACCCGGAGAAGACGCGCCGCCTCGAAGAGAAATGGGGGAAGTGGGGCTGCGGGCTGCCCCTGGTGGTCCTGACCTCGCCCTACCGCTCGCTGCTGACGCCGTTCCTCGAGTACCTGGACCACCTGCTGGCGCACGGGGAGAACCACATCGTCACGATCATCATCCCCGAGTTCATCCCCGTCAAATGGTGGCAGCACCTGCTGCACAACCAGACCGCGCTCCTCATCAAGGGCGCGCTCCTCTTCCGGAAGAACGTCGTGGTCGCCGACGTGCCGTACCACCTCTCCCGCTGACGGCCCTCACTCCCCGGTGAACCGCGGTGGGCGCTTCTCGGTGAGCGCCCGGACCCCCTCCGCGAAGTCGCGCGTGCCGAAGCACATGACCTGCGCGTCCACGGTGGCATCGAGCTCAGCCGAGAAGGTGGACGCCAGCCCGCGGTTGAGCGCCTCCTTGGCGGCGGCGATGGCGCGCGCGGGGCCGCGCGCCAGGCTCCGCGCGAGCTCCTCCGCCGCGCGGGGCAGATCCGGCGGCATGACCACCTTGTTCACGAGGCCGATGCGGAGCGCCTCCCTGGCGTCGATGATCTCGCCCGTCAGCACGAGCTCCGTGGCCCTGGCGAATCCCACGAGGCGCGGCAGGAGGTACATCCCGCCGAGCGCCGGGATGCAGCCCAGGGTGATCCAGACCTCGCCGAAGCGCGCCTTCTCCGACGCGATCCGGAAGTCGCACGCTACGGCAATCTCGCAGCCGGCGCCCACGGCCGCGCCGTTGACGGCGGCGATGACCGGCTTGTCCATGGCGCGGATGAGGCGCGGCACGCGCTGGAAGTTGCCGTACACGACCTCCTTGGCCCGGGCCGGAGGCATGCCCGGAAGCTCCTGCAGGAAGGCCAGGTCGCCGCCCGCCGAGAAGGCGCTGCCGGCGCCGGTGATCACCACCGCGCGAGCGCTCCGGTCGGCGGCGGCCGCCTCGAGCCGGTCGGCGAGCGCGCCCATCACCTCCACGGTGAGGGCGTTGAGCGAGTCGGGGCGGTTCAGCGTGAGCGTCAGCACTCCGTCGGCTTGAGCGACACGGACGACATCGGTCATGGGCCGCACCTCACAGTGAGAGTATCCCCACCATACCTGAGGCCCGGAGACGGCCGCAAGCCGGCCTCCGGGGGCTCGCTGCCGACGGGGGGGCCGGCGGGTCGCGTTCCCCTCGAGAGGGCGGTCTGGTACACTGAATCCCCGCGATGGAGGCCACGCTCGCTGCTCCCGGACCGCTGGATGTTTCTGGCACGCTGGCCAGGTTTCGCCTCTGGGGCGAGGATCCGGCGAGCCTGCTCGCCGACGGCGTCTTCCGGCGCGCGGTGCGGGTCGATGGCCGCTGGCACGGCTACGAGCTTCGCTGGGCCGGCGGCCCTGATGACGCTCGACTGACGGTCCGCGTGCCGGGGACGCGGAGGACGCGCGTGATGGACGCGGCGCTGGCGCAGGTGCGGAGGATCTGCGGCCTCGACCTGGACCTGGCGGCGTTCTACCAGGCCGCGCGGCGCGAGCCTGTCCTCGGGGCCCTGGTCCCGCGGCTCTACGGCCTCCGGCCCACGCTCATGCCGCAGCCGTTCGAGATGCTCGTGGGGGCCGTATGCGCGCAGCAGGTGAATCTCGCGTTCGCGTTCACCGTGCGGGGGCGGCTGGTGCGGCGCTTCGGCACCGAGGTCGCGGTCGGAGGTCAGACCGTGTACGCCTTTCCGGAGGCGGAGCGGCTGGCCCGGGCGCAGGTGCGTCAGCTCCGCGCGATGCAGTTCACGGTGCGCAAGGCGGAGTACATCATCGGGCTCGCCCGGCAGGTCGCCTCCGGCGAGCTCGACCTGAACGGGCTGGGTGAGCGCTCCAACGACGAGATCATGAGCACCCTGACGGCGATCCGCGGCTTCGGGCGGTGGACGGCGGAGTGGTTCCTGGCACGAAGCCTGGGACGCGGAGATGTCTGCCCCGCGGGGGACCTCGCGGTGAGAAAGGCCTTCGGCCACTTCTTCGCTCGCGGGCGGCTGCCGAGCGAGGAGGCCGTCCGCCGGCGCGCGGCGGCCTGGGGGGAGCATCAGAGCCTGGCCGTCCACTATCTCCTGGCCGGGCAGCGGCTCGAGGCAGCGGCTGGTGGAGGCGGGACATGACGATCAAGAAGATCTTGCCGATCCTGGGACAGCCGAACCCGGAGCAGCCGACGGACGTCCATCTGGTCGGCCGCTACGCGCTCGGCATCTCCTGGGCGGACAACCACTCGAGCATCTACCCCTTCGACCGGCTGCGGCTCGACGATCCGGCGTTCGAGGGCCAGCCCCCCGAAGCGCTCACCGACGCCATGGCCTGGCCCAGGGAGATCAAGAAGCTCCCGGATGCCCTGCGCGTCGTCTGGGCGGACGGACGGGAGAGCCTCTATCCGTATGCGGGGCTCCGCGCGCTGTGCCGCTGCGCGGGATGCACAGGCGGCCACTAGTGCACCTGCCCCCCGTGGGGGGCACGACTCGCCGTGGCCTCGTCCTGACCGGGGTCATGGGGGCGGTGTTCCTGGCGGCGATGGAGTCCACCGTTGTCGCGACCGCGATGCCGACCGTCATCGCCAGCCTCGGTGGCATCCGGATCTACTCCTGGGTGTTCTCCGCCTTTCTCCTGGCCTCCACCGTCACCATGCCGATCTGGGGCCGGATGGCCGACCTCCTCGGCCGCCGGCGGACCTACCTGGCCGGCTTCGCCATCTTCCTGATCGGCTCCGCCCTCTCAGGGCTCGCCCAGAGCATGAGCCAGCTCATCGCCTTCCGCACCCTTCAGGGGCTGGGCGCGGGCTCGCTGATCACGCTCGGCATGACCATCATCGGCGATCTGTACGATCTCGAGCGCCGGGCGAAGATGCAGGGGTACTTCTCGGGCGTCTGGGGCGTGGCCTCCCTCGTGGGGCCGCTGCTCGGCGGTGTCCTCGCCGACACCGTGTCGTGGCGCTGGGTCTTCTACATCAACATCCCGTTCGGTCTCCTGGCTGCCGGGGCCATCGCCTGGGGGCTCCACGACGAGCCATCCTCGCACCGGCCCGTGATCTTCGACCATGCGGGCACGCTGCTGTTCACGGGCGCGGTCTCCTCCCTGCTGCTGGGGCTCGTGGAAGGGGGACGCGAGGCCTCGTGGACGCGGAGGCCTGTCGTGGGGCTGCTGATCGCCTCCGCGGTGCTGCTCGCGGCCTTCGTCCTGGTGGAACGGCGGGCCGCCCAGCCCCTCATCCCCCTCGGGCTCTTCCGCAACCCGATGGTCCGCGCCGCCGCGGCCACCGGCTTGCTCTCCGGCATGGCGATGTTCGGTGCCATCGCCTATATTCCGCTGTTCCTGCAGGCCGTGGTCGGGAGCACCGCGACGCAGGCGGGCTTCGTGCTCACGCCCTTCATCCTGGGGTGGGTGACGTTCTCCATCCTCGGCGCCCGCCTGTGCCTGCGCGTCGGATACCGCGGGGTCGTGGTGGCGGGCATGGCGGTGCTCACGCTCGGCTTCCTGCTCTTCAGCGGGTGGAGCGAGTCGCTCACCCGGATGACTGCCGCGAGCCACGTCGTGCTGGCGGGGGTCGGCATGGGGCTCGTCTTCGTCCCCATGCTGATCGCCGTGCAGAACGCCGTGCCGCGCGCTGCCCTGGGTTCCGCCACCGCGGTCATCTCCTTCTTCCGCGCCATCGGGGGAACGGTGGGGGTGGCGGTGATGGGCTCGGTGATGGCGCACCGCCTGAACACGGAGCTCGGCGGATTGCTGGCCGCGGCGCCCGCCTCTCTCCAGGAGGGCCTGCGCTGGGTGGTCGAGCATCCCGACGTGCTCGTGAACCCCATGACACGCGCGGGGCTCGGTCCCGACGTGCTGATGCAGATTCGCCCGGCCATGGCCCACGCCGTGGGCGGCGTCTTCACGGTGGGCCTCGCCGTGTGCGTCGTGGCGCTCGCCTCCGCCTTCCTGGTGCCCGCGGGCCAGGCGCGCGACCTGGCCGCGGCGCAGGAGCCAGCGGCGCCGACGCGGTGCTGATGTGACTGCCATGGCCGGGGACGCGCCGCTTCTCGATCGTCTGGCCGCACTGCCCCCGGTGCCCGTCTCCGAGATCTCCGCGCTGCTCGATCGGGGAGCGAGCCTGGCAAAGGATCCGCTGCTGGCCGGGCTCGTGGGCGTCGACGAGGAGGGCGAGCCGGCGCTCCACCCGCTCGCGGCGGCGGTGCTCGAGCAGCTCCACACGCGCCCCGATGCGACCTGCTACGCGGCGCTGATCGAGGCGCTGACCGGCATCTGGAATGCCGCGGTCCGGGGCGCCGTCGTCGCGCGCCTCAAGGCGGGTGGACTGCCGCCCGACGACCTGCTCCTCCGGCTCGAGGCCCTCTCCCCGACGCTCGGGTTCCAGGCGGAGAATCGCGAGTGGGCCAGGGCGTGGATGGCCGATCCGACCGCCCAGGACGGAGCGCTCGTGCAGCAGTGCCTCGTCCGGCTGCTGCTCGCCCTCCGCGGGCTCGCTGAGGCGCGCGCCCGGGCGCTCACGGACCCACACCCCCCACCGCGCGGGGGGTCCGCCACCAAGGAGACCTCATGATCCATCTCCACGAGAAGAATGCCGAGCGCAGGCGACTGAACGGGCTCGTGGCGAAGAGCCCCATGCAGGTGCCCGCGGCCTTCGGCGATCTGGGCCGCCGCGTGTTCGCCGACGGCGCGCTCTCCAAGAAGCACAAGGAGCTGACGGCGCTGGCCGTGGCGGTCTCGCAGAACTGTTTCGACTGAATCGAGCACCGCGTGGAGGAGGTCCTCCACCAGGGCGCGCGCGCCGCGGAGATCGCCGAGACGCTCGACATCGGCGTGCTGATGGGTGGCACGCTGGCCATCAAGTCCGTCCGCCACGCGTTCGCGGTCATGGACGCGCTCAGGGCGGACACCACGGGGAAGAGCAGCGGGTGATCGCCCTCGAGTCGGTGTCCAAGGGCTACGGCGGGCAGGAGCTCCTGCGCGATTGCGGCTGGCGCGTCGTCCGCGGCGAGCGCATCGGCCTCGTGGGGCCCAACGGCGCCGGCAAGACCACGCTCTGCCGGATCATGGCCGGGGTCGAGGAGCCGGACGCCGGCCGGGTTCACCGCGACGGAGGAATCTCGGTGGGCTACCTCCCGCAGGAGGTGGGAGGCGGCGGAGGCGAGCGCACGGTGCTCGCCGAGGCACTGTCCGGGTTCGACGAGGTGTGGCAGCTCGAGGCCGCGCTCGAGGCTCTCGCGCTGGCCATGGCGGGTCCCGGCGCCGACCCCGCACTCACCGACCGCTACGGAGAGATCCAGCACCGCTTCGAGGCGCTGGGCGGGTACCGGCTCGAGGCCCAGGCCAAGGTGATCCTCGGGGGTCTCGGTTTCGAGCCGGCCGGCGTCCATCGGCCGCTCGGCGAGATCTCCGGCGGCTGGCGGATGCGCGCGGCGCTGGCCCGGCTGCTCCTCCTCCGTCCCGATCTGCTGCTCCTCGACGAGCCCACCAACCATCTCGATCTCGAGTCGCTCGAGTGGCTGGAGGGGTTCCTCGCGTCCTACGACGGCAGCGTCGTGATCGTCTCCCACGACCGGTACTTCCTGAACCGCATGGTGACCTCCATCGCCGAGCTGAGCGGGGGGCGCATCCAGGTCTACGCGGGCGATTACGATCACTTCATGGTCGAGCGCGAGGCGCGGCAGGCGCTCGCCGAGGCCCAGGCGCGCAACCAGGCCAAACGCATCGAGGAGATCGAGCGCTTCATCGAGCGTTTCCGGGCCAAGGCCACCAAGGCCCGCCAGGTCCAGAGCCGCGTCAAGATGCTCGAGAAGATCGAGCGGGTCGAGGTGGACGCGGCCGCGAGGAAGATCCACTTCAAGTTCCCGCAGCCCCCTCGGACCGGGCGCGTGGTGGCCCGCCTCGCCGGCGTGCACAAGGCCTATGGCGACCACGTGGTCTACGATTGGCTCGACTTCCTGGTGGAGCGGGGCGAGCGGGTGGCGCTGGTCGGCGTCAACGGGGCCGGCAAGTCCACCTTGCTCAAGATCCTGGCGGGGTTGCTCCCCTTCGAGCGCGGGGAGCGCGTGCTGGGCCAGCACGTCGAGGTCCACCACTACGCGCAGCACCAGCTCGACGCGCTCGATCCCGCCCGGACCGTGCTCGAGGAAATCACCGCGGCGGCCCCCGACGCCGCCCACAGCCGTCTCCGCGCCATTCTCGGATCCTTCCTCTTCGGAGGGGACGCCGTGGACAAGCACGTCTCGGTCCTGTCGGGCGGCGAGAAGGCCCGCCTGGCCCTGGCCAAGATGCTCGTGCGTCCCGCCGCGCTCCTCTGCATGGACGAGCCCACCAACCACCTGGACCTGGCCTCGAAGGAAGTGCTGGAGGAGGCGCTCGCCACGTTCACCGGGACCATCGTGTTCATCTCCCATGACCGGTACTTCATCAACCGGATCGCGAACCGGGTGGTCGAGGTCCGAGCCGGGCATCTGATGAATTTCCTCGGGAACTACGACGACTACCTGTCACGCCGCGCGGGGGCCGTGGCCGAGCCGCCGGTCCCCGCCGCGCCATCCGGGCGCCCGCGCGCTGCCGCCCCGCCCACCGGAGCGCTGCCCGCCCGCGGCTCCGGCGGCCCGAAGCGGAAGAGCCTGGAGCGCGAGATCAAGGCCATCCAGACGCGCCTGGCGGCCGTCGAGGCGCAGATCGGCGAGATGGAGGCGCGCCTCCAGGAGATCGGGCTCGCCCTGGCCGATCCGGACCTCTACCGCGATGGGGCCCGCGCGCGCGAGATCGCCCAGTCGCGGAGGGTGGCCGAGGAGCGGGTGGCCTGGCTCATGAAGGAGTGGGAGGAGCTGTCGGCCCGCCTCTCCTCCGCCGCGGAGGGGCCGTGATGCCGGCCGACCGCTTCACCCCCGAAGCGTCAGACGCCGACCTCAACCGCGAGAAGGGCCGCGCCCGCGAGCTGCGCCAGAGCACCTGGTGGAAGCGGCGCATCGCCGGCGGGGTCTGCCACTACTGCGGGCGGCGCGTGGGGCCGAAGGCGCTCACCGCGGACCACGTCGTGCCCCTCATTCGCGGCGGGAAATCGGTGCGGGGCAACATGGTGCCCGCCTGCAAGGATTGCAACTCGAAGAAGCAGTCGCTGTTGCCCTGGGAGTGGGACGCCTCCCTGCGCGGGCTCGGCCGCAGGGCAGACGACTGAGGGGGCGTGTCCATCGCCGAAGGCCGTCCGGCGAATGCCGAGGAGACGGGCCAGCGGCCCCGGGCCGCCCGACTCGGGATCAGGGTGTGGGTTTCCGCTATGTCGTCGAGAGCGAGGCGGCGCGGCTGAACCTCGAAGGCTGGGTGCGGAACCGCCGCGACGGCGCGGTCGAGGCGGTGGTCGCGGGCTCCGACGAGACGGTGACCGCGATGATCGAGGCCTGTGGGCGCGGGCCGCCGGCGGCGGCCGTCGCTGCGGTCGATCTCCGGGAAGCGGGCGCCGACGACCTCGCCTTGCGCGTCGAAGGCGAGAGCTTCTCGGTGCTTCACACCGCCTGATTGTTTGGCTCCTCAGCAGAATGTGTGGGGGCTTCTGGGTGGTGATGTGGCGTCAGTGCGTGATATTGAAGCCCTCCAGGCCCACACTCACACGGATGTTCTCGTACTCGTTTGACTCGTGCCAGGCAGCACCCGCCGAAGCTGTGGGATCTGTGGGGAACCGTGTTTTCCAAGGGCTGCGAACCAGCCTGGCAGATTCCACAGCTCAGAACTGAGGCCTACAGGTGACATTCTGACCCACAGATCTTGCCGAAGAGCCTACTCTCCGTACATCTCCGTGATGAGTCGGCGAAGCTGCGCCGCGAGCGCTGGCGCAAGCCGGTCCACTCGCCGGCCGAGACGCTCCTTGCTGACCGTTCGGATCTGGTCCACGGCGACCTCCGCCCTCCGACCCGCACATGCGCACTGGATGCGGCTACGCCAGCGCGCGTGAAGTCGCGTGGTGAGCGGACAGACGACAACGGTATCGAGGTGACGGTTCATCGCGTCCAGGCTTATCACGACCACGGGCCGGGTCTTCGCGATCTCGCGGCCACGGGTCGGATCGAGGTCGGCCAGATAGATGCCGTAACGTTCGATCGTCTGGCTCACCAGGGTTCTTTGTCGAGACCGTCCTTCAGGGTAGCGTCGAGGTCGCTCCAGTCCTCGCGCTCGTGAGCCATGTCCTTGAAGGTTTCCTCCCAGGACAGCCGCCGGTCCTTCGTGCTTCGAAGCAGGAGCCCGTCCTCGCGCTCCTCGACGATCACGGCGTCCCGGATGGCGTACTTGTCGAGGACCCCCTTGGGCAGGCGCACGCCACGCGAATTCCCGATCGGGACCACCTTGAGTTCCAGCGAGCGAGCGCTCCGTCGACTCCGTGCCGTTCCCTGGCGACGCATGATGTAATTACTGTACTCACAGAGAGAGCCCGCGTCAATCCAGATCAGGCGATCTTGATGATGCCGGGCTCCACCTGCTTGAAGCGGTCGGCGACCAGCGGGTCGTGGCCGGCCATGATGAGCTTCTCCTCGCCCGCGAGCGCGTGGATCGTGTCGAAGCCCGCCAGCATCTCGGGCAGGCTCGCGATGATCTGCGTGGGCTGGCCCGTCTCGACGTTGCGGTAGAAGTGGGAGGCGTCGGACGTCAGCACGACGGTGCCGCTCGCCGTCTTGACGCTGACGATCTGCAGCCCCGCGGTGTGGCGCCCCACGCGATGGACCGTGATGCCGGGCCGCACGTCCCGCTCGCCCTCGATGATCTTGAGCGTCGTTCCGTAGTTCAAGGGCACCAGCTTCGCGAGCTGTTCCACGTTGGCCGATCCCCGGAAGGCGAGCTTGCTCGCGTACGGCCCCGTCCAGAACGCCACCTCGTCCTTCTGCACCCAGTATTCCGCGCCCGGGAAGAGAGGCTGTGAGCGGCCCAGTGGTCGTAGTGCAGGTGGGTGATGAGGGCCATCGGGATCTGGTTCGCCTTCACGCCGGCGACGCGCTCGACCACGGTGGACGGGCGCACGTAGTTGCGGATCCCGCGCGCCTCCGCGTCGTCGTCGAGGAACCCGGTGTCGACGAGGACGGGATGGGGACCGCCGAGGATCAGCCAGACGAAGTAGTGCAGCGTGAGGGGATCGTGCGCCGAGTCCCGGTAAGAGAACTGGCAGGTGGTGGTGTCGCGTTCACCGTACTTGAGCGCGTAGACCTCGTACATGGGGGGCGAGCGTAGCCATCATTAACGGAGTCCCCGCGGTCGGGCTCGCGGCCCGAGGGCGGCCGAGCCGGGCGTGGGCGTGGCCCTGACACAAGAGCCGCACGCGGACGGGGCGGCGCGTGCGGACCCGGCCCCCCCACGGATCGCTCCCAATGCTCCCAATGCTCCCACCGATGCCGATGGCACAGCCGCCCGACTCGGGCTCGAGGTCCACGGCGTCGTCGCGGGGCGCCTGTTCCTCCCTTCCCATGCCGGGTCCCACCCCCTCGCGCGCTGATCGGCGCGCTGAGGCCGGGTTTCGCTGGTACGATGGCCGCGTCGTGCGGAGAGAGTATCGCGTCCCCGCGCTGGTCGCAGCGCTCGGTCTGCTGGCCACCCTCCTCGGGGCGACCGGGGCCGGGGCGCATGCGCTCCTCGAGCGCACCGATCCTCGCGCGGGGAGCACGGTGCGCACGCCGCCGCGGGAAGTCAGGCTCTGGTTCACCGAGGCCTTGGAGCCGGCGTGGAGCCGGATCCAGGTGGTGAGCGACAATGGCCGGCGGGTGGACGGGGGCGAGGCTCGGGTCGACCGCTCCGCGCCGAGGCTCTTCCGCGTCTCGCTCGGAGCGCTGGCGCCCGGCGCCTACATCGTGCGCTGGCGCGTTGTGTCCGTGGACAGCCACGTGAGCGAGGGGCGCTTCACCTTCCGCGTCGCGCCCTGACCGCTGTATCCCCCCGGGTCCACCTGTCGTGTATCGCATTCTGGACATTGACGGTCCGCGCCCGCCGCAGTGCAATCGCATCCAGCAAGGGGTCGCATCATCCACTCACCACAGAGGAGGAGACCATGAGGATGCGGACGGGATGGATCGCGATGGGGCTGCTGGCGGTGTCGTGCGCGCTGGTCCCGGGAGCCGTCGCGGGCTCCGAGGACAAGGCGGCCAAGGGCGAGGCCAAGATCAACATCAACGAGGCATCGAAGGCGCAGCTGATGAAGCTCGCGGGCGTGGGCGCGAGCACCGCCGAGCGCATCCTCGCGTTCCGCCAGGCCCACGGGCTGTTCAGGCGCGTGCAGGATCTCGAGAAGGTGGAGGGGGTCGGGAAAGGCGTGCTCGAGAAGAACCAGGGCCGCCTCACGGTGAAGTGAAAAAGTCTTTTCCACAGCGCTCGGCTCATGTAGCATGTGGGCGAAATCGGTCGGAGCGAACACAGGCTCCCCTGGCGTCCCCGCGGGTAATCCAGCCGGCGGCGACGTGGCCGAGCCTCGTTCCGGGAGTCGGCGTCCGGTGCGAGGTTGTGGGTTCTGGGCCCTGAGCCGGGCCGCGCCGAGAAAGGGAGGTGATCCAGCCGATGTGTACTCCTACGGTGATCTGTGAGGTGGTCACCTCCTAAGGCCCGGTAGTCAGTCGTTGCAGGTGGCCCTGGAGGACCCAGGAACCACCGGCCCCGACGGTCCCGCTTTTCACCAGCGGGGCGGCGTTGCAGCATGAAGCCGCAAACACCGTCGGGGCTTCTCTTTGCCCGGTCCGGAGCCCCGGTCAGACAAGAAAACGACCCGCCGGAGAGCCCGGCGGGCCGTCAGTTGGTTCGCGCCGACCCTACACCTTCCTCACGTTTGAGGCCTGGAGCCCCTTCGGGCCCTTGGTGACCTCGAACTCGACCTTGTCGCCCTCGGCCAGGCTCTTGAAGCCCTGGGCCTGGATGGCGCTGTAGTGGACGAAGACGTCCTCCCCGCCCTCGACCTGGATGAAGCCGTACCCCTTGGCGTCGTTGAACCACTTGACCGTCCCTTGTGCCATGCCTCGCTTCCCTCTCTCCTTGAGCGGGGGTGAGCCGCCCACGAAATCCCCGGACCACCATGGCCGGGGTCTCCCCCGGGATCGGGGGGAAACAAAACGAGCGCCTGCGAGGACTCATGTCCTCACGGCGCTCGCGCCCTTCAGAACTGATCGGTTTCGTTCACGTACGGATCAAGCGACACGTCGACGGTACCGAAAAACCGCCGCTACGTTACCAACCCCGTCGAAGGCCTGTCAAGGCTGTTCTTCCCGGGACCAGACTCCACACCCTCTCGAGAACGTGGAAAAGGCCGGGCCCCGGAAACGGGGCCCGGCCTCTTGGTTGACGCCGGATATGCTATCAGGCCTTCCGAACGTTGGCGGCCTGGAGCCCCTTGGGGCCCCGGGTCACCTCGAACTCCACCCTCTCGCCCTCGGCCAGGCTCTTGAAGCCCTGGGCCTGAATGGCGCTGAAATGCACGAACACGTCCTCGCCACCCTCCTGGGAAATGAAGCCGTACCCCTTCGCGTCGTTGAACCACTTGACCGTCCCCTGTGCCATTGACTGCTACCTCTTTCTGTCGAGGCTTGCGCCTCGGTGTTACCCCGCCACCATGGCGGGGGGCCCTCCGTGAGTGGAGGACAAACAAAAAACGCCGCTGGACGTGAGGTCCTCGCGGCGTTGATCTCGACCTTCGCGACTTCGTGTCCGCTCGCAATCTGTTGACCG
>MGBT01000050.1 GCA_001788395.1 Candidatus Rokubacteria bacterium GWA2_70_23
CATGACGGCGGCGAGATCGTCGGCGCCCCGGAGGATCGCCGTGTCGTCGTCGCCGCGAAGGAGGCGATTCGAGACCCAGAGGGTCAGGCAGTCCACGAGGAGCAGGTCGGCGCGCCCGGTCAGGCGGCGACAGGCGGCAGGGAGATCGAACGGCTCCTCGACGGTGAGCCAGGAGGGCGGACGCTCCGCGCGGTGGCGGGCGATGCGAGCAGCCATGTCGGCATCGCCGGCCTGCGCGGTGGCGACGAAGGCGACGCGCGCGCGCAGCATCCGGGCGAGGTGGAGGGAGTGACGGCTCTTACCGCTGCGGGCTCCACCCACGATCAGGTGAGATAAATGGCGATCGAGCACCCGGGCCCTCCCTCGAAGACCGGTATGGCTGGTCTGGGAGTCCGGGTCGGTCTCCTGGCTCTCGGATCGTCCTACTCCCCACGCCTTCCCGGCGCGCGCTCCCGCGGGCCAGTGGCTTCATCGTGGGTTTCGTCCCCGATTACAGTGACGGGGTCGCGGCGGATTCGCACCGCCTTCCCGGGGAGCCCGCTCCAGCGGGCATCCCGAACTCCAGGCTACGGGGGGAAGTTAACAGACCCCGCCAGCAGGGTCAAGGCACAGCCGCGCGCGATAACCTCGCGGCCAGGGCGGGATCGATCTCGCGGAGCGCGGCGGCATGCCGCTCGGCCTCGGCCGCGTTGCCCGCGAGCAGATGAGCGCGCGCCAGCCAGAAGCGAGGCGACCCATCATGGGGAGCGAGCGCCATGGCGCGCGCCAGCGGCGCCAGCGCCTCGCGCTCCCGGCCGAGCTCGACCAGGGCGCGGCCCATGTTGAGGAAGGTGTCGGCGTCCTCCGCAGACAGCCCGACCGCCTCGGTGAAATCGGCGAGCGCCTCGGTGAAGTGGCCCGCGCGAGCGAGCTCCGCCCCGCGGTTCTTGAGCGCGTGCGCCAGGTTGACCCGCGCGCCCGGGACGTCAGGCCCGAGAATGAGCGCGCGGCGCAGGAGCGCGATGGCCTCGGCGTAGCGTCCCTGGCGGGCGTACAGGGCCCCGAGGTTGGCGGGCGCGTCCGCGAGCCGGGGCGACAGCCGCATGGCGTCCGCGAACTCCAGCTCCGCCTCGGCGTAGCGCCCCTGGTACGCGAGCGCCGTGCCAAGGTTGTTGTGGGCGGCCGGCCGGTCGCGTCCGAGCGCGATCGCCACGCGGAACTCCGCCTCGGCCTCCCGGTGCCGCCCCTGGGCCAGCAGCGCATGGCCGAGGTTGTTGCGGCAGAACATGCACCCGGGATCGGCGTCGATGGCCACTCGCCATAGCCCCTCCGAATCCCGCCAGATCTTGCTCTGCTCCCAGGCGCCATACCCCAGCCCCAGCGTGGCGAGCACCACGCCTGCCAGCACCCCGGTCGTGACGCCCCGGCCGACGCGCCCCTCCTCTCGCCGCCTGAGCACCCACACCACGCCCCCTCCGGCGAGCAGGGCCCAGCCGAGGGAGGCGAGATACGTGTAGCGGTCGGCGGTGATCTGGGGCCCGCTCTGGACCACGCCGATCACGGGGAGGAGGGTGATGGCGTACACCGCGGCCGCAGCGCAGAGCGCCGGCCAGCGCCGGCGCAGTGCGACGATCACGGCCGCCAGCAGGAGCACCGCCGCCGCCCTCCAGAGCAACCCAGCGCCGAAGAGGTCGAAGCCGCGGGACATCTCGTAGAGCGGCGAGAGGAGGTACGGGAAGAGCGTCTTCTCGAGATAGAACGCGTACCCGTAGAGCGACAGCATGATGCGCTCGGCGAGGCCCAGCTCTTCGAGCCCAACGGTGGCGCGCACCGGGGCGCGAGCCATGAAGGCAACCACCGTGGCCGCCAGGCCGAGCAGGACGAACGGGGCCTTCTCGGCCCAGACCCGCCGCGCCGGAGGCGTGGTCCACCCGACCGCCCCTCCGAGCCGCCCGAGCGGATAGACGTCCAGGATCACGAGGACCGCGGGCAGGCTCACGACCAGCGCCTTGGAGAGAAGTGCTGCGACGAAGAGCAACACGGAGGCGCCGTACCAGCGCCAGCCGCTCGGGAACGCGCCCGCGGAGCGGGCGGCGACGGCGCGCAGATACGCGAGGACGGTCAGGAGGTAGAAGAGCCCGGACAGCACATCCCGCCGCTCGGAAAGCCACACCACGGACTCGACGCGCAGGGGATGGACGGCGAAGAGGAGCGCCGCGGCCGCGGCGCCCACGCGGAGCACGGGATGATCCGGGGGCGCGGCGACGGCCGCGGCCAGCAGCCGCCGCGCGACGTGGAAAAAGGCCACGGCCGCGGCCCCGTGGAGCAGCAGGCTCGTGAGATGGAAGCCGAAGGGGTCGAGGCCCCAGATCGCGTAGTCGGCTCCGAGCGTGATCCAGGTCAGCGGGTGGTAATGCCCCATGTGGAAGGCGGTGAACATCCACCTGAGCTGCGCCCAGCCGAGGCCGCGGTACGCCTCGTTCTTCAGGAGGTTCTCGGGGTCGTCCCAGTTGACGAAACCCGCCTGGAGCGCGGGCAGAAAGGCGGCGCAGGTGACGAGGAAGATGAGGGGCGCCCAGACCCAGCGGAGCGGGTGCCGCGCGTCAGCCAGAGGCGTGTCCGCCCGTCACGAGCCTGCGAATCGGTCGACGCGCCGGCGCTCCCGCTTGGTGGGACGGCCGGCTCCGCGGGGGCGGTACGCCGGCGGCGGGATGCGCTCCTCCTTCGGGGGCGGCGGCGGGGTGAGGTCCTCGTACAGCAGTGCCGCCTGGGCGCCCGGCCCCCGCTTCTCCGAGAGCGCCGCGATCCGGACGATGCGCTTGCCGCGCGGGAGCGTGATGTGGAGCAGATCCCCTGCACGCACGGGTCGGGACGGCTTGGCCCTGTGCTCGTTGACGTACACCTTGCCGCCGTCACAGGCCGCCGCCGCGAGAGTCCGGCTCTTGAAGAAGCGCGCCGCCCAGAGCCACTTGTCGAGGCGTACATCGCCCATGGCGCCCTTACGGTAACATACTGAGTGGGTTATACTCGCTGCCTGCCGGAGGAACGAGGCGCATCCGGCGACTGTTCTCTTCCAGGAGGGTCCTGTGCTCGAAGGCGCGCTGAGGCTCGGACGGATCGGGGGAGCGGCCCTTGCGGCGGCCGTGCTGGCGCTCGCGGGGGTTGGAGCCGCCCGCGCGGCGGACCCCGCGGCCATCCTGATCGAGGACTGGTCGCGCCAGCCGACGGGCAAGACCGGCATCCCCGACGGCTGGAAGGGACAGAACTGGGGCAGCCCGAAGTACGACTTCACGATCGTCAGCGAGAGCCCCACCAAGGCGCTCCACCTGAAGAGCCGGGACGAGGGCTCGACCATCAGCAAGGAGGTCAAGGTGGACGTCAAGCGCTACCCCCTCCTCCAGTGGCGCTGGAAGGTGGTCACGCTCCCTCGAGGCGGCGACTCGCGGAAGAAGGAGGCCGACGACCAGGGCGGCCAGATCTACGTCACCTTCCCGCGCTTCCCGTCGGCGGTGCGCTCGCGCGTGATCGGCTACGTGTGGGACACGACGGCTCCTGCCGGCACCATCGTCAAGAGCGAGAAGACCGGCACGGTCACCTACGTGATCGTGCGCTCGGGAGACGCAGAGACGGGCCGCTGGCTCACCGAGACGCGCAACGTCTACGAGGACTACAAGCGAATCTACGGCGAGGAGCCCGGCGAGGAGGTGGGCGCGGTGTCCGTCGCCATCGACTCCAACGACACCCACTCGGCCGCCGAGGCCTTCATCGGCGAGATCCTGTTCCGGAAGCCGTGAGGGTCGGGACGCGCGAGCAGGCGCGATGACCAGGGGCGGCTCGCCGGCGGGCGGCGGAGGCGGTATCGACAGCTACGGCGCGACCATCCTTCGCATCGCGCTGGGCGTCATCTACATCGCGCATGCCTATACCGCCCTGTTCGTCTACGGGCCCCGGGCGACCACGGCGTTCCAGCGGAGCCTCGGGCTCCCCCTTCCCGAGATCGGCGCATGGTACGTGATCCTGGCTCACGGTGTCGGCGGGGCGCTCCTCCTCCTCGGGCTCTGGACGCGCTGGGCGGCGCTGGTGAACCTGCCGATCATGGCGGGGGCCTTCTTCCTGGTCCACCTGAAACAGGGGTTCTTCATGGGATCCCAAGGCGGCTACGAGTTCGCGCTGCTCGTGCTGGCCGCCACCCTCGCGCAGGTCTTCCTCGGCTCGGGAGCCCTCGCGCTCAGGCGATAGCCGGCTGGCCTCACTTCATCAGCTCACGCGCGGCGGCGACGATCTGGCCGGCGTGGGCCGTGACGAAGGCCTCCATGGGCGGGCTGAACGGGATCGGGACGTCGGGGGCCGCGACGCGTGCAATCGGCGCGTCCAGCTCGTCGAAGCTCTGCTCCATGACGACCCAGGCGAGCCAGGCGCCCACGCTGGCGCGCATGGGTCCCTCCTCGGCGATGACCACCCGGTGGGTCTTCGCGACCGAGGCCGCCAGCGTCGCGCGGTCCAGCGGCACGAGGCTCCGCGGGTCCACGACCTCGGCGGAGATACCCTCCTCGGCAAGCATCTCGGCCGCCAGGAGCGCCTCGCCCACCATGCGGGCCGTGGCGATCACGGTGACATCCGTGCCCGCGCGCTTCACGTCGGCCGCGCCCAGCGGCACCAGCGTCTCCTCCGCCGGCACCTCTCCCTGGACGCGATAGAGCGCGCGGTGCTCGAAGATGAGGACGGGGTCGGGATCGCGGATGGCGGTCTTGAGCAGCCCCCGCGCGTCCGCCGGCGTGGAGGGCATGCACACCTTGAGCCCCGGCGTGTTGACGAACCACGCTTCCACCGAGTTGGAGTGATGCCCGCCGGCCGACTTGCCGATGCCGTAGGGCATCCGGAGCGTCAGTGGACAGGCGATCTGTCCGCCGAACATGTAGCGGCTCTTGGCGATCTGGTTGACCACCTCGTCCATGGCGCAGGTGACGAAATCGGCGAAGTGCATGTCCACCACGGGCACGAGCCCCGTCATGGCCGCGCCCAGCGAGGAGCCCACGATGGCCGCCTCCGAGATGGGAGCATTGCGCACCCGCGCGAGACCGAACTCCTCGGCGAGCCCCTTGGTGACGCCGAAGGGCAACCCGAGGACGATGTCCTCGCCGATGCAGTAGACGCGCCCGTCGCGGCGCATCTCCTCCTTGAGCGCGAGGTTCAGCGCATCCCCGAAGTCCATCACCGGCATTCTTGACCAGCCTGGGGGGGAGCGAGCGCCGCTCCGCCCCCAGACCCCCCCACCCCGTTCGTGGCCAGATCCGGGCGCGCGGGGGTCATCAGTCCTTCCACGGCCAGTGGACGAAGAGATCGTCCAGGGCGTGATGCGGCTCCGGCAGAGGGCTCGACTCGGCGAAGGCAATCGCGTCCTCCACGTCAGCCTCGATGGCCTGCGCCACTCGCGCCGCGTGCGCCGCATCCAGCAGCGCGGCGCCCTCCAGATGCGCGCGGAGGCGCGCGATGGGGTCCTGGCGCCGTCCTTCTTCCACCTCGCTCTTCGGGCGATAGGCCTGCGGATCCCCCTCGTGGTGACCGAGCCAGCGCACCGTCTTCGCCTCGATGAGGGAGGGGCCGTCGCCGCCACGCGCGCGCCTGACGGCTTCCGCGACGGCGGCATGCACTGCCAGCGCATCGTTGCCATCCACGGCCACACCCGGGATGCCGTAGCCCGCCGCCCGCGCCGCGATGCTGCCGCCGGCCGTCGAGAGCTCGTGCGCCGTCGTGGAGGCCCAGGAGTTGTTCTCGCAGACGAAGACCACCGGGGCGCGCCACAGCGCCGACAGGTTCACGCCCTCGTGAAACGGCCCGCGGTTGGCGGCGCCATCCCCGAAGAGCACCGCCACCACCTGGTCCGTGCCGCGCATCTGGATCGACAGCCCCACCCCCGGCGCCAGCACGCAGCCCGAGGCGAGGACCCCGTTGGCGCCCAGGTATCCCACCGAGGCATCCGCGATGTGCATGGAGCCGCCCTTGCCCTTGCAGCAACCGGTCGCCTTGCCGAAGATCTCGGCCATGAGCGCGCGGAGCGAGCCGCCCTTGGCGATCAGGTGGCCGTGGCCGCGGTGGGTGGAGAGGAGGTAGTCGTCGCGCCGGAGCGCGGCGCCCACGCCGACGGCCACGCCTTCCTGGCCGACGGACAGGTGGATGAAGCCGGGGATGCGGCCGGCGTGGTACAGCTCGCGCGCGCGCTCCTCGAAGCGGCGCACGCGGAGCATGGCGGCGTACATCTGGAGCAGCTGATCGGGGCCTGGCGCGTGGGTCATGGCGCGGGCGATTCTAGCATGGCTGGCATCGGGGGCCGGGGTCGGCGCGCCCTCCTCGACCACGAGCTACCCACCCCACGGGTCTCGCAGGGTATCACCGGCCCAGGTCCCCGCCTGCCGCGTCGCCCTGCTAGGTCCCACGCAGCCGCGGGTCGAGCACGTCGCGGAGCGCGTCGCCCAGCATGTTGGCGCCGAACACCGCCAGCGACAGCGCGACCCCCGGCCAGAGCGCGAGCCACGGGGCGCGCAGCATATGCACCAGCCCGGCGCCGGAGAGCATGCCGCCCCAGGACGGACGCGGCGGCGGCACGCCGAACCCGAGGAAGGACAGGGCCGCCTCGATGAGGATGACGGCGCCGATGTTGACGGTGGCGAGGATGATGATGGGCGCGAAGATGTTGGGGAGGATGTGGCGGAGGATCACGCCCCAGTGGGCCGCCCCGAGCCCCCGCGCCGCCTCCACGTAGAGGTTCTCCTTCACGGAAAGCACCGCGCTCCTGATCACGCGCGAGTCGCGCACGCCCAGCACGAGGCCGAGCGTCAGGATCACGTTGGCAAGGCCCGGCCCCAGCAGCGCCATGATGGTCAGCGCCACCAGGAGCAGCGGGAAGCACATGAAGGCGTCCACGAAGCGCTGCACCGCCATGTCGAGCCGGCCGCCGAAGTACCCCGACACCAGGCCCACGGCCATCGCGCCCAGGAGCCCGAGCGCCACCCCGCCGAAGCCCACGGCCATGGAGACGCGCGCCCCGTGGATGACGCGCGAGAGGAGGTCGCGTCCCAGGTTGTCGGTGCCGAGCCAGTGGGTCCCGCTCGACGGCTTCAGCCGGGAGAAGATATCCACCTCGTCGTAGTCATAGGGCGCGACCCGGTCGGCCAGGACGGCGAGGGCGATCATGGCGAGGAGGAGGACCCCGCCCAGCAGCCCCAGCGGCTTGCGCCGGAGTCCCGCCCAGGCCATCCAGTCACTCATGCTGGCGCACCCGCGGGTCGAGGGCCCCATAGGACACGTCCACCAGGAGGTTCGAGAGGATCACGAGGAGGGCCACGAACAGATTCACTGCCTGGATCACCGGGTAGTCCCGCCGGCTGATAGCCTCCAGGACGAAGCTCCCCAGCCCGGGCAGCCCGAAGATGTGCTCCATGACGATGGAGCCGCCGACGTAGAACGGCATCTGCCCGCCGATCACGGTCACGATGGGGATCATGGCGTTGCGGAGGGCGTGGCGCAGCACCACGACGCGCGAGCCGAGCCCCTTGGCCCAGGCCGTGCGCACGTAGTCCTGGCGCAGCACCTCGAGCATCATGCCGCGGGTCATGCGCAGGATCACCCCCGCCTGCGTGATCCCGAGGCAGATCGCGGGCAGGACGAACTGGGCGAGCGAGCCGAGGGGATCCTGGCCCAGCGCAACGAAGTTCCCGATCGGCGGCGCCCAGTTGAAGTAGAAGGATGGGAGCACGACGATGAGCGTGGCGAGCCAGAAGTTCGGGATGGACAGGGCGCCGATGGCGAAGGAGCGGGCCGTGTAGTCCCCCGCCGTGTCCTGGCGCAAGGCGGCCAGGATCCCCACGGGGAGCGCCACCAGGAGCGAGATGAGGATCGACAGCAGCGAGAGCGTGACCGTGACCGGGAAGCGCGCGGCGATGTCCTGGGCCGCCGGGCGATTGGTCCAGAGGCTCTGCCCCAGGTCCCCGGCGAGGAGCCGCTTGACCCAGACGAGGTACTGCTCGAGGAGCGGCCGGTCCAGCCCCAGCTTGGCGCGCAGCTCGGCGGCGTCCTTGCCGTACTGGAACTGCTCGAGCATCATGTCCACGACGTCGCCCGGGATGGCGCGGATGATGCCGAAGACAAAGAGCGACACCAGGACGAGCGTGGGGACGACGAGCAGCAGCCGCTTCAGCGCGTAACGAATCACCTCAGCCGCCGGCGATCGGGAGCGCTACTTCTCGATCCAGACCACCTCCAGCTGCGCCCCGCGGTCGAAGGAGTTCTTGGGCTGGTAGTTCTTCACCCAGGGTGTCCATGAGGCCAGGTTCTTCGGGTACGGCGTGTAGACGTAGTACATCTGGTCCGCCTCGTGGCGCTGGATGTCGTCGATGACTTTCTTCCGCGAGGACTTGGCGATGTAGCGGCGCTGGGCGTCGAGCATGACGTCGAGCTTGGTGTCGGAGACGTGGCTCCGGTTGTTCGGCTGGCCCGTCTTCAAGAAGTTGTAGAGGTACCCGTCCACCTCGGTGAAGATGGACGACGGCCCCCAGGTCGTCTCGTCGTACTTGCCGAGAAAGGAGCCGCGGATGTAGTTGCCGTACTCCTCGTTGACGATCTGGAGCTCCACCCCGATCTGCTTGAGGTAGAAGGTCAGCAGCTCGAGCTCCTCCACGTACTCGGGCCCGTAGCCCGGCCAGTGGGTGCATTTGGCCTTGAAGCCGTTGGGGAACCCCGCCTCCGCCAGCAGCTTCTTGGCCAGCGCCGGGTTGTACTCGAGCCACCTGGCGCCCTCGCCCAGGTCCTTGGTCGGCAGTTTCCACTCCCGCATGGGCGCGGGCACGGGTCCGTGGTCCTCGAAGCCCTGGCCCTCGAGGTACTCCTTCACCCACTTCTTCCGGTCTATGGCCAGGGAGAGCGCCCGCCGCACCCGCACGTCGTTGAACGGGGGCTTGTCGGTGCGCATGGCGAGGCTCCGCACGGCCAGCCAGTCCCAGTAGGCGACGGGGTAGGTCGGGTTCGACTTCTTGAAGGAGCCCACGTCCGAGCGCGGGATGCGGGCATCGTAGAACGGGATGTCCACCTGCCCCGCCCGGAAGAGCGAGAGCTGGGTGGAGCGGTCCTTCACGAAGAGCCACTCGACCTTGTCCAGGTACGGCAGCCCCTTCTGGAAGTAGTCCGGGTTGCGCGCGAACACGGCCTTGACGCCGGGCTCGTAGCGCTCGAGGGTGAACGGCCCGCAGCCGATCAGCGACTCGGCCGCCTTGAAATCGCCCAGCTTGTCCTCGACCTCGCGGGGGAGGATGCCGTTCCACGCCTCGGCGAGGTTGTGCAGGAAGGGCGCGAAGGCGTCAGCCAGGCGCACGCGGACCGTGTACTTGTCCGGCGTCTCGACGCCCTCGACCTGCCCCAGCAGGCTCGCGTAGCCCGATTTCTTCACGGCCCGCTCCAGCGAGTACTTCACGTCGGCGGCCACCAGCTCGCGGCCGTTGACCGGGGGCTTGTTCTCCCAGCGCACTCCCTGGCGGAGCGTGATCGTGTACGTGCGGCCGTCCTTGGAGACCTCCGCCTTGAGCGCGAGGTCCGGAACGGGCGTGAAGTCCGAGGGGCCGTACTTGGGGCCATTGACGAACTTGAAGAGCGTCCGGTGCACGAAGGACGAGATGAGCTGCGTCTGGTACGACACCGTCGCGTGGATGTCGAAGGAGGGCGGCTCGAGGCCCATGTGCTTGAGAACCCCGCCGCGCTTCGGCTGCTGGGCCGCGGCCACGGTGGGGATCGCCGCCGCCGCCGCGGCACCGACCGCTGCTGTCTTCAGGAAGTCGCGCCGTCCGATGCCGCGGATCGCCGTGTCGCTCATGATGTCCTCCGGGGTTGGAATGCCGGCATTATAGCAAAGGCTCCCGGGCTTCCCTCTCCCCATCGGGGGGGGTCAGGGTGAGGGGGCGAGCAGAGGCTCGCAGTGGTTGAGGAGCCGGAGCCTCCAGCCCTCCGGGGCCGCCTCGAGCACGGAGAGCGCCGCGTAATCCTGGCCGAGGGCCAGGATGCGCCCGAGCGGGATGCCGAGCGCCCGGCAGAGGATGGCGCGGTTGGTCCCGCCGTGGGCCACCACCGCCACGCGCGCGCCCGCATGGGTGGCCGCGATGCGCTCGAAGGCCCGCCAGGCGCGGGCGGCCACCTGCTCGAGGTGCTCGCCCTCGGGGAACTCGAAGCGGCCGATGTCCGCCATCCATTCCTCGAACGCCACCGGATCGCGCGCGCGGATCTCCTCCGCCGTGAGCCCCTCCCAGCGGCCCATGGCGAACTCGCGGAGCCCCGGCAGCGCCTCCGTCCGGAGCCCGTGGGGCGCGGCCAGGATCTCGGCACTGCGGCGGCTCCGGAGGAGGTCGCTCGAGTACACGGCCGCAAGCGCCACTGTGGCAAGCCGCCTGGCCAGCGCCTCGCACTGCGCCTCGCCGAGAGGCGACAGCGGGACGTCGAGGTGGCCGATGAAGCGCCGGCTCTCCGCTCCCCCCACGGCGCCGTGGCGGACAAGGTAGATCACCGTAGGGGTCAGGTCTTGCATTACGACATCGGTAGGAGTGCGGTCGTGCATTGTGATGTCGGCTTTCAAGACCTGACCCCAGATGCCGCGGCCAGCGCCAGCAGCACACCCAGCTCCGCCAGCTCCACCCCGGCCCCCAGGGCATCCCCCGTGAGCCCCCCGAGGCGCCGGCTGAGAAAGCCCGACCAGAGCAGCACCCCGGCAAGCGCCACCGCCAGCGCCAGCAACCCGGGGAGCTCGAGGAGCAGGGCGGCCACCACCCCCGCCCACACGACGCTCAGCGCTGGAGCCCACCGCGAGAGCGACGCCATGAAGGCGCTCCCCGAGCCGGCCTCCGGCGTCGCCGCGCGAAAGCACGCCCCGGCCACGAGTGGGGAGAGCCGCCCCACGACAGGCGCCAGCAGCAGCGCGCGCCAGCGCACATCTCCCGGCAGCTCACCAAGCGCCGTGATCCCTATGAGGAAGCTCAGGATCAGCCCCAGCGCCCCGAAGACGCCGATGCGGCTGTCCCGCATGATGGCCACGCGGTGGCCCGGGTCGCGGCCGCCGAGCCCGTCAAGGCAGTCGGCCAGCCCGTCGAGGTGGATCCCGCCCGTCGCCACCTTCCAGAGCGAGACGACGAGCAGCGCGGCCAGCAGCGGAGGAAAGGCGCGCGTGAGCAGCCGGTCCACCAGGACGAGCCCTGCGCCCAGGCCGAGCCCCACCGCGGGGAACCACCACGCCGCGCGCCCCAGCGCGCCGGGCCCCGCCGCCTCGCGCCCGGGCACCGGCACGATGGTGAGGAAGCGGATGGCGAGGATCAGCGACGCCACGGCCTCTCGGGAGGGGCCGTTGCTACCGGGGACCCACTGCGGCGCGCACCAGGGCTACGAAGTCCTGCGCAGAGGCTACTGCCTCGGCGGCCTGGGTCTTGGTGTAGACCTGAAACGGGGCCCCGCCCGGGAGGCCGTTCGGGTACCTGGTCGGGATGTAGTACTGGTCCAGCCGCTGGGCGGCCTCCTGGAGGCGGGCGAGCTGCGGATACTGAGGCAGCAGCGGGCCCAAGAGCTCGACCAGCGAGTGCCCCAGCACGAAGCGGGCACCCCCCCAGTAGTGCAGCGCCTTGAGCGCTTTCTCGGCCGCCTGCTGGCAGGTGAAGCACGCCTGGGCGGCGAATCCCTCGCGAGCGAGGACACCGGCCGAGGCGAGATCGTTCTCCGCCTGCCCCAGCCATCGCTCAGCTTCCGCCCGGCTATGCCTCATGAAGCACCACTCCCTCGCCCAGCGCCCGCACCACTATGGGCCGCTGCTCGGCAACCATCCGCTCCAGCTCCTCCGGCGTGTAGATCAGGAGATCGACCCTCGGCCACACGTTGTAGATCCCCGCGAACTCCCTGAATCGCTCGAAGAACGGCAGGGCGGTGTCGGTCACGATCAGGAGATCCAGGTCGCTCCACTCGTCGGCCTCCCCGCGAGCCACCGAGCCGAACGCCACGACCTTCCGCGCGCGCCCCACGTGGGGAGCGAGGCGTCGCCGCAACTCGTCCAGATCGTGCAGAAGGACATCACCACCCACGGTGGGTGAATCTTAGCACCCCGGGGGCGCGGGCGGATCAACTCGACGCCCGACGGCGGAGGCGCCTCAGACCGGCGCGACGGGGTTGCGGCGGGGCGGGAACTCGTGCTGCTTGGACTCGGCGTAGCCGAACCGCTTGATCAGCTCGTCGCGCAGCTCGGAGCCGGCGACGATGCCGTCCACGAGCATCTCCGAGGCGAGCCTGTAGATGTCCACGTCCTCGGAAAAGTCCTCGCGCTTCTGCTTCACGTACGCCGCCCGCTCGCTCTCCGGCAGCTCCATGATCTTGTTGTAGTAGACGGCGTTCACCGCGGGCTCGGGCCCCATGATGGCCACCTGCCCCTGCGGCAGGGCCAGCGCCGCGTCGGGCTCGAAGGCCGGCCCGCACATGGCGTAGAGGCCGGCGCCGTAGCACTTGCGGACCACGACGCAGATCTTGGGCACGGTGGCCTGGGAGGTGGCGAAGACCATCTTGGCCCCGTGGCGGATGATGCCCGCGCGCTCCACCTTGCTGCCCACCATGAAGCCCGACACATCGGCGAGGTACAGGAGCGGGATGTTGAAGGCGTTGCAGAGCCAGATGAAGCGGGCCGCCTTGTCCGCGGAGTCCACCATGAGGACGCCGCCCTTGACCTTGGGCTGGTTGGCGACGATCCCCACGGCCCGCCCGCCGAGCCGCGCGAGTCCCACGATCACCTCGGCGGCGAAGAGCCGCTTGATCTCGAAGAAGGAGCCGGCGTCGATGACCCGGTCGAGCACCTCGTACATGTCGAACCACTTGCGCTGGTCATAGGGCACGATCTGGTCGATGGGGCGTCCCGACCTGGCCGGGACCGCCTCCCCCTCGGCGGGGCGCTCACGGTAGGAGCCCGGCAGGTACGAGAGGTAGCGCCGGCAAGCCTCGATGGCCTCCTCGTCGGAGCCCACCAGCACATCCCCGCAGCCCGAGACCTCGCAGTGCATCCGCGCGCCGCCCAGCTCCTCGAACGTCACCTTCTCACCGATGGCCATCTCCACCATGCGCGGCGAGCCCACGTAGAGGCTCGCCTTGCCGTCCACCATGATGACGATGTCGGTGAGCGCCGGGAGATACGCCGAGCCGGCAGGCGAGGGACCGAAGAGGATGCAGACCTGCGGCACGACGCCCGAGAGCTGGACCTCGTTGTAGAAGATCCGGCCGGCGTGGAAGCGCCCCGGGAAGATCTTGATCTGCTCCGAGATGCGCCCGCCCGCCGCGTCCACCAGGTAGAGCATCGGGATCTGCAGCCGCTGCGCCCGCTCCTGGATGCGGATGATCTTCTGCACCGTCTTCTCGCCCCAGGACCCTGCCTTGACCGTGTAGTCGTTGGCCATGATGCAGACGGGGCGCCCGCCCACCGTGCCCACGCCCGTCACGACGCCGTCCGCCGGCGTGTCCGCCTCCTGGTTGCGCGCGAAGAGAAAGTCCTCCTGGAACTCCGACCCGGGATCGAGCAGGAGCTTGAGCCGGTCCCGGACAAAGAGCTTGCCCTCGTCCTTGAGCTTCTCGCGGTACTTGACATGCCCCTGCTCGATGCGCGCGCGCTCCCGGAAGTACCGCTCCTCGCTCATGGGGCCCTCATGGCTTGCGGACGCGAATGCTGCGTGGTGAGGCAACCGTCACGGTTGCGCGGAGTCGGTCAAGCGGCTCTTCGGCCAGAACCCGGCGGACGAGATGAATCAACGGGCCGATCCCGTCTTCGTCCGGCCGCAGGAGCAAGACCCCGGCATGCGTCCCGGGGGGATAGACCCGGATATCACCGAAGCCCTTGTCCGCGGTAATCAGGAAGCGGCGCTCTGACTGGGCGGCCTGCCACAGGACTACGTCCGTGGCTCCGCCCATGCCCTCCCCCACGACTGTGTCGACGTCATGGCCTGCCCTTCGGACCAGCTCAGCAACCTCGATCGGCAAGTCTTCATCGACCTTGACACGAAGGGGCAAGGACTAACCCACTCTATTCGCGAACGCGCCTTCGGTGTTCTGGGCGTCCCCTCACCCTGCCCCTCTCCCCCTCCGGGGGCGAGGGAACCGGAACGCCTCCCTCTCCCTCGGGAGGGAGAGGGCCGGGGTGAGGCGTCCGTTCACGCATGATGCGGACTAACCAGCGAGCGGGATGATGACCTCCCGCTGCAAGACTTCCGCGGCGTAGGCCAGGGCGGCCCGGATGTCCTCGACGGAGAGCTGGGGATAGGCCGCACGGACCTCCTCCAAGCCCATCCCGTCGGCGATGCTCCCCACGATGATGCTCACGGGCACCCGCGTCCCCTTGATGCAAGGATCTCCGTGGTGGACCTCGGGGTCCATGACCACTCGTGCCTTCCAGTCCACGCGCGGCATGTGTATCCTCCTACTCGCCCGTCATTATCCACTATCTGCCCGGACCGCCCTGCCCAGGGTTCGGATTGGCCCAGAGGATGATGATCAGGACGCCGTCGCCGTGCGCAGGTCCCCCGAGTACCGCCGGGGCGCCGGGCGCCGCCACGATGCTCATGCGCAGCTCCGGCTCTCCCCCGCGGAGGAGGCGCACCCGCATGCGCACCGACTGGCCCTGGAGCTGGTCGGGCGTGACCTCGAGCTGGCGCGCCCCCGGCAGCAGGAAGCGCTGCCGCGTGCCGAGCGGAACCTCCGCGCGCTGGCGGTCGAGCGTCGTGTACTCGGTGTAGCGGAAGAGTGTGCGCAGCCGTGGCAGGATCAGTCGGAGCCGCTCGTCCAGCTCGCCCTCCGGCAAGGCCGAGGGCGGCGGCGCCGGAGCTGCCGAGGGCGGGACCAGGTGGCGCTGGCCCGGCACGGCGGCCGTCGCCGGTGGCGGCGATGAGGCCGGACTCGAGGCCTGGAGCACGCGCACGCCGAAGCGGATCATTTGCTCGGCCTGGACGGGCGCCGCGGCCGCGACGAGGGTGACAGCAAGCCAGAAGACGATTGTCAGCATCGGCGCGAGGATGGCCCGGAGGCGACGGCGCGCGTTGTGGAGCCTCGACATCACCGTCCCGATGGGGCAGCTCAGCACCTGGGCGATCTCGCGGTACGACAGGCCCTCGACATCACTCAGCATGATAATGGTTCGGTACTTGAGCGGCAAGGCGTCGAGGGCGCGGCGGATGCGCTCGCGCTTCTCGGCCTGGATCGCGGCCTGGTGTGGCGTCGCGCCGCGGTCCGCCGCCGTGCGCGCCCACTCCTCCTCGGGCACCTGCTCGGCGCCGAAGGCTCGCGCGCGCGCCCCCCGGGCGCGGTGGCGGTCGGTGGCCACGTTGATCGTGATCCGGAACAGCCACGTGTAGAACGCCGACTGGCCGCGGAATGCCGGCAGCGACTGGAAGGCCCGCACGAAGGCCTCCTGGGCGCAATCCCATGCGTCCTCCTTGTCCCGCAGGACCTGATACGCGAGCCGCCACACCCGCTGGCGGTACTTCTCCACCAGCGGCTCGAAGGCCGCCACGTCTCCCGCCCGGCAGCGGCGGATGAGCTCGTCGTCTCCCGGCACTGACGGCGGCGTGGAGGACGGCGACGTCGCGGGCCGCGGCTGCGGAGGGCCGGAGGATTCCGGTGGAGTCGTCGGGGAGGTCACGCCCGCCAATCATTCCGGCGGTTAGACGCGGCGGAAGGAGCCCCCATTCACCGCGCGGGGCGGCGGGCCCGGCGGCGCGCCCGCGCCGGGCGTGGCTCCCCTCGCCGCGCCTGCGCCGCGAGGGCCGCATCGACTCCGAGGATGTAGCTCGTCGGGCCGAAGCCCGAGATCTGCCCGACGGCAGCGGGCGCCGTGACCGAGTGGCGGCGGAACTCCTCCCGCGCGTGGATGTTCGAGAGGTGCACCTCCACCACCGGCAGCTCCACGGCGGCGAAGGCATCGCGCAGCGCGATGGAGTAGTGGGTCAGCGCCCCCGGGTTGATCACGATGGCGCCGAAGCCCTCCCCCGCCGCGCCCTGGATCCACTCCACCAGCTGACCCTCGTGGTTCGACTGCCGGCAGTCCACTTCCACGCCGCGCTCAACGGCGTGGCGCCGGACCGCCTCGTCCACCTGGGCGAGCGTGACCCGGCCGTAGACCGCCGGCTCTCGCGTGCCCAGGAGGTTCAGGTTCGGGCCGTGCAGGACGAGGATGCGGCGAGGTGCGAGCGGTGCCATTGGCCACAGACATTACACCGGAGCGCGGGGCAACGGCAAGGGACGGAAACCCCAACGGGCGAGGTGCTAGAATGCCTGGCAATGGGCCTCAGGGGGCTGCTGGGCCAGATCCTCCTCGACGCCGGCATCATCGGCCAGGAGACGCTCGACGCCGCGCTGGGGCGCAGCGCCCGCACCGAGGAGCGGCTGGGCGAGGCGCTCGTCGCCATGCGCGCCGTCAGCGACGACGTGCTGCGGAGCGGCGCCGCGCTGCACGGTGATCCCGCACCGTCGCTCCTCCCCAATTCCGCTCACTCACCGCTGCTCGAGCCCGCCAGGGCCTGAACGGTTACAATCGAGCCACTGATGCGCCGACTCCTGGTCGTGAACCTCATGCTGGCCGCGGTGGCGGTGGTCTTCGGGGTCATGCTCGCCCGTGAGCTGTCGACCCTCCGCGCCTTGCCCGATCCCCCCCCGCGCGAGCCTCGGCGCCCCCCGCCTCGGCGGCCGGCGCCGGCGGCGAAGCGGTGCCGGCGGCGCGGCCCGACCAGCGGCCGCTCTACAACGTGATCGCCGCGCGAAGCCTCTTCAACCCGTCGCGCACCGAGACCGCGGCCGCGCCGGCCACCGCCGCCGCGGCGGCGCCCAAGCTCTTCCTGCACGGCGTCGTCCTGGACGACACGAGGAGCCGGGCCTTCATCGAGGACCCGACCTCCAAGAAGGTCTTCGCCTACACGGTGGGCGACTCGGGGGCCGGAGGCAAGCTCGAGACGATCAAGAGCGACCGCGTCGTGATCGCGCGTCCCGAGGGGCCGGTTGAGCTCCTGCTGCGCGACCCGTCCAGGCCGCAGCCTACGCCTCCGGCCGCCGCGCCGGCGGCCGCTCCGGGAAGGCCGGGCCCCGCGGGGACACGCCCGCCCGCGACCCCGCTGAGCCCCTTCCTCGGAGCGACGCCGATGCCCCCGCCCGCTACGGCGGCGCCTGCGCCGGACACCCCGGCGCGGGCGCCAGGGCCTCGGCTCCTCCGGCCCGATCTCCTCCAGGCGCCCGCGGCCGCCCCACCGTCCCCGGAACCTAACCCGAGGCGGGGAAACTGAAAGGCCGTGAACCGTGAGACGGCCGTGGCCGGCTGCGGCCGCCGCGCGGCCGCCCGGCGCCACCGTCGGCGTGGGCGAGGAAGGCGGCGGGGTGGCGGGCGAGGTCCGGGTATGTCCATAACTCCGCCCTAAGGGGTGCCGAGACCGGTCGGGCGGCGGTGAAAGAACGCAGGGAGTAGTCCTGGATGGGGGCGCGCGCGACGCGCCGGCGGTTACCGGCGGCGACGCGGCCGCGGCGTCTTCCCGGCCCGCTCGAGCACGGATACGCGCCCCTCGAGCAGATCGACCCGCTGCCTCGTCTGATCCCCGAGCACCTCGAGAGCGTCCGTTCTCCGATCGAGCGGCATGATGCCCTCGGTGGCGATGCGGAAATCGGCGCGGAGCCCCTCCGCAAGCACGCCCGCGTGGCGCCGAGTCTCCCGGGCGCTCGCGTCCACGTACTCCCGCGTCTCCCGGGCGGTGGCGTCCACGTACTCCCGCGTCTCCCGGGCGCTCGCGTCCACGTACTGCCGCGTCTCCCGGGCGGTGGCGTCCACGTACTGCCGCGTCTCCTCCGCGCTGGCCCGCACCGTCGCGTCGACGTACTCGCGCAGCCGCGCCTCGGAGGCCCGGATCTCTCCGGCCACACCTTGGCGGATCCGCTGCTCGAGCGTCTCGAAGGCCTGGCTCAGCTCGGGGTCCATGCCGACACTCTGGCGGCGGGCGCCGACCCTGTCAAGTGTGGCTTCCTGGATACACGCTGTCGCGGTCGCAACGTCCGGTCGAGCTCGAGCTTCACGGGCGCTCACGGCCCGGACCACCCTCTCCCTTTAGCCGGTCAGCCGAAACCGATTCGGCGCCGGGCTCGGCCAGCGCCAACCCCCCTCCCGCCTTCCCCCCTGCCCGCGCCATGGCCTGGTAGCTCGCTTCGAGGGCCTGCCGCGCGAGATCCCCGTGCTCGCGCCGGGCGAACAAGTGGG
>MGBT01000051.1 GCA_001788395.1 Candidatus Rokubacteria bacterium GWA2_70_23
CATCGTCTCGCTCGACCTCATCGACAGGCTCCGCGTCCTCCCGAGCCTCGGCCTTCTCCAGGACCTTCGAGTCGATATGCAAGGTGCGGTCCGGTACCGCCAGCTCGTCGATCCGCACCTTGCCGGTGACGAAGGCGTGGTGCACGCGGGCCGCCGTCTCCGTCCGGTTGGCCACGGTGATCATCACCGGCGGCGTGGCCTGGCCGACCTCGGCCCATCGCCGGGCCGTCTCGAGCCAGTCCTTGCCGAGCAGGTAGTACCCGTTGGTGACGAGGTCGGGAAGCGGCTCGTGCGATTCGGCCTTGCGGTTGAGATCGTCCCGCACCCACTGGTAGATGTGGTAGAGCTTCGACCGGTAGCTCCTGGCGTCCGGCACGCCGTCGTCCCGGACGACGACGCGCGGGGTCTTGACCAGCCCCGACTCGATGGCGTCGTTCAGGCTGAAGTCGCTGACGACCCAGCCGAACAGCGCCTCCTCGCTGCTCTCCTTGCCAGAGGGCACGAAGGGTGTTGCCGAGAAATCGTAACAGCCGAGGACGCCGCGGCTTCTGTGGATGCGGTCGAGCCCGCCGATCCAGCGAGTGGCCTCCTCGATGTCGGCTTTGGCTACCCCGCGTATCTTCGACTCGGCGGGCACGCGCCAGGCGTGATGCGCCTCGTCGTTGATGACGAGGAGGTTGGAAGCCGAGGCCATTTCCCCCAGCACCTCCTTCACGTACGCGGCATCGCTCTTGGCGCCCCGCTTGTCGACACCTCGTTTCCTGGCGACCTGCTCCTCGCTCTCCCAGTTCAGCACGTGCCAGTTGCGGACGAGCACGCGCCCCTGTCGCAACCGCTCGCGGAGCGCCGACGGGACCATGTTGAACGCGTCGTAGTAGTTCCCCGGACTGGAAGGTTCGAGCACGGCCAGACGCTTCTTCACGGTGAGCCCTGGCGCCACGACGAACACGTGTTTCGAGAAGCGCCCATCTTGCGGGTTCGCCACCCGGTTCAGGATGTGCCAGGCGATGACCATGGCCATCACCAGGGTCTTTCCCGAGCCGGTGGCCATCTTGGCGCAGAGCCTGGAGAACGGCCCGCCGTCACCCGGCACCTCGATGCCCTGGCGTTCTCCCGCGGGCCCTTCGGTCAGCCAGATCAGGGTCTCCACCGCCTCGAGCTGGCAGAAGAAGAACCGGCGCTCCTCCCAGGTCTCGGGATCGCGCCAGTGCTCGAGCATCTGGTGCATCGGCAGCCGATCGTCATGCTCCGTCATACAGCGCCTCGGCCTGGCCCAACACCTTGTCGCGGAGGAATGGATGAAGCGTCTTCGGCACGTGCAGATCCACCTTCCGTCCAAGGAGGATCGCGAGGTCGTCCTCGATCTGCGCCAGCGTGAAGTACGTGTATCGCTGCTCCGGCTCGAACTCAACGAGTACGTCGACGTCGCTCTCGGGCCGGAAGTCATCGCGGAGGACGGACCCGAACAAGGCCAGCCAGCGGATGTGGCGCTGCCGACAAAACTCGGCGATCCTCTCCTGAGGTATCTCGATGCGTGCTCGGCTCATGGCGTCGGGATGATCTTCAGACTCTCGATGCCGCGATCGTCCACGATCTTGACAGCCACGCGCTTGTGGGCGCCCGGCTCAAAGGGCAGCGAGACCGTTCCGCGGTAGGCCTCGACGCGCTCCGCGTTAATCTCGGCCTTGAGGTTCCTGGCGAGGCGCGCCCAGCCGCCGCTCTCGTCGGCCATGGGGAAAAAGACCTGGCGGGGGAAGAGGCTCCGGCCGTCGTAGTCCGTGTCGAGCATCCAGAGGGCGATGCGCCCGGTGTCGCCCGACTCGATCTGGCCCGTCTCGGTGTTGTAGTAGTCGAAGCCGTGCACCTCGACCTGAAGCTTCCCCTTGTGCTCACCCTTGCCGATCGCGCGGACCTCGACGTCGGGCTGGCCCATGAGCCAGAAGGACTCGTTGCTGGTCCGCTTCTTCTTCAGGTCCTCGTCGCTCCCGTCCTTGACGTCGCGCTTGTTGACGAAGGGCTGGAAGTTGGAGCCGTAGCGGATGCCGTAGGGCGGGTCGATGTAGACCATCTGCACCTTGCCGGCGATCAGGCGATTCGACCAGGCATGCGCGTGCTGGTAGAAGTCGATGGCCTCGCGCAGCGGCGGGTTCTCCTCGGGCATCTCGAAGAGGGAGCCCTGGACCGGCGCCGGCGTGCCGTTGCGGTGGCGCACGGCCTCCATGATGGTCTTGGGGTCGATCCGCTCGTGTACGTGGAGGGAGACGGTCGGCACCTCGAACGCGGCGTGCTCGGCCTTGCCGGCCCAGGTCAGCGTGGGGTCGAGGTGCGGGTCGTACGCGTACTGCTTCTTCGGGGCGTCCCGGTCGGTGGCCTCGGTGACCAGCCCGACGGGCGGGTTGTTCTTCCGCTGCTGGCCCTTGTGGTCGTACTGCTCGACGCGCCGCTTGCCGGTGCCAGCCTTCTCTCCTGCCTTGCGTGGTCGCGCCATGCTCCCTCCCAGACCAAACCTGGACCTACCTCCCATCGGTCACACTCTACCCGATTGCGCTCAGGAATGGAGCCATCTGCGGTTCTGCCGGGATCGGCGGGAGGGCTTCCGAGCGGCAGCCGGCCGCCGCGCTTAGTGCCCGCGAACAGCACTACCGGATCAGAGCCACCACCGTGGGCCACGACGAACGCGGCCGAGGGGAAAGGGTGTCCGCGGGCCCTACTTCTTCTGGGGTGCCGGCGGCCGGATCTGGGAACCTCCCCGTGGGGGCTTCGCGAGCGCCTGGGGGCTCACCGCCTCTTGGGGCTGGTAGCCGTTCTTCTCGACGGGCTCGCCGGGCCGGAGAGGCAGGGGCTGATACCCTTCACGAGCGCGCGGCGCAGGCGAAGTCATTCGGGGAGCCTCCTGACCAGAATCTACTCCTGAAACGCCAGCAACTCGATGGTACGGATGGCCGCACCGCGGATCTACACGCCGCGATTCATTGGCACAGGCTGCCAGAGACCATCATCCTCGGTCTTGTAGATCTGCCGCGCTCGGCAGCCCCATGTCCATCCGGTCGTCGTGGCCAACCCCGACGCGCCCGCGCGATCGCCGGGGCGAAGATCAAGGCGGACAAGATCGACGCGACGGTGCTCGTGCATCCCCACGCCCTCGGGCGTCTGCCCGAGGTGGAGATGCCCGACGAGCGCACGCAGCAACGCCGGCGGCGAGTTCCTTGCCGCGCCCGGCGTGTGCGGCATGGGCCGCGGCTGACGACGCGACCCGCGTTCGAGTCGCACCGCAGTCGAGGAGGCCGTGTCGTCGGGCAGTGCCTCTGGCGGTCACCGCCGGAGCACGTTTCGTCAGGCGCACCCGGCGCGCGCCCGTGAAGGATGTGCAGGATTGTGACCCACACGCCCCACGATGCGCATGCAACACGGGGATCTCGGCCCACCGGGCCCCAATAAACACCCTACGCCACGTGATCGTCCGCGCAATCATTGCGCCCCGGCGCGACCGCCCATCCGGCTGGGCCCGTGGTGCGCTTCTTGCCTCTGAGGAATGGTGCCGTCACCAGCGTCGGTGGCGAGGAAGCCGTCCTGAGGCGCCCATCAGCACGTGTGCGAAGACGGGCCGCCTCGCGACTGCTGACGGTCCATGGGAGGTGCCGTATGGATGCCCGTCTCACGAAGCGAACGTTCGGGGAAGAGCCCGCCGACATCCAGCAGAACGCGCCCGCGTCGAGCTTCGACGCGTTCACCTACACCGCCGCCGAGCTGGACATCCTCAAGGGCTTCGCCCGCGCCAACGGCACCTACTACCGCGGCGCCGTGACGTTCAACTCCTCGAACCAGCTGCCCAACGGCATCGTCTTCGTCGACACGATCACCGGCAGCAACATCACGGACACCACGCCGAGCTCGGACTTCGCCGCGGTGCAGATCCATGGCGGCGCGGTGGCCGACCCGAGCGGCACCTTCGCGGGCTGGATCGTCGTGAACGGCTCGCTGTCCATCAGCGGGAGCTTCCGGATGCAGGGGATGGTCTACGTCGTCAACGATCTCTCCTACACCGGCACCGGGACGGGGGAGATCGCCGGCGTCGTCGTGTCGCAGAACGTCCGTGATACCGTCGCAACGACGGTGGACACCAACAGTGGGGGCAACGCCTCGATCGTCTACAACTGCGCGGCCGCCCGGACGGGCGGCGGGCAGATCCCACAGGGGTGGTTCGTCAAGCCGGGCACCTACCGGGACGTCTCGGATGGGTGAGGCGCCGCCGCGATCGCGCCGGGGAGGCGGCAGGGCGGCCCTGGCGGAGCCTCGCCGCCCGCGCTGGCGGGAGAGCCGCCGATGACGATGGGGCGTCTGCCGTCCGGGTCCGTGAGCCTTCGTGAAGCGGCCGTCCGAATCTTCGCGCTGGTCGCGCTGCTGCCGTTCCTGCTGCTGGTGTTCCTCCTCGTCCTCCTGCTGCAGCGACCCGACCTGGTCACGCCGCTCCAGCTCGAGGTCAGCCTGCTGCTGGCGTTCGTGACCACCTGTGTCGGCTTCGTGGCGTTCTACCGGATGGTGGCGCAGATCGCGACGATCGCGGGCGTGACCGGAGCCGCGTCGCCTGGTGACGGCGCCCCGTCCACGGCGGCCGTCCAGGCGCCGACCGTGCCGGGCCTCGGGCAGATCGCGGAGATCGGCCAGATGGGCGCCACCCTGAGCCGCATGCTCGAGGATCTCCGGACGTCCACCGGGCGCCTCGAAGACCAGGTACTCAAGTCGAGCACGCTGAACGAGCTCGTGGAGCTCGCCGCGAAGGTCCCGAGGATCCAGGACCTGCTCGCCCTCGTGTTGGAGAAGACCATGCGCGCCGTGAGCGCGACGATCGGCTCGATCATGCTGCTGGACCGCGAGCGCCAGATCCTCCGTGTGGCAGCCGCTCGGGGCCTGCCAGAGGACGCGCTCGCCGGAGCCGAAGTCGGAGTGGGGGAAGGCATTGCCGGCACCGTGGCCGCGCTCGGGGAGCCGGTGCTGGTGGAGGACATCGAAACCGATCCGCGCTTCGCGAGGGTGAACGATCCGAGGTACGGGAGCGGATCCTTCATCTGTCTGCCGATCCGCGTGGAGGACCGGGTCATCGGGGTCATCAACCTGGCGAAGAAGCCGCCTGCCGGTGCCGGTCCGCTGCAGGTCCGCGCATTCAGCGCCACCGACCTGCAGTTCCTGAACACGCTGATCGGGTACATCGCCTACGCCCTGGACAACGCCCGGCTGCTCCAGGAGGCCCGGGACACGGCCGACCGCCTCCAGCAGACGGTCGACGAGCTCAGGGCGACCCAGGGGCGGCTCGTGGAAGGGGAGACCATGCGGGCCATGGGGCAACTGGCGTCGGGGATGGCGCACCACCTCAACAACCTGCTGATGGTGGTCTCGACCCGCATCCAGTTGCTGTCCCGACGGCTCGATGATCCCGAGACGCGAGGCGTCCTGGACATCGCTGAGCGCGCCATCGGGGACGCCGCCGAGGTGGTCAGTCGCGTCAGGCGCTTCGCCCGGGCGGAGCAGCCTGTGTCCGACCTGGCGGCGGTCGATCTGAATCAGCTCTGTCGGGAGGTCGCGGAACTCACCGAGCCACGGTGGCGCGACCAGACCCAGGCGCGTGGGATCGGTGTCGAGATGTCCCTACATCTGGGAGAGGTCGGGCTCGTCGCTGGGGAGCCCGGGCCTCTGCGCGAGGTGCTCGTCAATCTCGTTCTGAACGCGGTGGACGCGATGCCCCACGGGGGCGCGATCGCGCTCAGGACGTGGGAATCGGCGCGGGGTGTGCATCTCTCCGTGGGCGACACCGGGACCGGGATGTCTGAGGAGGTCCGGCGCCGGGCGCTGGAACCCTTCTTCACCACGAAGGGTTCGCAGGGCATGGGGCTGGGACTGAGTGTCATCCACGGGACGGTCCGGCGGCACCGAGGCGAGTTGAGCATCGAGAGCGGAGAAGGCAAGGGTACGGTGGTGACCATCCGCCGGCCGCGCCGCTCGGCCGCTGCCCAGGTGCCCGCCCCGAGCGATGCGCAGCGCTCGCCCGTGCCCCGGCGGCGCGTGCTCCTGATCGACGACCAGCCGGAGGTCCGTGCCGGGCTGGCGGACCTCCTCAGGGCGGACGGGCATGCGGTCATCGAGGCAGGCGATGGCCCCGAGGCGCTGGCACGGCTGGATGCCGGCGAGTGGGTCGACCTGGTGCTCACGGACCTCGGCATGCCCGGGATGACGGGCTGGGATGTTGCGCGCGCGATCAAGGCCCGGTGGCCCGGGCTGCCCGTGGGGCTCGTCACCGGGTGGACAAACGAGGTCGAGGCGGCCTCGGCAGACCACGCCCTGGTGGACTTCGTGCTCGCCAAGCCCCTGGACCGCGAAGCGTTGCGTCAGGCCCTGGCGCCGTCGCCCCGGGGCCACGTGCCCGCTCTCCCGTAGCGCGAAGCGATCCCCGATCTCCCACGTGGCCCGTTCCTGGGTAATTTTCTCCGCGTCCTGGGAACGATCACGTCTGGTCGGTCGACGAGATCGGGTTCTGCGGCCCCGAAAGCCCTCTGCGCTACCTGGGCTCCCTGCCGTGGTGGTCGGGGACCGACCGCCGTTCCTTGCTGGCCCCCTGCGGGCATGATCGCCGTCGCACCCTGTTCCCCGGTCGCGACGCTTGCCTCCCGGCCGCTCAGCGGTCGGTGATGCGGGGGTCGAGCGCTTCGCGGAGGCCCTCCTGGAGCAGGTTGAGGCCCAGCACCAGGAGCAGGATCGCCAGCCCCGGGAAGATCACGAGGTGCGGGGCGATGAGCACGTAGTTGCGCCCGTTCGACAGCATGGCGCCCCACTCGGGCGTGGGCGGCTGGGCCCCGAGGCCGAGAAAGGAAAGGCTGGACGCCGTGAGGATGGCGACGGCGACCCGGAGGGCGGCCATGACCAGGAGCGGGGCGGCGATGTTGGGAAGGACGTGGCGCCCCACGATGCGGAGGTTGGACATGCCGAGCGCGCGGCAGCCCTCGATGTACACTTCCTGCTTGACCGCGAGGGTCGAGCCGCGCGCCAGTCTGGCGAAAACCGGCACCGAGTAGATCGCCACCGCCACCATCGCGTTCCAGAGGCCGGGCCCGAGGATGCTGACCACGGCCACGGCGAGGAGCACGCCCGGGAACGCCAGGAGCACGTCCACGACGCGCATGAGCACCGCGTCGACGGTCCCACCCGCGTAGCCGGCCGCGAGCCCCAGGGGCAACCCGAGCGCCAGGGCCAGCCCCACGGCGAAGAGCCCCTCGAGCATCGACAGCCGCGCCCCGTGGATGATCCGCGACAGCATGTCCCTGCCGAGCTCGTCCGTCCCGAGCAGATGCGCCGCGCCTGGCCGGGCCAGCACATTGGCGAGGTCGCTTCGCGTCGGATCGGCGGGGGCGAGCCAGGGCGCGAGGAGCGCCGCCACCGCGAAGGCGCAGACGACGGCCGCGCCCGGCAGGGCGAGACGGCCGCGGCGGAGCTCGCGCCAGCCGCGGCTCATCCGGGCCGGATCCGCGGGTCCAGGACCGCGTAGAGCATGTCGGTGACGAGGTTGATCGTCACGAAAGTCACCGCCAGCAGGAGCACCGCGGCCTGCACCACCGGGAAGTCGCGCGCGGCGATCGACTGGACGATCAGCCGTCCGATGCCCGGCCACGAGAAGACGGTCTCGGTGACGACGGCACCGCCGAGGAGATAGCCGAGCTGCAGGCCCACGACGGTGACGACCGGGATGAGGGCGTTCCGCACGGCGTGGCTGTTCACGACCACCCACTCCGTCAGGCCCTTGGAGCGGGCCGTGCGGATGTAGTCCTGCTCCAGGACCTCGACGAGGCTCCCGCGGACCATGCGCGAGATGACGGCGGCGGCCGGCAGGGCCAGCGTCACCGCCGGGAGCACCGCGTGGCGCCACGTGGCGTTGCCGGCCAGCGGCAGCCGGCCGAGCTGTACCGAGAAGACGAGCATGAGGACCAGGCCCAGGAAGAACGACGGCAGCGACAGGCCGAGGAGGGAGGCGAGGAGCGCCGCCTGGTCCACGGCGCTGCGCCGCCACACCGCCGCCACGACGCCGGTGGCGCTGCCCAGCACGACGGCCGAGGCGATCGCGAGGCTGGCCAGGAGCACGGTGCTGCTGTAGCGGGCGGCGATCTCCTCGGCGACGGGGCGCCCCGTCTTCAGCGACCGGCCAAGGTCGCCCGTCACGAACCGGCCGAGGAAGCGCCCGTACTGGACGGGCAGGGGCTCATGCAGGCCGAGAGCGCGCCGCACGCCCTCCACATCCTCCTGGCTGGCCTCGAGCCCCGCGTAGAGACGCGCCGGGTCGCCCGGGATCAGGTGGATCATCAGGAACACAGCGAGCGAGACGCCGGCGAATACCGGCGCCGCCAGGAGGAGCCGGCGAAGCGCGAACGGGATCACGCGGCCGGGGTGGACGTCACTGCTTCCACGCCCGGGCGAAGCTCACGGACTCGTTGGGATGGACCTCGACGCCCTGGACCGAGGATCGGGCCCCGTAGAGCTGCTCCTCGTAGAAGATCACCACCGCCGGCACCTCCTCGTAGAGCTTCTCCTGGATGCGCCGGAGGATTTGCTGCCGCTCCGCTCCGTCCGTCGCCTGTCGCTGGAGGGCGATGAGGCGGTCCACCTCCGCGTTCGAGTAGTTGAAGTGGTTCATCCGGCCGCCGGTCTGGGTCACGAGGGTGAGCGTGAGGTCGAGGTCGCCGGTGGGGCTGCCCTTGCCCATCAGGAACATGGGGATCTCGGTGAGCTTGTTCAGCGCCGCCGTGAGAGCGCCCCAGTCGGGGGCGACGATCTCGGCCGTGATCCCGACCTCCATGAACTGGGCCTGGACGGCCTCGCCCACCTGTCGGTCCATCAAGTACCGGCCTGTGGGCAGGTAGAGCTTGGTCTTGAGCCCGCCAGCGAAGCCGGCCTCGGCCAGGAGCTTCTTCGATGCCGCCGGGTCGTGGCGATACGGCGCGAGCCCCCTGAGGGCGCCGCCGATGGCCGGCGACTCGAGGCCGCCTCCCACCGCGCCCACGCCGCCCAGCACGCCCTGGACGATGGCCTGCGGGTTCACCGCATGGGCCACGGCCCGCCGGACGCGCAGGTCGTCGAACGGCTTGATCTTGTTGTTGAGCCCGATGTAGATCGTCCGGTAGCCCGCGGAGCGGAGGACGCGGACATCGGCGGCGCCGGCGAGCCGCTTGAGCATGATGGGCGGCACCGAGGCGATGAGGTCCACCTCGCCGGCCAGGAGCTGGAGCACCCGGGTGCCGTCCTCCGGCACCACTTCACCGAGGACGGCCGCTACTACCCGACGGTGTACGTGGACGAGGGGCCGCCCTGGAACGAGCTCACCGGACCTGTGCGGGGCTGGGCCGGCCCGAGCGGGCTCCTGCTGCGCGGCGGGCGCATCGTCGCCGAGTGGGGCGACACGCGCCGGGTGGACATGACCTTCAGCGTGGCGAAGAGCTACCTGGCCATCCTCGCCGGGCTTGCCCTCCAGGACGGCCTGATCCGGAGTCTCGACGATCCCGTCCGCGGCTATGCCCTCGACGACGGCTTCGAGGCACCCGGCAACCGCGAGATCACCTGGCGGCACCTCCTCCAGCAGACGAGCGAGTGGGAGGGCACGCTCTGGG
>MGBT01000052.1 GCA_001788395.1 Candidatus Rokubacteria bacterium GWA2_70_23
CGCATTGCTGTAGGCGGCGGTTCTTCCAGGGGTCGAACTTCCGGTTACAGCCGACCGCAGTTCGCTTCGCTCGCTGCGGCGGCTGAACCGTGCGTTCGCCCTTGAAGGGCCAGACGTGACGGATGCGACCAGAGGATGAGCCAGACGTTTACCCGGATCGTCGATCTCGTCCGAGCCGGCGAGGTTCGGGTCTCCGCGCACGGCTATGATGAGATCGCCGAGGACGGTATCCTTGCCGGTGAGGTGATCGATGGTGTCGAGGCCGCGGTCGTGATTGAGGACTACCCGACGTATCCCAAAGGCCCTTGTGTTCTTGTCCTTCACCGGAATAGAAGCGGCAGCCCGATCCACGCGGTGTGGGGCATCCCGCAGGGGCAGACATCGCCGGCAGTGTTGGTGACCGCCTATCGGCCTGATCCGGCTCGCTGGACCGACGACTTCTTGCGGAGGAGGCAATGAATGAGCGCGAGACGTCATACCAAGTTTGTGCGTGAGGGCTCGTACGCGGCAGAGGTCGACGTCGAACTCATCGAGGACGACAATGGCTGGTCGCCGTATCTTTCTCTCGGCGATGCCCGCAAGCTCGACGACGTCCGTCAAGCGCTACGGCGGGGAGACCTCCAGGCGGCATCCCGACTGGCCCGCGTGTTTAGTCTCACGCCCGTCCGTCGTTGAACCGCCGGGCGAACAAGCGCATTCAGCGGACGCGGCTGCGCCGCGCCGCTGATACGCGGCGTTGACAGCGAAGGGGAGCATCGAGAACGTATGCCGTCGAACCTAGACCGTCACAAGAAGGACTTGGACGCCCTGATCACGAGGGGAGAGCAGCTTCATCTCGCCATTCAAGCAAAGTGTTTACCCGATCAATTCCAAGCGATGCTCAAGAAGGAATTCGGCGACAAGGCGAAGGACATCCGGGCTGCACTGCCGTCCTTCGCTGGCGACTACCAAGCGTGGTACTCAGAAGCCAAGGCGCTGGTCAAGCAGCGGGAGAGATCTTGTGTAGCCCAACTGGGCATGGGAGGATCAGGCTGAGGGAGACCCTGACGAAGCTCCTGGAACTCCCGGCGACGGAGCGGGTCGACATCGCTATGGCCCTCTGGGACAGCCTCACCCCGGCTGAACAGGAGGCCGAGTTCGATCTCACACCCGAGCAACGCGCTGAACTCGATCGCCGCCTTGCTGAACACGTTGCTGACCCCACTTCAGCCGTTCCCTGGGACGAGGTGCGGCGGAAGCTCCTCCGAGGCGCGTGACACCGCGTCTTGTTCTCCGCCCGCAAGCGGAGGCCGAGCTACTGGACGCCCGTGACTGGTACGAAGACCAGCGTCCTGGGCTTGGCGGCGGCTTTGCCACGGAGGTCGACAGGGCGCTCGCCGGCATCCTCCAAGCACCTCTCGAGTAACCCTCGCGTCCAGGGTGAGACGCGCCGCGCGCTGGTACGGCGCTTTCCGTATGCGATCTATTTCCACGCGATGCCCGAAGAGATCGTCGTACTTGCCATCGTCCATGGACGACGGCACCCTCGACGTTGGCAGTCGCGGCGCTGACGTCGAACTCTTATCAGGCCTCCGGTTGTCAAGAGAGAAAGTACTCCCGTCGCGGGTCCAAGGGGGTCCGCGTGAGTAGGGCACGACGATTGGGCCCGCGCGATGGGGCTGACGTCATTTCGACGGCGGCGTCAGACCTCGTGGTCTGCACCAAACACTTATCGAGGCTCGAGCCGGGGACGACGACGTATGCCTCGTCCCCAGCGCGGAGAGCGAGGACGTCTCCGCGCGGTCTAGAAACCCGTCGGTACCCTCCTGCCGGCCGACTCAAGACGATGGGCTCTGGCGGACAGCCAGTCCCAGTTAGCACGCGGCTCGGGAGAGGGGCAGCCCACAGCGTCAGCGGCGCCCACGCGGTGCCGTCAAGAGTGTCGAGCGAGCACGGGAGTCCAATCAACGCAGGGGACTCCGGGACGTCGGGCCCAGATGCTCTCGCGCGGTCGACGCCGCATCATCAAGCGGAGCATCGGCTTCGGTCGGGCTCAGTCCCCTCACGGGTCCAGTTAGACGGCCGGCTCTCCCGTGCTCCTCGAGCGCGTTCAGGTGCGCAGGCTCTCGCTCCTCTCTCGGTCGCCCCGCCGACCTCGGCGGCGGGGGGACACGCGCCGTTGTTCATGGAGGCGCGCGAGCGGCTCGCGTCGCGTGATTTCGGGGAGGGGGCAAGGTAGCGGCCCCCCTCGAGATCGGGGCGTGGAGAGGCGGCGCGCGATGCGTCATGATGGTCGGAGACGGCGAGGGGCGGCATCGCGGCCGGCGCGGCCGGCTCGCCGGAGCGGGTGGGGGCGAAGAACTTGGTGGCGTCGAACGCCTGGCCGCGCCGGAGCATGTAGTACACCGCCCGCGCGAGCTTGTGAGCCATGAGCGTCAGCGCCTTCCCCTTGCCGTGCTTCTGGGCCAAGCGGGCCACGTATCGCTGGGCGACGGCATTCCTGCGCAAGCAGAGGACGGCGGCCTCGGAGAACGCCCACTTCAAATGGGCGTTGCCGATCTTCGTACCTGCGTACCCGTAGTACTTGCCGTCGGACTGCTTGGCGCATTTCACCAGCCGGCAGTAGGACACGAACTCCTGCACCCGCGGGAAGCGGTGGATATCGTGGATCTCGTAGAGGAGCACCAAGGCCAGGATCTTGCCGATCCCCGGCACCGAGCGCAGCCGGTAATAGGCGTTGACGTCATGCACCTTGGCGGTTTGAGCCAGGTGCAACTCCAGCTCCCTGAGCAGCCGATCGTAGTGGTCGACCAGTGCCAGGTTGCTCTCGATGCTCTTGCGCACCGCGGGATCGGTGAAGTGGTCGGCCAGCCCGACACGGTTCCCGTGGAAGGCGATCTTGCCGAGCGCCGGCAGCAAGTACTGGCTCGCCGTGTTCTGGATGTGCGTGAGGAGCTCAGCGCGCTTGCGGGTGAAGTGGCAGCGTCGACGCAGAAGGTCGCGGGTGGCCCGCATTTCCCGCGGGTACACGTACGCCATGGGAAGCATGCCGCCGCGCAGGAGCACGGCGATCTTGTGAGCGTCGATCTTGTCATTCTTGGCTTTGCCGCCGTGGATAGCCTTCATGTACAGGGCATGGCCGAGGACGAAGGCGATGCCCTCCTGCGCGCAAAGGTCGGCGAGCGAGTACCACGTGAAGATGCATTCCACGGCCACCACGAGGTCCTCGCGGTACGGCGTGATCGTGGCGAGGAAGTGCTCGGGGGTGGCCGGGCCATTGCGGTGGACCCGAATCTGGCCGTCCGCGTCCAGCACGCACATGTACATCCGTCTCGCGTGCAGGTCGATCCCGCAGTAGTATCGGTGCGGCGTGGTGTAGAACCTCATCCTCCATCTCCTCCTCCCTCTCGGTGGGAGGGTGTTTGCTTGGCCGCACTCACCGTACCCCGTCGGGTGGTGAGGAGGAGGCCTGGATGAGAGTCATCGCAGTGGAGCAGACCGGGGCTCGCGATGCTCGCCCCGGCTGCTGACCGCGGGCGTTATGCCAACAGAGATCATTTCCAACAGCGAGACAGCACTGGTTGGTAAGATCGACCCGTGCCATCGATATCAGTCTTCTTCGGGATCATCATCCGGATGTTCTAGAACGATCACGAACCACCTCACTTTCACGCGGAGCACCAAGGGCTCCAGGGGAAGTTCGACTTCAACAGCGACATGCTCGTCGGTGCCATCGACTCGCGAACAGCCCTTCGCCTCATCCGAGAGTGGGCGGTACTGCACCGCAGTGAGCTGGAGGAGAACTGGCGCCTGGCGAAGGTCCGCCAGCCTCTGCGGCAGATCGCGCCTTTGGAATAGGAGCGCTGTCAGATGACGATTCTCCCAGGTGTCGTTAAAGCCGAGTACCGTGGGGATTACCGAATCCATCTTACGTTCAACGACGGGACCTCGAAGACCGTGGATTTTCAACCTTGGCTTCAAGGGCCCATCTTTGAGCCGCTCCGTGAGGTGGCTTACTTTCGTGAATTCTTTGTGGCCGGCTCGACCGTCTGCTGGCCGAATGGTGCGGATATCGCGCCAGAGACCCTCTACGCCGCCACCGATATCCGCCAGGTGGCATAACTTCGGCTGGAGCGGCCCGGCGAGACGCCGGCCGCTCAGCCTGCACGTTCGGCGGACAAGGGGCCGCCCCGGGGAGCCTCGGAGCCTCGCCGGGACCTTGACCCTGTATAGACACAGGTCTAGACTCACACCATGAAAACTGCTCGCGCGAAGCTGTTTCAGAACGGGGGCAGTCAGGCTGTCCGACTCCCGAAGGAGTGCCGGTTCGCGGCACAGGGTGAAGTCCTGGTCCACCGTGCAGGCCGGCGCGTCATTCTTGAGGCGGCGGATGAGTGGTCGCCCAGGTTCCGGGCCTGCTTGGGTGCCTGGCCGGGGAAGATTCCCCGCCCGAAGCAGCAGCGCGTCCGGGACCTGCGTGATCCGTTCGCCTGATGCCCGCGTACATGCTCGACACGGACACCGTGAGCTTCGCCCTCCGTGGTCAAGGCCGGGTTGCGGCACGTGTGCTGGAGCACCGTCCCTCTGAGCTCTGCATCAGCTCAATCACCCTCGCGGAGCTCCGCTACGGCGCTGAAGCGCGCCGATCCCTGAAGCTTCACCGCCTGATCAGCACGTTCGTGGAGCCCATCGAGGTCGTGTCCTTTGATCAGTCCGCAGCTGGTCGATTTGCCCGGGTCGCAGCCGCACTGGCGCGGCGTGGCGAGCCGATCGGCACGTTCGACACCCTCATAGCCGCTCATGCGTTGTCGCTGCGGCTCACGTTCGTCACCAACAATGCCAGGCACTTCAGACGGGTCCCGGGGCTCGCCACTGAGAACTGGGTCTGATTCCATGGGCCGCCGAACAGCAGGCTGAGCGGACCGGCTGCGCCGGCCGCTCAGCCTGAACGTTATGCGAACCTACTGAGCGACGCGTAGACGCGCCGTCAAAGATCCGAGAACTGATAGCAGATCTGCAAGCTGCTGGCTTTGTAGATCGAGGGGGCAAGGGTAGCCATCGAAACTTCGTTCACCCGAAAGTGCCACAGCCGGTGACAATATCGGGGAGCGTTGGGCGATGACGCGAAGCACTACCAAGTGCGCGCCGTTCAGCTGGCAATCCAGGAGTCGAAGAAATGAAAGATAGCGCGCGATACGTAAAGAATCGTCGAGTGGTCCGATGAGGACCACTGCTATGTCGGCAGCTCTCCAGGCCTGATCTACGGAGGCTGTCACGGCGAAGACGAAAAGGCGGTATTCGATGAACTGTGCCGGATCGTCGAAGACGCTATCGAGCTGTACCACCGCGAGGGCCGGCCGTTGCCACCTCCGACATCGGGCCGAGACTTCGCCAACAAGCTGCAGGGCGTCGCATAACCCATAAGGATTGAGACGACCGCCGCGGTCGTTTCAATCCGATGTTCAAGAAGCCCGGTGTGGAGGTCCAAGCGTCCAGCCTATGGGCAATGCTTCGGAAGGGTGGGTCATGACGGGACACGCGGGCCAATGAACGGGCGGCGGGTCACGCGCTCGTGGGCGGCGGTGAGCGTTGCTCGACCTGTTCAAGGGTTGGGGCGGCCCGGGTTGGTGGCGCGTACGCGCCACGACGGGTGAGCCAGGCAAGGTGGGGCCGTGCTGTCCAGTGGTGGTCGCCGGACAGGATGCCTGGAGGGCGCCGCGCTCCTGCGCGAGATCCCCGAGGTTCGTCGTGCGGCGCTCAGGGGCCGGCCGACACGACGCTGAGTCCCGAGGGCGCCCTGACGGGTTGGCCCAGCGACACGAGCGAGCCGATCGCGGGATCGCCGGACACGACCAGCCGACAGAAGCGCAACACGCCCCCGCAGTGGCGGCAGCGCAGGGTCGCCGCCGCTTCGATGGTGGGTTCGGGCGCGGGCAGGGCGAACCCGTGCGCCAATTCGATCCGGGCTTTGACCTCCTCCAGGGAGACCGCCGAACTCGGGGAGAGGAACCCGTAATACCGCACCTTCACGAACCCGCGTGGGAGCACGTGCTGCAGGAAGCGCCGCATGAACTCCATCACCGGCAGCGTCATGGTGCGCGCGCGCGAGCTGTGCGGCTTCTGATACCGGAACCGTACGTGGTGTTCATCGACGCTCAAGATGCGGCGCTCCGCGATCGCCACCTTGAACACGTAGTGGGCCAGGTACTGCACTGCGCCGCTGCCGTCACCCGCGGCCTGGCAGTTGACGTTCCATTCCATCGCCCAGACCTCGCCCGGCGTCTCGCCGAGCAGCCCGTGCTTGTCGATCGCGTCCCGGACCTTGGCCCGAAAGATCCTCGACAGGGCTCGCACGGGCAGATAGAACCCCGGCCGAGAGGGATGCCAGCGCCCGTCCTCACGGCTCAGGGCTCCGCCCGGCACGACATAGTGGATGTGGGGGTGGTACTGCAGGGTCCGCCCCCAGGTGTGCAAGACGCCGAAGAAGCCGGCGAGGTCGCCTCCGATGTGTCGGGGGTCGGCGGCCAGCGTCTTGATCGCTCCCGACGAGGCTTCGAACAACGCGCCATAGCCGAGCTTCTGATGCCCACGCAGGAAGGCCCGCAGGGGCTCGGGGACGGTGAAGGTCAGCAGGAAGTGTTCGCCGGGCATCTGGCGCGCCCGGTGCTGCTCCAGCCACGCGCGGCCCTTTCCCTGCTGGCAGCACAGGCAGTGGCGGTTGCCGCACGAGCGATAGACCACGTGGCTCTGCCCGCAGGTCTCGCACTCGTAGAGGGTCGAGCCCGCGGCCTCGGTATGGCAGTCGGTGATCGCCGCGATGACCTTCTGGTGGGCCTTGGGCATGGTCGGACCGAACCGTTCGAGGTAGGCCGGCCCATGCGTCCGAAAGAGCTCCTGGAGGAGGCCCATGGCTACAGGCCCCTCCATCACCCGGTCGATCAAGGCATAGGCGTCCTCATAGCCCTTGTGGGTGAGGTGCAGATAGATCATCGTGCTCTCCAGGCTGGCGTGGCCCATGTTCCGCTGGATCACGCGGAGATTGACCCCGGCCTCGAGCAGATGCGTGGCATAGCAATGCCGCAGGGTGTGCACCGACACCCCGCGCTTGCCAACGCCCGCGTCGCGCTTGGCGTGGCGGAAGGCGCCCTGCACACTGCTCTTGGCCATCGGGGTCGTGGCGGTCGCGGCCGCACGCCCGTTGCGGCCGCACGCGGGAAAGAGCAGGCGGGGATTGCGGTGGCTGCGCCAGTGAGTGCGCAGGATGGCGAGGGTCGCGTGCGGCAGCGGCACGAAGCGGTCCTTGGCGCCCTTGCCGCGATGGACGTGGATCATCAGGCGCTGGCTGTCGATGTCGGTGACCTCCAGATGCTGCGCTTCCTGCAGGCGCAGGCCACACGCGTAGACGGTGCTCAAGAAGGCGTAGTTATGCTTCGTCCGCACGCAGCGCAAGATCCCCCGCACCTCCTCGCAGCTCAGGATCGCCGGCAGCCGCGCCTCACTCTTTGTTAGCGCCCACGCTTTTTGACATCTCCCTGCTCGACTTCTTTGTCACGGGATGAGCATGGGGCGCATTCGATGCGCCCCAGCGCGAGTACGGT
>MGBT01000053.1:0-1099 GCA_001788395.1 Candidatus Rokubacteria bacterium GWA2_70_23
GGGTGATCGCGGGGCGGAAGGTCCAGGCCTTCTTCGGCGACTCCGCCGGCCAGCCCGCGCAGACCCGGACGAAGGCGCAGGAGCTGGTCGAGCGTGACCACGTCCAAGTGCTGACGGGCCCCGTCGCCGCCTTCGAGGTGTACGCGATCAGCGACTATATCCGGCGGGTCGAGCGGCGCGAGGGACGGCTGATGAACGTCGTCATCGACACGTACCGGGACGTGAGCCAGTTCTGGAAGTACGAGCCGGCGGCGTTCCTCGCCGCGCCCGTCTACTCGCGCGACTACCCGCCGGCGAAGAACCTCGAGTGAGGGCGGCCCCGCCCGCCCCCCGGGCGCGACGTCCCGCCGGCTGAGGCATGAGGTTCTGGCTCCTCCAGAGTCTGAACGGCCTGGCCCTGGGGGGGCTGCTGTTCCTCCTGTCGTCGGGCTTCTCGCTGATCTTCGGACTCATGCGCGTGGCCAACCTGACCCACGGGGCGTACTTCGCCTCGCAGATCGTGATCGCCGCCGTGTTCGCCCTCAGCCTCAACCTCCTCGTCGGCTACGCGGGGTTGACGTCACTCGGCCACGCCGCCTATCTCGGCGGCGCCGCCTATGTCGCGGCGTGGCTGACGACGAAGGCGGGCGCCGGTCACCTCGCGGCGGCAATCACAGCCCTCGCGCTCACGGTGGCCATGGCCGCCGTCTTCGGCGTGCTGGCGCTGCGCGGGACCGGGCTCACCTTCCTCATGATCACGCTCGCCCTCGCCCAGATCCTCTGGGGCCTCGCCTACCGGTGGGTATCGCTGACCGGCGGCGACAACGGGCTCAGCGGCATCACGCGGCCACAGCCGTTCGGCGTCGATCTCTCGTCGCCCCACGCGTTCTACGTGTTCACCCTCGCCGTGGCGGCGCTCGTCTTCACCGGTGTCGAGCGGCTCGTGCACTCGCCGTTCGGCGCCGGCATCGCGGGCTGCCGCGACCAGCCGCGGCGGATGTCCGCCCTCGGCTACAACGTGTGGCTGACGCAGTTGTAGCCGAGGGGTGAGCGACGCGGCCTACGGCGAGGTGCGGCGGCTCGAGATCGCGATGGCGCTCGCCCAGTCCCCGCGGCTCTT